>JAPPOR010000343.1 GCA_028817905.1 Myxococcales bacterium
GTCCCCAAGCTTGGGTATTGCGAGTAATCGGCACGAACGCTAATTACTCGCGAGAGATGACAGGCGACGAGACCAGGGCGCGGCGCCGGCGGGTCGACCCGACACAGCAGCGGGAGCAGGTCCTTGCGGTCTTCTCCACGCGGGCCAAGCGCGACGGCATCCGGTCCGTGATGATGGGAGAGCTGGCCACCGAGTTGAGGATGAGCGCCTCCACCCTGTACAAGCTCTTCCCATCCAAGGAAGCGCTCACACTTGCCTGCGTGGACCGCTGGGCCAAGGAGGTCGCGGCATCCGAAGCAAGCACGCCCGACCCCAAGAACGGACGGGATGAGTTCGAGCGGTTCATGCACTGGCTGGATGCCTGGGCGGATGCCAACGCCGAGCTATCACCCGCCTTTACGCGCGACCTCAAGAGCGACTATCCGGAGGCCTTCGCGCGTTATCGAGACGTGATCCGATCGGCGAGGCAGCAAGGCGCGGCCTTGCTCCGCCCGGCGCTCAAGCCGGAGGTGGACGAACGGGTCGCGCTCGCAGTCCTGAGGACACTTCTCGACCAAACCATTCAGCCGGAGTTTGCCGACAAGCTCCGGATATCGCGCCACGAGGCCATGCGATCAGCCGTCACGATCTGGGCGAGTGGAGCAATGCAACGGCGCGGCAAGCTGCGCAAGATCGACGCCTGGAAACGACAGACAGACAGTGAGGAGGCAACATGACCTACGCCCATACACGGACGATGTACGATGCCGACAGTCATATTATGGAGACGCCCGACTGGGTCACCGCGCACGCGGATCCCAAAGTTCGAGAGAGTCTCCCCCCGCTCGGGCTGACCAAGGCCGGCACGGCCACCCTGGACCTCATTCGAGACGCGATGGACAAGTCCAACAAGCGCTCGGCGAAGGGTGCCGCGGTAGAAAACGTAATTGCGGGGACGAAGGGCTGGCACGCCCCGGGGGCCTTCGAGCCGGGTGAACGAGCCCAGGCGCTGGATGACCTGGGCTTCGGCAAACAGCTCGTCTTCTCTACGTTCTCCGGTGGCCAGTATCTTCGGCACAAGGACATGGACGTACGGTATGGGGGCATTCGCGCCCACAACCGCGCCATGGGCGAGTTCTGCGCGGCCGACCCGCGCCTTATCCCGGTAGGCCAGCTATCGTTCCAGGAACCGCAGCGGGCGGTCGCGGAAATCGCTGAAGGGGTCAAGCTGGGCTGCGGTGCCTTCTGGATCCCCGGCCAGCCGGTCGGCGACCGATCGCCCGGACACCCGGACTTTGACCCGGTCTGGCAGGCGCTGGTGGACCATGGCGTACCCTTCATGCTGCACGTGGGGCCGAACTTGAACGTGGTCTCCAAGGCGTGGCTCAACAACGGCAAGCCGGTGCCGCCCGACATCGTAGGAGGGGGCGAAAACCTTCGCGTTCGCGACTTCGTCACGCTTTCCTTCGGACCGCAGTTGTACCTGACTTCCCTGGTCTTCGATGGGGTGTTTGAGCGGTTCCCGGCCCTGCGCGGCGGTGTGATCGAACTCGGCGCCGGTTGGGTGCCCGAATTCTTGCGTACGCTCGACATGAGCCAGAAGATCTTCAAGCGCACCGACCCGGCCGTCAAAGCGCTGCCCATGCGCGCTTCGGAGTACATCCGCCGTCACGTGCGCTTCACCCCGTTCCCTGGTGAAGACGTGGGACGCATGATTCGCGACGCCGGCCCCGACCTGTTTCTTTTCTCGAGCGACTACCCGCACCCGGAGGGAACGGACGACCCGGTGGGCCGCTTCGAACGCACGTTCAAGGACCTGAACGACGAGGCCCGCGAACTGTTCTACCACAAGAACTTCGACTACATGATGGGCGCCTGAAGCACTGGACGGAGTCCATCGGTCGCGCCACGCGCGTCCGATGGGCCTGAACCTGCTACCCATTCGGCACCCCGCCGGCATCAAGACCGGCGCCCAGCAGGGGCGGTCCCAAATTATGCCTGCAAGTCCAGAACCGAAGGAGGCGCTGCCCTCCTTCGGTTCTTCCGTTTGTCCTAAGCGGTGATTCGAGCTCCGAAACCTGGACATTTCGTCGAGGAGTGGGAGGCTTGATCAACCCATGCGAATCAACCTGGACGACGGGATCGGGGCCGTGCGCCGGCTCCCTGGGCTTCGGTACCTGTGGCTGTGCTCGCTTGCGACGTCCGTCGCAGGATGCCTGGGCCCAAACGGCGACCCTGTACCGAAGGTGGATGCTGGACCCATCGACGCGGGAGACGCATCGACACCACAAGCAGCCACCTGGGAACAGGCCTTCGACACCAGCGAGTCGGGCGCCCTGTTCGGGGTGTGGGGTTCAGCGCCGGACGACGTGTTCATCGTAGGCGGCACGGATACCCAGGCCGAGATCTACCACTACGATGGAACGGGGTGGTCGCCCATGGAAGCGCCGGACGTGGCCGCTCTCATCTGGCTGACGGGCTTCGGCCCGAACGATGTGTACGCGGTCGGGCTGGGCGGCGCCGTGGTGCACTACGACGGCAGGCGGTGGGACGTGCTGGACAGCGGGGTCGAGGACGACCTGTGGGGGATCTTTGGTTTTGACGACTCGGAGCTATGGATCGTAGGCGGCGACCCAGCCGATCCCGACGCCGCGCCGGTACTGCTGCGCTACGACGGCACCACCTTTGAACGTGTCGCGGTCGATCCCGGTGAAAACAGCCGCAACGCGCGCGCACTCTTCAAGGTATGGGGGATCGACGGAGCGCTGTTCGCTGTGGGTCAACGGGGGCAGATCTTCGAACACCGCTCCGGCCGCTGGCGCAACAGCCCGGGTGGCGCACTTGCGGATCAGGACTTTGTGTCGCTGTGGGGCACAAGCGCTGACAACATCGTCCTAGTGGGCGGGCGATCCAACGCACGGATCGCCACCTACGATGGTAGTCGCTGGACGACCCGCGGGGAGTCGGGCCTCGGGGGTCTCAACGGCGTGTTCATGACCTCCCCGGACGTGGCGATCGTGGGGGGAGTGGAAGGCTTCGTCGGGCGCTACGAGCTGGCCGACGACCGGATCGTCCCGGAAACCCAAGACGTAACGACGATCGATGTCCATGCTGTTTGGGGCGACGGAGACGGCACATTTTATGCCGTAGCTGGCGAGTTTGCGCCCCCCTTCGGCGGCGCAGCGCTAGTCCGTAGGCTACAATAGGGCCTGGGTTCGCAAGCGGGGAGCGCCAAACACGTGAGATCGACGATCGGGCTGTTGCGTCACGTGCTGCTCTGGGCGGCCTACGGGGCGATTGCAGGCACCGGGTGCGGCGACGATGACGCCGTCCAGGACGGTGGGGTCCCCTCCATGCAAGCGGACCACGGCCAGATCGCTGAAGGGATCTCCGCGACCATGGGTGACCCGCTGCCAACCGCGAGCGAAGACCAGCTCGAGGCGTTCACACGTGGCGAGCGGCAGGCCCAACGGCGCTTCGGAAGACGAGAAGGCCTTGGCCCCGCGTTCAATGTGACCTTTTGCGCCGCATGTCACGAGCGCCCCACAACGGGCGGCTCGGCGCCCCTCTACCGCAACTTCTCGCTCACGGGTGTCTTGACCGACGATGGGGCCTTCTTCCCGGGGGAGTCGGCGGGCACGTCCGGGGGGGTTCTGCGCATCTACGCCTATCCACGGGGTGAGGAGCCGCTGCCCGCCCGCCCCGCGATTCCTCCGGAGACCAACGTATTCGCCGTGCGGAACGCAATCCCGTTCTTCGGAGTGGGGCTGCTGGCCGAATTGCCCGAAGAAGAGATCCTAAAACGGGCCGACCCCGACGATGAGGATGGCGACGGCATCAGCGGCCGCCCCAACTACGATCGGGGGTTCGTCGGTCGCTTCGGCCTGAAGGCCCAAACGGTGTCGATCGAAGGCTTCATTCGTGGACCGCTCTTCAATCACGTCGGCATCACAACCGACCCCCTGTCCGAAGAGGCGCGCGCTCGCCTACCCGTCGACAGCTCCGGGGGAGAAGAATCGGCGGATGCCCGTCGTCTTGGTGCGCTGCTGCAACGCCACGCCCAGGCGGCGGCACCGGAAGAACCGCTGAAGGACGACGACGGGGTGCCCGATCCGGAAATGGGCCCCGACGAACTATTCGACCTGGTGAGCTTCGTGATGTTGTTGGCAGCTCCCGAAGTCGAAGACCCGGGCGAGTCGGAGCGAAGAGGGATCGCCGTGTTCGATCGGATCGGGTGCCCGGACTGCCATACCCCACGCCTCGAAGGTCCACGGGGTCCGCTACCGGTCTACTCGGACTTGCTGCTGCACGACATGGGTGATGCGCTGGCGGACGGAATCGTACAAAAGGAAGCAACCGGGCGGGAGTTCCGGACACAGCCCCTATGGGGCTTGTCTGCGGTGGGCCCCTATCTCCACGATGGTCGCGCCACCAGCATCGCGCAAGCGATCGCGGCTCACGGAGGGGAGGCGAGCGCCGCCCGCGACGCATTCGTCGCGCTGGATACGGAGCAGCGCGACTGGCTACTTTCGTTCCTGGAAAGCCTGGGAGGTCGATCCCAGTACAGCCCGGGCTTACTTCCTCCGGACGAACCGGCCCCCCAAGCCGATGACTTGGGCGGCCCCATCAGTGGCCTCTCCCCGCAGGAGCGCGAACGTTTCATGCGCGGTAGGGCGCTCTTCGATGTGGATTTCGGCCTCGACCGGGGACTCGGCGCGCCGCGTTTCAACGGCGACTCCTGCCGCGCCTGCCACTTCGAGCCGGTCATTGGGGGTGCAGGACCCAGCGGGGTCAACGCGATGCGGCACGGACGATTGGACAAACAGGGGCGATTTGTGGCGCCAGCGATCGGCACGATCATCCATCGCACAAGCGCGCTGTTGGACACCGCCAACAAACCAGAAACCGGAACCCATATCTTCGAGCACAGGCAGACGCCCCCCTTGTTCGGACTCGGCTTGATCGATGGCATCGCGCGCGCCGAAATCGAGGCGGGGGCCGACCCCGATGACGCCGACGGGGACGGGATTAGCGGTCGCGTATCGATCGTCTCCCGTGACCGCATCGGCCGGTTCGGATGGAAGGCCCAGGTGCCGACGCTGGCAGAGTTCGTGCGCGACGCGATGGGCGCCGAGCTGGGCATCACGGTGCCCAGAGATGCGGAACGCACCTTCGGCATCCTCGAAGACGACGACGACGTGCCGGACCCGGAGCTGACCCTCGATGATCAGAACGCCCTTGCCGACTACTTGAGATACCTGGCTCCGCCACCGCGCACCCCGGCAGAAGATCCGGCCCAGTCAGAACGGGGGAAGGTGCTGTTCGGCGAGCTGGGTTGCGTCGACTGCCACACACCCGAGCTGGAGGGAGCGAATGGACCGGTGCGGCTGTACTCCGACCTGCTGCTCCACGATGTGCTGCCCGGCAACGCCCTCGGAATCGTGGATGGAAGCGCGGGCATGCGCGAATTCCGCACGCCCCCGTTGTGGGGTGTCGGCCATTCCGGACCGTACATGCACACGGGCGCGGCCGACACCTTGAACGAAGCCATCGCCGACCATGACGGGGAAGCCCGGCCCGCTCGCAAGGCATTCCGAGC
>JAPPOR010000500.1 GCA_028817905.1 Myxococcales bacterium
CCACGGGCAGCGCCCTCCTCGAGAGGCCTAGGTCATCTCGCTCAGCCGCCACCCCAGCCATCCGCGCTGCACTGCGCGCGAGCGCGGGCCCCGCCCCCATGGCCCGCCCCAGGCGCGCATAGTCTTCGGCAGCCCGCATGCGCATCCCGGCCCTGAGCGCGAGGATGGCATCTGCCAGCAGCTCAGGGCCAACCTGCTCAGGAGGCGGAAGTTCGGCCAACACGGGCAAGATGTCCGCCACCGGGGCATTCGCGGCGACCAACGCGGCGCGAGGATCGCCTCGCACGACCAGCCCCGGGAGCGCACCCGAACCGGAATCAGGAGCGGACGCGGGGCCAACCGCCTGACCCGGCCCGGACGCAAGACGGGGCAAACGTCCCGCCAGGCCGAGCACCACGACATCCTCCACATGATCCGGCAGGGCGACCGCGATCGCCGGCAAATCGCCGCTTTGCGGACCCGCTGGGACGGTCGCCTGAAGCGGTCCGACGCGCTGCAGGTCTGCATCCGCCGCGGTCGCCTGCCCGAGAGCCCGCAGAACATCGGCGCGGCGCCGGCGCAACACCGCGATGCGCTCGCGGTCATCGGTCGAGCGGATCGCGGTCGTCAGGGCGCGCAGCGCTGAAAGCTGCGCGAGCACCGCGGGCTGGGCCGGATCGCTTGGCGCGAAGCGAAGCTGCGGGACGCTGCGCAAGGACGCTCGGTTGTGGCGAGCCGCCACCCGCACCGCCACAGTCCGAGGCGCCATCACAGTGAACGTATCGGCTACCTCCGCGCTCGAACCCGGCGGCGAGTTGCCCGCTGCTGGACGGCTGGGTTGGCGCTCAGACAGCGCCACGTCCAGGCGAACTTGTCCGCGGGCCCAGGTCTCGAAGCGTTGGTCCTTCACGGCAAGCGTCAGGGTAGACATGCGCCCGCTCGGCGCACGGATGTCGACGCGGATCGGGGTTGGCTCAGTCCCTGGCGCAAGCCCGAATTCGACGTGACCCTTCCCGCCCGGGCGGTACCAGCGCCGCAGCTGGCGAAGGTTCCGACAGGCAACCGGTCCAGCGCGCGGCACGCGCACAAGCAGCGGACCATCCTTGGGTGTGAAGCGGTGCCGACCGGGTCGCACCGCCAGACGCGCACCCAGCCCGACCCGGGCATGCACGACGGCAGTCGTTTCGTTCACCACGATCGCTGCGTCTCGGGGTGTTGTCCCGGGCACCGTACGAATGCTCACGAGCGCATGCGTGCCGCGCTCCGCCACAACGTCAATGTCTGTCGGGCGGTCGAGCCAGGTCCAGCGCGGCATCCGGCCAGACCATGCATCGCACGCGTCTGGCCGGTGCCGATCATCGAGAGCCGGTACGAACTCGTACTCGGGGGCGGTTCCATCGGTGGTCGACAACAGGCGATAGGGTGCAAGCGCTCGCCAAAGCTGACGAGCAAGCCGGGTCGCGCGCGCGTACGGGCCAAGCGGCCGCTCCGATGCGCCCGCACTGCCGGCAAGGCGCTGCTCGAGCTCCTGCAACAACGCCGCCTCGGTTCGCAACGTGCCGGCCCCTTCGGGGCCAAGCCCCGCAAGCACGCGGGTAAGCTTGCGCGGCAGCTCCGGCAGGGGAACACGGGCAAACCCATAGCGGACCACCGGAGCTTGAAAGCCCAGGTCCCACAGTCGCACCAGCAAGGCGCGCCGCAGGGCCGCGCCGTGGACCTCGGGGAGCTCCACAAGGTCCAGCAGGCGCACGCTTGTCTGCGCGAGTAAAACATCCCCTGGATCGCCCGGGTCGAGCCCTCGTGACAGCTCGAGACCGAGCGCCAGGCGCATCGCTGGTGGCGTGCGCTCATCCAAGAAAAGCTGACGCAGATGCCCATGGGCCCGATCGTTGTCGTAGCGCGCAGCACGTCGCAGAGCGCCCACGGCCGTCGGCGGCTCCCCGGTGGACGAACCGGCAGGCGAACGTGCGCCCCTTTCGCCCAGCAGTGCATCCAGGAGCGCCGGTCGGGCCCGGTAGGCACGCACCGCAACCAGAGCACTGCCGGACAACACACGAACGGACGCCGCTTGCGAACCGGGCGGCAGCACGAGGCGCACATGGCTCGGCTTTGACCACTCGGTCGCCGGGTCTCCACGTGTATCGCGACTCACCACGTGCGCGAGACGGTCCCCTTCGGACAGCTCGACGCGCGCCCTACCCGGCCGCAACGTGCGGACGGCCACACGCAGCACGCGGGCCTCGCTGTCGACGGTCAGGGTCTGCCCCGCATCGACCCGGCGCCACGGCTCGCCGTCCTGTTCGACGGGGTGCCCTCCCTTGATCGTGAACGGCGCCGCAACATGAAAGGGACCGCGAAGCGGGCGTAGGCGCGCAGCTTCACGCTGAAAATGCAGCACCAGATAGGGGGCGATATCCGCGGCGCTGACCCCGGCGCGCTCGGCCAGGGCCCGCAGGCCCGCAAGCTCGGCCACGAGCGCGCGCAGATCCGGATCCGAAGGCGCAGACGGTGCGCTCCGGGAGCGGGCGCGCAGCCAGGCCACCACCTCCGCTTCCACCCGTTGCCACGCGAGCGCATCCCACACCGACGGGGTGCGCAGTAGCGTCCCACGGGCGACCTGAGGTCTAGCCGGGGCGTCGAGGCCTACCTCGCCCGAGGCCCTCACAACTACGAACCGCGCATCCGACCAGGTCGGTACCCGCACGCTGCGTGCACCCGGATGAAAGACGACGCCGTCCGGCAGCGGGCCGGCCCCATAGCCGAGCCCCAATTCCAGGGATGGATGGCCGGACACGGTCATCACGTCACCCGGGCGCACGCGCGCCACCGCAACCCGGCTACCTTCCACCACGAAGCGACCCTCCTGAAGGACATCCACAGCCTGCGGCAAGCGCGGTCCGGGCTGGGCGAAGTCGACCAGGGCCACGGGCGCGACCACTTGCCCGGGCGCGGCGTTCGCTGAGGTCGGGCACAGCGATAGCGCCACGGGCAGCGACAGCGCGAACGCGCGCCCTGCCGCCGGGAACCCCCGCGCGCAGTGCCGACCGGACAAGGCATTCACGGCTAGTGCTCACCTCCTTGCACATCGGCCGCGATCGCCCTGCCCACAAGGGTGCGCTCGACCGCTGCCGCAATCGCCGCCACAACCTTGGGATCCTCGCGCGAGCGGTCGCGCAGCGTGCGCGAGAGCTCCAAGTGCATGAGCCTTCCGTCGCGGGCCCGGCTGACCTTCGCCTGGCGATTGGTCGTGCCCCCAAGCCGCCTGACATCCCGTGGATAGGCCGCGATCGGCAGAGGAGACAGGCCCTTCCTGAGGGCCACCACGAACGGCTCGATGCCCAAAGCCGTCCCGGCCGCACTCACCACCGCGGCGTGACTCGGAACCGTCGCGTCGCTATAGCCATGAAGCTGAAGCGCGACCGAACCGGGCAACGTCTCAACCAGGGCGGTGTGGGCCTGGTTGAAGAACGACCAGCGTACATGGGCGACGTCGGATTCGCTGTGGCCGCTGCGCGCGAAGGTCTTGCGCGCCTGTGCTTCCGCATCCGGACCCAGGCCAGCGCCACGGTGAATGGTATTGATCAGCAGGGCGCGCGCAGACAGCCGCTGAAACAACTCGACTGCAATCGGAAGCGTGTTGGTGTCGAAGAACGTGTGCGGCGCCTCGATCAGTAGCTCGCGCTGACCGGTGGGTGCCCCGCCTCGAAGCAGCACCGCACCCGCTCCCCTGCGAGCCTTGCGCCGCTCGGAAAGCAGCCACAGGGAGCCACCCTCAAGCTCCCGCAGTCGAAAGCCCGCCGGTGTCTTTTCGGGAGGCACCTCCGGGTCGGGGGCGTCGCTGAGCATCTGGATCGCCACCTTCTTGACCCACCGCCGGTAGACCTCCGCCTCGCTTCGGCTGGGACCACGATAGCTGACCGGCATGTCGCGGACACGCCGCAAGCGCTCGAGAACCTTGAGCAAGGCGCCTGTCTCCAACACCCTGGAAGCCGGTCCGACTGCGGGTGGATCCGGCGCGAACGGCCCGGGTCCTGGCTCACCTTGCGTATGGGGCTTGCCGATGATCGGTGGGGCAGCTGAGGTGACCTCGCTCGTCGCTGCGCGGCGGTCGAACGTGGACCGGCCCTCGCTCGCACCCGGACGAGGCTCCACCGTCGCGCTGTTGCAGCTTCCACACGCCGCAACCCCCAAAGGCAAGAGCGCGAGCGCAGAGCTCAGCGCACGCCTACCAACGGCCACGGCCAGGCGGGCGGTACGCTTTCGGTGCCTCGCAAAACGAACAGGTCTATAGAGCATCATCGACATCCTTGGTCCACTGTCGCCCTGGCTGCTCGCGCTCGCGCATCGCCTGGCCAACCAGAACGGCTCGCACCCACACCCGCTGCGCGTTCGCAACCGCCGCACCGGTCGATGTCTTGGCGATCGGCGGTAGGGACAGCGTGACAGCCAGCTCACGTGCGGTCAGATCGTCACCCAGGTTGATCCGAGCCTTGGAGACACCGTCGCGACCCAGCGACGCACGTCGAGGCCCGAGGCTTCGCCCCTGCCACAACAGCCCCTCCTCGAGTTCGCCTGAGATCCCCGCAAGTTCCCCCGCAAGCTCGGTCGGTTCGCGAAAGAAAACGCTGGCGCGACGCACCTGTCTGCCGCCCTCGATCGCATACCGAAGGGTCCACGGCACGCGCGTCCCATCGGTCACGACAAACACCATCAAACGCAGAGGTTGGTCACCCTTGCGGACAATCGGGAACGACAACCGCCCCCCTCGCGCGATTTCATAGACGGCATACTCGCGCAACGCTTCCATCGGCACGCGCGGTGGCGCATCCACATAAACGACCCCCTCCTCCCCCAGCCCTTCCACCGCGACCTCACGCAGGCCCGGCTGGACCGCTAGCGATAGCTCCCCGCTTGTGACCACGAGCGGCGCGGCGTAGCGCTGCTGGCCGTCGACCGCCACCGACAGCGACGAGCCCAGGCGCGACGCGCCCGCGTGGTAGCGCAAGCGCAGGCGGTGCTCCGCGGTACCCCGGTCGGCAATCCGCAGCACCTGGCGATGACGAACCTCGAACCACTCGAGTGCCCCCCCCGGGTCGGCTGCCACGGCGCGATGGACCCACAGCTTGCGACGTACTGGATGACCCAGTGGCGTGATGCCTCGCTCGGGCGGCTCCCGCTCGTCGGCTGCGCCAACTACCCAGCGGACCTGGGCGCGCAGGGACCACACGCGGCCTCCAAGGCGAAGCGCCTGCGCCTCTTCGGGCACTACCGCCGTCCATCGACCGATGTCGTACGGAGCATGGACAAAGCGCTGATGTGGCGACGCCGCGACCCGGTAGGCTGGATGGATCACAGCCCGTTCGACTCCCGGCTCACCCACCTGCGCTGTAAACGCCAGATGTGCATCACCCAGCAGCTTGATCTCTTTCGCCCCCGCAGGTGGAAACAGATATGCGACACTCTCTTCGGTTGCGCCTCCCTGGTCCCCGAAGTCCTCGAACACGGAGGGCGCGAGCGCCACCCGCAACACCTGCCGGCGCACTCGGCCGTCCGCGTCCAGCCATTGCGCCCGCAGACGTCCCTGGATCGTCGCGGGAGCCGTCTTGGGATCGGAAAGGTCCGTATCAGCCGGCAGCGAACCCCGTATGCGCAAACGAAAGGGCCCCTGCCCTTGCGCGACATGCAAGACGACAGGCTGCTCGGGATCGAGTTGGTAGTGCGCGCGCACGCGCACATCCGGCGAGATCTGCACGCGCCCGTCGGGGAAGGTGATGTGGTCGACCTCTCCCACCTGGGCATCAGCATAGGACTCGGCCACGGAAAACGACAGCAGGGACACGGTATCTGCCTCCAGGGTCACCGTTCGCAGACCTCCTCGCTGCAATCGAAGATCCACATAGCCCTCCCGGGAGATGACGCCTTCCACGGGGCGCTCGCGCTGGTCCGAGTTCGGCAAGAGCCCACCTGCCGCGGCCAGGTCCCCGCTACGCACCCACACCCGAACGCCCGGCTCGCCGTGCACCCGCAAGACGAGAGGCCGAGTGAAGTTGAAAGCGGCCCGGCGCCCGTTGCCGAGCTTGAATTCGAGGCTTCTCAGTTCCGCATGGTCCTTGCTGCCGGCAAGCTCACCCACTAGCAGCCGACGCATGTGGTAGTCCTTGGCGCTGCGCCCTATGGCCGATAGTCGCCGACCCCAGAAAGAAAGCGCGTACGCCCGCGCGTCCTCGCTTAGATCCACAAAGCCCAGGGCAGTCGTACGGTTGAGGATCCTCTGCACCTGTTCCTGCGTGAGACTCCGCTCATACAGGTCGCGCTCAATCTCGCCGCGACCCTCGCGGTAGCTCAGACGCACGAGCAGGTGCTGGTAGTCCGCCGGCAAGGCTCGGACCTTGAGGCGTCCCCCTTCAGCCATACAAAGGGACGTGTCGACATCGAGCGTACGCGGGTCCGTCGCCCACTCCGCACCGTCGGCGAGCCGCGCCACGAAGCCGGGAATCAGCTGTTCGCCGCGGGAGCCCTTGGCGATTCGGCTCAGTACACCGTAGCGCCGCACCTTCCGCTCATCGGTAGCGCGACTCCACGTCTCCACCTCAAGGCCGTAGGCGATCGCGTCCAGCGGCGCAAACTCACCGACTGGGTCGAGCAACGCCCACGTCGTCATCTGAACGGTCGGAGTCGCCGCCGGTACATCGACGGTCACGGCCTGTGGCGGCGTCACCTCATAGGCCAACAACTCATCGGCGATTGGCCCCTGAGCGGCCGGGTTGTAGTCGCGGGTGCCCACCAGGGATGCCGCCGCCAGCGCGATCACGCAAAGCGCAATGATCCAGCGCATCATAGGACCACCCGCGTGCTGGATAGCCCCGTGATCACGAGACGCTGAAGCGCCCGCTCGTCGACGATGGGTTCGTCCTGCCGGCGCGCAGGCCCGCCCATCAGGGGCACAAGCCAAGTTTGGTCGCCCGCACCCATAAGCGCCCACAACAGCCCGCTCCTGCGGTCGTGCAATACGTCGACTCGGCAGGGTTCCCGCGCGACGAGCGCCGCACGCAAGATGTGCGGGTTGCGCCGCAGGGTGTACGCCTCCAACGCGCGCACCAGTGCTTCGGGATCACAAGCACATTCCTCGGGGACCGCCGGGCAACGCGGCCCGGGCGTCCACCGCACGCGCACACAGGAATCGTGCCCGCCAACGGCAGCTGGTTCACCGATACGAGGGCACCGGCTGCGCTCCGCCGCGCGCGCCGCGACCGCCGCGGGAACCACGGGAATCCCTAGCATGTCCAAGCGGCGGGCCGTGCGGTCGTCCTCCTGGATGCGCACCAGTTGGCGCCGTAGGCCAGGAGACAACCACAGTAGTAGCGTGCTATCGGGGGCGAACCGTCGAGCGTACCCCAAGGCGGGATCGTACCCCCCATCGAAGGCGGACAGGGTGAGCGAACCGTTGAACACAGCGACATCGAAGCCCATGCCATCGAAAAAGCGGGCCACATCGCCCGACCACGGCGACAGGTCATCGATTCCGGACAGCTCCTGGCCAGTGGACACCACGAGTTCGCGCCCCGGATCGCGGGCTTCGGCGATACCGTGTGCCACCACCGCGCGGCGCCCGGCGTCCACCCAGGCTTGGTGAACGATGTGGTAGTAGCTTCGACGGCCACTGATGCGCCGCACGTCGGAACGTCCCTCCGCGTCGGCATTGGGCGGCGCACCGGCCACCAACAAGCTTTCGGCCGGCAAGCCATCAAACAGCACAAGCGAGGCTCGGTAGGTTCCTGTTTCCCAGCGGCTCGCGGGCGCTTCCACCATCACGCCGGGGTCTTCGTCCTCAACGGTGGAGGTACGCCGAATCCAGGTCGCATGACCATGCCGGGTCGGTGAGGGCGGCTCCATGAGCGCCCACGCCACAGTCGGCGCCAACTGCGCGCCGCCAGCCTGTGGTTCTCCATCCCCGCCCTCAACGATTCGGACATAGCGATAGCCCAGCTGGTCGGCCAATGCCCGCTCCCAGGGAGTCGGTTCCCGGTCGCGGCCGAGTTCCATGAACGCCGGAACGATCGCTCGCTTGAACAACCGCAGTTCCTCGATGCTCGGGCCTTCGAACATGAAGGGTCGCGTGGACGTCAGCCCGATCAGGTGAGCCGAGAGGTCGCTCGCAACGCCGTTGGGCCAAGACGCCACCTCGGGTGCACCCAGGACCGTCGCCCCCGCCGCCTGAGCCACCGCACGCGTGAGGGCCAGAGTTGACGCGCGCCGGAACACCTCCGGGCCTGTGGGCTCCGGCGACATCCACCGCAGGGGGAGGTCGCTGCCGAACGCGGTGGAAAAGCGGGGAACACCGATTGCCCGCGCCACCTCACCGACGACACCGAGCTCCGAACGCGGCCCCAGTCGCACTCGCATCACGTGCTGGATACCCAGGACCTCGGCCAGCTCCTCGGAGAAACCACGGTCCAGCGCCCCCAGGGGGCGGCCCTCGGCTTCGACCACGATCGCGCGCGCATCAACCAGGCGGGCGGCTAGCATGGAGGCAGCGATCGTCTCGCTACTCGGCTCGTTCGCGACCGCCACTACCATCCAAGGTGCGGTTGCGCCCGGAGCAAGCCGCACCGCCGCCCGAGGTGTCGCGCGGTCCCGGTCGGGATCCGGCGATTTGGGACCAAGCACAAGGTGCGACCCAGTTGGATCAGCCGTGATCGATAGCCGCACGTTGAGCAGCATGGCACGTTCGAGTAGCGCTTGACCGAACGTCTCACCCGCGCGCAGGCGTTCGACGGCATCGAGACACAAGCGCTTCCGCAACGCCGCAAGCTGCGGCGACGGATCGACGTCTGGTGACGTATCCGCAAGCATCAGCTCGGTGGCCGTCGATCGCGTGCTGCTCTCCGGTTCGGCAAGCGCCCCCACCACTTCGGTTTCTCCCTCGAGCAGCGTGGTGCCATACCCGGCCAGGTTGCCGACCACGAAAGCAACGATCGACACCTGAATGGTCGGCACGACGACCGTACCGATCGAGTTGCGGTTCCACATCTTCGTGGCCAGCAGCGTGGGCAGGAGGTAGCCGAAGCCCAGATAGTCGATCACGTGCAGCGTGGGGTCGACGCGTTGCACCGCGAAGCCGCCTAGCCATTTCACGATGAAACCGACCGTGAACACCAACAACGTACGACGCGTGCCAACAAGCAGCACGCGAGAGAGGGGCGGAAGGGCCGCCGCCCCACGGGAAAGGCCGTAGACCACGAGCGCTTCAACGATGGTCGTGGCCAGCTTTGTGGGCTGGTACCAGGCAACCGACAACAGCGCGGGCACCAGGATCCCATTGTAGTCCCAGCCGTACAGAACGTTGGCGCGGGCAGCGATGAGTGCCCCGATCAGCAGGATGAACTGGGCGTGGGGTGTCTCGAGAAAGGAAAGGGAAACGCTCTCATTGGCGACCTCGAAGCGCGAGACCGTGAAGTTCGTGTGCTCGAGCAGAACAACGTCCACCACCACATAGGTCAGGCCGACGAGCACCGTCACGTGCAATAGCGACCGCACGAACCCATCGTTCCAGAACATGTTGGCGAGCAGTGGCACGAGCACGAGGCCAAGGCTGTGCAACTCGCGCGAATGGGGAAGCTCGTAGTTCTCGGCCAGCCAGGGCAACAGATTGGCTTCAATGGCGAGGCGCACGGCAAGGGCCACCAGGATGAAGAGGAAGAACCGCTCGCGGCCAAACGCCGTGGACCAGGCCTGTGTTCGCGGCAACCACTTCCCGATCAGCGCACACACAGCATAGGTCAGTACCGTCTCTACGCCGACCAGTACGGCGGTGGCTGGGGCTGCAAGGATGACCGAGGCGAGGTAACCGGGCACCACCAGCCCCGCGAACGTCCAACCAAGTGTCTCTGCAAACAGCGTTATAAAGAAAAGGCCTACAAAGACGGGAGCATGCAAGCTTCGGTCAAGTCCATTGACCGGAAACAGCTCGAGTATCGTTGCTTCGCTCACGCCTTCGACCTGCTTAGATCGTGCGTACGCATCTTGCGTCCCGATTTATTCGTGCAATCCGGGGGCTTGCGTAGAGCCCAGCGGCCTCATCAGGGTACCATTATCGGTGTACGTTCGGGCCAAAACGACCGTCCGGTGACGCGGAACATCGTCGCTGAGGCGGTGGCATGGGTCGGCCCTCTGCGCGACATGCTGTTTGGCTCGTCACCGATACCGAAGCAGTACCGGGCTCCTCGCCCGACGACTCTTCCGGGTCGTTCTCAACACACATGGGCGCGCCTGCCCCGCGGCGAGATCCTCATCGTACTCTACGCGGTGCTACTCGTCGCTCTCTTTCCAACGGACACCCCCGACGATTGGTTGATAGCGCGCACCTTGCACGCGTTGCAGCGCGATGGACCATCGACGAGCACGATGGTCCTGCGAATCGCACCCGACGCGGACCAGATACCAGCGTGTGGTCTGTCACTGGCCGAGGCGATCGACGCCGCGGACATCCAAGCGGTCATCATGCTCGCCCCGGCCGACCGGCTCTGTGCACCACTGGCGAAGGGCAGCACCCGAAGCGTTGGCTTCGACGTACTTGCAGCGCCCCCCGAGGCGTCGCTCAAACGCACCGACGGTCACATCCTCGGCTGGTCCGATTGCACCATGCCAGAGGGTTGGAAGCGCGCGGGTCTGTCCTGCCCACCCTGGCTGCTGCCGCAGGACCCGGGTGGCATACCGGTCGTGGACCTCGACGGCTTGATCGCCGGGCGCGTGCCCAAAGCAGCGGTGGCGCGCCGCATCGCGGTTGTCGAGGTGGGCCAACAGACCAGCCGCACGGCCATCGCGCTGGCCGAAGCTGTGGCTTCCTCCCGCGAGGGCGGTGGGCGAACACCGCTTTCGCGGCCATGGGTTGCGCTCATCGCCGCACTGATCGCCCTGTCGTTGGGCCTGGCCCAGCGGCGAGGAGAGCGCTTCCTTGTCGCTGTGGCGGCGGGGGCGATGATCGCACTGGTAGCCCTGACGGTCGTACTACTGTGGTGGTCCGACGGCGGCGTGCTCCCACCGGCACGGTTGATGCTGGTCGTGATCACCGCCGGGCCGCTGCTGCAAATCCCGCGCGCCCTGGCCAACCGCCGGGCCATCGAACACGCCGCCGATCTGATCGAGCGTGCTGCCCTGATGCGCAGCGACGGACTGCATACCATCCCCGACGCTGAGTTCTGGCCGCGCGTGGGCGACCTCGCCATGCAAGCCCATCCTGCCGACTCGGTGTTGGTCGCGGAACTGCCTCCACGCAAGTGGCACCTGAAGTTCTGGCCGTACCGCGGCATGGGGGAAAACGTGATCAAGGAGCGCCGGCGTGACATTCGGCGCACACCCTACTCGAACGAGCAGGGGACGCCGGATATCACGGTGACCCGTCGCTACCTGGTGATGGAGGGCACCCCGGTGGTGGTCGTGCCGCTGATCGCACTCGGCGAGGTGGAAGGCTATGTGTTTCTGTGCGGAGATACGGCCGAACGCGCGTACATGGCATCGCCCGAGGTGGCCCAACGTCTCTCCCAGGACCTGGGACTGATGCTCCGCCGCCGCCGTATCGGCCAGGCGGACGAGCGCAAATGGCGCAGCGCCGAAGCCCATGCGCGCGGTCCCGGCATGGACACAGCTCAGCTGGTGGAAGGGGCCGAGTTGGCGCTGGGTGAGCTGCGCATCTTCAACTCCCTGCTGCGCGGCGCCCCCGTTGGGCTCCTGTACGCCGACCCATTCGGGCACGTGCGCGTACTTGGAAGCGCCTTTGCCCATTGGCTGACAGCACGCGGGGTGGCGGTCCCACCGGGGGCAGCCAGCGCGCCCTTGTCGCCAGGCACGCTCATGTTGGGTGCAGTGCTCAAGGCCCTAAGGACCGGCGATGGTCCACCGATTACGTTGGCCCAAGTTAGCGAGCGATCGGAGGGCGTTCGGTTCGAAATTCCACTGCCCGCCGACGACCACGGGCCCGCAAAGATGACCGTGTTTGCCCTGCGGGCCCTGTCCGAGAGCGCCGATGGGGTGTCGTGGACGGCGGGCTTTGTCGGGACTCTGACGGAGCACGGGATCGAGGAAGCGAAGCACGGACCCGACGCCCTACGGCTGCCCCTCGATCCGGCGCTCGACGCGCTGAGCGTACAACCGCTCGCCAACCAAGTACGGTCGGCCACGCGCGCGGCGGCGGCGGCATCCGGACGCCCAGTCCGCTTCGAACCACCGCGCGACCTGGGAAACGCGATCGCCTACCACCGCGAACTGGAAGACGCGCTGACCGACATGCTCTACGACGCCGCCAGCCGCGACGCCTCCGGCAACGGTCCCGTGGTCACCCTGGAGGAAAGCGGCGAGACGGTCACTATCCACATTGTCGATGTCCTTTTCGGACTGCCAACGTCGGCGCTCAAGCGCGCGGTACTCGCGCCAAGCGATCCGCCCGAAGGGTTAGTCGCCTTCGGGCGTTTTGTGCGGGCGGTGTCCGAGAGTCACGGGCGGGTCGAGCTCAAGGAAGACGACTGGGGCGTGCAAATCAGCGCCCACCTGCTGCGCGCCCGCCCACTGGTCCGTCGGCCGTCCATCCGTCCGCCAGGCGCCGAGGACAAGAAGGCCAACTCCGCCTAGCCCGGGCGCAAGCCAGCAACGTTGGGAAGCGGCTCCCAGTGGTCGTGCAGTTCGTCGTACTTGCCGCCGCGGGCTACCGCACAGCTGAAGCACAGCGCACTGTCCTCTCCGAAAGTGAAGGTACGGTCGCGGCCCGCAGACACCTCCGCCCCGCAGCTCACGCATTGAACCAGCTCGTAGGTCTCCGATCGATGCATTTTCGCGGCTCCTCGTGGTCAGCTCGACGCGCGTAAACATATGCGCGGCCTCGACAGCGCAAGTCAACTCCCGCCGTCCCGAGACAGGGGATCTCAAACGGGCCCCAGCGGCAACTCGTCCCCAGTCACCAAGCCTATCAGGCCGTTGCGAGTCGATACTCGTATTCAGACCTGGCCATAGTAATGATACGGGGCGCGAAAAAAATTTCGCACACTTTCACGAAACCGTATGCAGTACAACCTAAATAATATGAGTATCAGAGCCGGCCAGCGGGCTCATATGACGCCCAAATCGACTTCTGTACATACCCAACCCTAGGCCAAACACAAGCGCTCAGAGGCGCGAATCGTCGGGTGGCAATCTCACCATCCCGCAGAATTTCACGCCTTTTCATCGGCCGAGAATAACACTTCATGACCGAACATGTCATAGCGGCTTTTCCCCGCGGACCAACCCCTTGCCGCCAGGGCTCAATCTTGTCCCCGATCAACATGCACGTGTGGGAAGTCCAATGAATTGTGGCACAACAACTGCCAGGCGCAACCACGGCTTCGGTGGGCCGCTGGTGCTGGAGGTGTGAACACAATGAAAAAGAAACTAGCACTGTATGTGACGGGCCTGTTGCTCGCCGCCTGTGGCGGAGAGGACAGCGCACCAGGACCAATTCAACCGACACCCGGGGCCACCGGCCCAGAGCAGGCGGCCATGCCGCAGCAAGCGGCGCCCACTCCGGGCGCGGCAATGGGCACGGCGACGCCCGCGGCGAACAGCCCGCAGCCGGCCGCACCGGCCGCTGCAGGAGGGCCCACCGTGCAGGAGCCCATGGCCACGGGGCCGACCCCAGCCGTCCCGGGCGCCGGAATGCCCACGGCGGGCGCCGGCAACGAGCCTGACACGGGCCCCATGGAAGACCCCACTACGGCGAGCGCACCTTGCGACAAGGAAGGGCTGCCGATGGATGGCTCGCTGAAGTACAGCCCGGGCGGCGACATCCTCCCGAAGCCCTGCCAAGAGTTCCATCCAACCTTGAACAACCCCTATGCAGTTCGATGCATCGACGCGTGGCCTGACTATGACTCCGGTTACCCGGGCGACGAGCTGTGCATGCTGCCGCCCGAGCCCGACAAGGGCATCCAGGTCGGTATCCACCCTCAGGGCCTCGATTGGTACGACCAGGTCTCCCAGGGCGACATGAGCGGCTACCAGAACGTGCCCATGGACTTCCTCATCCCCGTGGGCGCGGAGGCCGAGCGCAACTACAAGACCCGCTCGCCCAACATGCAGTCCTTCAACTTCTATCGCAGCGCTACCCGCATGCGCAGCGGCTCGCACCACCTGATCGTGGCCGGCGCAGCCAACGGCACCGGGACCACCGAAGAGTGGATCGGCGGCAACGTGGCCGAGGGCCTGTTCGGTGGCGTCAGCCTGCCGGGTGCCCAGCGCGTGGACGAAAACGTGCCGGTCTCCTTTGAGAAGCCCCCGGAAGACGCCGAGGTGGGCCTATACACCAACTTCGGTGCCAACTCGGTCGTCACCTACAACATGCACTACTTCAACTCGACCGATCAGCCCCTGATGCGCGAGGTCTGGCAGAACTACTGGTTCGAGGATGATGCCCGCACTCGCGTCGCGCCGATGTTCGGCCTGAACTTCGGGCAGGTGGCGTCGAGCTTCGCCCAGCCGGAGCAAACCGTGGATGACCATTATGTCTTCAACATCGGTGGGAACATCCGCTTGATCATGCTGTTCGGTCACTCGCACGTGTGGACCAGCAACTTCTCCGCATGGTTGGAGAAGGGTGATGGAACGAACCAGGTTCTGTACCAATCGTTCGACTGGTTCGATAAGCCGACCTATCGCTACGACAGCGTCGCGATGAACCCGGTTCCGGATACGGAGAAGCTGACCGACGGTGGTCACACCGGCATCGTGGAGATGAAGTCGGGCGACAAGCTCCACTTCAACTGCCACATGGAGTACACGGCCGAGCGCGCCGCAGCGACCGAGTCACCGATTCAGCCGTCGACCAATGGCGCTCTGCGTTTCGCCAACCAGGCGTACAAGGGCGAGATGTGCATCCTGTTTGGATCCACGACTCGCTTCCTCGGCACACCCGCTGTGTCGAACGCCGCCGTGCCTGACTTCGCTTCGGCCGATTAGGGCCGGGGCGGCTTCCACCCGGCCGCTGGTCTCGGCCGCAGCACTGCCGAGACCGCGGTCGGGGCCCACCTCTGGGTAGCGCCCAAGTTCTCCAGAGAGCAGGGCAAATCACCTAACCGAAAGTACGAGTCAGAGAGAACAGGAAGGAGGAAACTACCCCAAAGCTAGGTCACTCAACAGCTCCAGCAAGGCGTAAATCGTCGGGTCACTAAAGGGTCATCCCGCAGAATTTCACGCCTTTTCATCGGCCGAGATCATCGCTCCTTGACCGAGTATGTCGTCGTGTTTTGCCTGGCAGGCCAACCCGTTGCCGCCACGGCTCAATATGCACGGTGACTGCTGCGCTCGTGTGGGGAAAGCGCTGCTCTGTGGCAAAACGATTGCCGGGCGCTACCACGGCTTCGGTGGGCCGCGGTGCTGGAGGTGTGAAAACAATGAGAAAGACACTAGCACTTTATGTGACGGGCCTGTTGCTCGCCGCCTGCGGCAGCGAGGACAGTGCTCCAGGACCCATTCAACCCACGGGCGTAGGAGACCCGCAGGCAACGGGCGGCGCACCGCCGCCTACTACCGCGGATCCCCAAGCTACGACCATGATGGCTCCGGGCCAAGCAGGGCAAGCGGCCCCAGGCGGCCCCGTCGCCACGCAGCCCGAGCCTGCGCAGCCGGGAGTTCAGAACCCCACGGCCACCGGTCCGGACATCACCATGGGACCCGCCGCACCGGGTACCGGCATGGTCCCGGGAGAGACTCCTGCTGAGGCGGGACAGCCGATGGTCGAGAACTGCGACAAGGAGGGGCTGCCGATGGACGGCTCCCTGAAGTACAGCCCGGGCGGCGACATTCTCCCGCATCCGTGCATGGACTTCCATCCAACCTTGAACAACCCCTATGCGGTCCGGTGTATCGACGCGTGGCCGGACTATGACTCGGGCTACCCGGGCGACGAGCTGTGCATCCTGCCCCCCGAGCCGGACAAGGGCATCCAGATCGGCATCCACCCGCAGGGCCAGAGCTGGTACGACGAGGTCTCCCAAGGCGACATGAGCGGCTACCAGAACGTGCCCGAGGACTACCTCATTCCGGTGGGCGCGGAGGCGGAGCGCAACTACCGCACCAAGGCGAACAACTCCCAGTCGTTCAACTTCTACCGCAGCGCCACCCGCATGCGCAGCGGCTCCCACCATCTGATCGTTTCCGGCGCGGCCAACGGCACCGGCATGACCGAGGGGTGGGTCACTGGCAACGTGGCAGAGGGTCTCTTCGGAGGCGTTAGCCTGCCGGGCGCCCAGCGCGTCGACGAGAACGTGCCGGTCTCCCTGGAGAAGCCACCGGAAGACGCCGAGGTCGGCCTGTACACGAGCTTCGGGGCAAACTCGGTCGTGACGTACAACATGCATTACTTCAACTCGACCGATGAAGTGCTGATGCGCGAGGTCTGGCAGAACTACTGGTTCGAAGAGGATGCCCGCACGCGGGTGGCACCCATGTTCGGGCTTTCCTTCGGACAGGTGGCGTCGACCTTTGCCCAGCCGGAGCAAACCGTCGATGACCACTACGTCTTCAACATCGGTAGCAACATCCGCCTGATCATGCTGTTCGGCCACGCCCACGCCTGGACGACCAACATGTCCGCCTGGTTGGAGCAAGGCGACGGAACCGACCTGGTCCTGTACCAGTCCTTCGACTGGTTCGACAAGCCGACCTATCGCTACGACAGCGTGGCGGTAAACCCGACCCCCGACCATGAGAAGCTCATCGATGGTGGGCACACCGGCATCGTACAGATGAAGGCGGGCGACAAGCTGCACTTCAACTGCCACATGGAATACACAGCAGAGCGCGCGGCGGAGGTCGATTCACCGGTGCAGCCCTCCACCAACGGACCCCTACGGTTCGCCAACCGAGCGTACAAGGGCGAGATGTGCATCCTATTCGGATCCACGACCCGCTTCCTGGGCACGCCCGCTGTCTCCAACAGCCCCGTACCGGACTTCGCTCAGTAAGACCCCCGTTGTCGAGCGTCTGGCGGTCGGTCGCGACAGTCGACACCGACCGCTTGCACGCACCACACCGCGCCCAACCGGACCCGCCACGAGCGTTCGGTTGGGCGCTTTCAATTCTACAGTCATCTCGGCCGATTCCGGGGAGATGCATCCGCTCCGAGTTGCCTCGACGCGTGCTCCCTGTTACGGAGCATCAGGAGTGGTTACATGTGGGTGAATCGGCCCTGGGAGGAATGCGCTGTGCATAAGTGGTGTGCGTTGATGATGGTTGGCTTGCTAGTAGCGTGTAGTGACGATCCTGGCCCTGCGCCCTGCGGGGGAGGGTCTGTTGCCGATCCCACGACGGGCGCCTGCGTGTGCCCGACCGGAACCACCCTGGATGCCGCGACCAGCACTTGCGTCGCCGCCACGTGTACCGCCCCGATGGTCGCCAATGCGACCACAGGCGTGTGCGAGTGCCCAGCGGGTATGGCGCCCGACGCCATGGGCGGGTGCGTGCCCATGGGAGCCTGTACCGCGCCGATGGTGGCTGATCCGACGACCGGAATGTGCGGCTGTCCGGCCGGCATGATGCCCGACGCCATGGGCGGGTGCGCGCCCGCGGGCGCCGCTTGTACTGCGCCGATGGTCGCCAATGCGACGACCGGAGCGTGCGAGTGCCCGCCAGACATGCCCCTGGACGCGACAACCGGCATGTGCGGGGCCGCGGGACCAATGCCCACCTGTGACGATGCGGACACGTCCGGCGACACCTTCGAGGCGATGCAGGAAATGGTCACCGCGCGCTGTGGCGTATGCCACCGGCGCAGCCAGGCGCCGCGCTCCGCCGATCTGCAGCTCACCGGCGATATGGCGATGGACCGGGCAGAGGACTTCATGACCCTGGTGATCAAGCCCTCCTGCCAGACCACCATGCCCTTGGTCGACCAGAGCGGCGGAACAGCCGCGCTCATGAACAGCTGGCTCTACTGGAAGGTCGCTGGAGAGACCGAAGAGGTGGGAGGCATCCTGGTGGCCCAGCCCGGCTGGATGGCGACCGGGGAAAACTGCGGACAGGATAGCGACTTCGGCACGCTCATGCCCATGAGCGTTTCCGACCCGATCGAATCTGCAGTCACCGCCGTCAAGAACTGGATCTGCGCGGGCGCGCCAGGACCTGCCGGTGGCGCAACCATGGGTGCTGACACGATGGGCATGGGCACCATGGGCACCGACACCATGGGCACCGACACCATGGGCACCGACATGATGTTGCCAGCAGCCGGTGCTGGCAGCGGGATGTGATGGCGGGGAGGACCTCTCGACGGCCGGAATCGTTTAACGGGGCTTAGGGGATCGGCGCGGATGCGCTCCCCGACCGCCCGCGGGATTGTGTAGTGGTCGAACCCATGTGGCCCCGGTTGCGTTACACCGCGTTGCTATGCGTGGCCTTCTTCGCCTCGGGTGCGGCCGCACTCGGCTTTGAAGCCTTGTGGTTCCATCAGGCCGGTCTGGCCTTTGGCCACAGCGTAACAGCCTCGGCCCTGGTGCTGAGTGCGTTCATGGCAGGCATGGCAACCGGCAACGCGGCCGCTGCGCGCGTGGGGGATCGGCTTGCCCACCCCCTGCGCTGGTATGCCCTGCTCGAGGTCCTCATCGCGGCCAGCGGCATCGGTCTTGTGCACCTGTTGCCCGAGCTGGTGAACACCCTGTCGGGACTCACGGTCGCCATGGCGGACACGCCCTCCTCCCTTGGCGCCGCCCGGCTTGGCAGCGCATGGCTTCTGTTGCTCGTGCCGAGCGCTGCCATGGGGATGACCTTGCCCCTGGTGCTCAAGGCCCTTGTCGGCCGAGACCCTCGCTTCGGGCACGCGCTCGGGCTGCTCTACGGCGCCAACACCCTCGGGGCCGTCGCCGGTGTCCTGTTGCTGGAGCTCGTCTGGCTCCGACCGCTGGGGATCCGCCAAAGCGCCCTGGCGTGCGGAGGCCTATGCGCCCTTGCCGCCGTGATCGCCCTGGGGTTGTCCATGCGATCGCGCAAGGCGCCGGACCCGTCGGAGACCGCGGCCGCAGCCGACCGTGCGGCGGCGCCCGCGGCGGCGCCTCGCCCGCAGGCGCAGGGTGACGCACCGTGGCTACCCCCCACGCTCATCCTGCTCGGCGCATTCCTCGCTGGCTTCGCGATGCTGGCCCTCGAAGTCGTATGGCTTCGCCTGCTGATGCTGTTCATTACGGACACCCCGGTGGCCTTCGCCGTGGTGCTCGCCTGCGTGCTAGCGGGCATCGCCCTGGGCGGCCTGGTGGGATCGGCCTGGCTGGCCCGCTCGCCAGACGCGTTCCGGCGCAGCGACCTGGTGGCGTACGCAGCCACCGCGCTGGGACTCATATCCCTGCACGCCTACCCGCATATCCTGACCGCGCTGTTTCGTTTCGAGCCGGGCCCGGTCGGCGTAGCGACCCTCAGTGCGCCGCTGGTGCTGCCCACGGCGATCGCCTCAGGGCTGCTGTTCATCCTACTGGGTGCTGGCCTGCGCCGCTCACAGCGAGGGGATGCCCAGGCGGGTGGCCGGTTGGTCTTTGCCAACACGCTCGGGGGCGCGCTCGGCTCCCCGATGGGCGGTCTCTTGCTGGTGCCTGCGCTGGGCATGGAAGGCTCGCTGATTCTCTTGCTCGGCCTGTTCGCCCTCGCCGGGATCGCGCTCAGCATCGGTTCCGGACGCTTGGTGCAGGGCTCAGCGCTGGCGGCGGCGGCAACCCTCGCGCTCCTGGTGATGTATCCCCTGGGGACCGTAGAGAAGCGCTACGTGCAGGGCTCGGTCAGCCGCTGGATGTCCTCCGAAGATCGGGTGGTGAAGGTGGTCGAAGACGCCACCGCTACCTTGATCCATGTGCGCCACCGCGAGTTCGACCAGGACATCTTCGATCAGCTCGCCGTCAACTCGTACTCCATGGCGGTCAACGACTTCGCTGCCCGGCGTTACATGAACCTGTTCGCCTACCTGCCGCTTGCGTTGCACCCGAAGATGGACAAGGCGCTGCTAGTGGGCTTCGGCGTCGGCAATACGGCCGCAACCCTCACTGCGACCCCGGAGTTCTCCCGCATCGATATCGCCGACATCTCGGCGGCAACCCTGGAGATGTCCCGGGGGATGCGCTTTCGAGGCCCCCACCCGTTGGACGACCCGAGGGTGGCTGTCCACATCGAAGACGGGCGCCACTTTCTCGAAGGGACCCAGGAGCGCTACGACCTGATCACCGGCGAACCCCCTCCGCCGGTTCTAGCGGGGGTGAGCAACCTGTATAGCCGGGAGTACTTCGGCCTAATACGTGACCGGCTAAACGACGGCGGCTTCGCCACCTACTGGCTCCCGATGATGGACATCACGGCGCCCACGGCTCGTTCGATCATTGCCGCGTTCTGCGATGCCTTCCTGGACTGCTCCCTGTGGCACGCATCGGGCGAGAACTTCATGCTGATGGGAAGCCGACAGGCACGGACGCAGGTGTCGGTGGCCCGCTTCACCGCGCGCTTCGGGCCCGCGAACACTCGTGAGGAATTGCGGGCCGTGGGGTTTGAGCAGCCGGCCCAGCTCGCCACCCTCTTCATCGGCGACGCCGAGTACCTGGTCGACCTCGTAGCCCACGACCCGCCCGTGTCAGACGACTACCCCAGACGGATGGACCGACCTGGAAAGCCGGAGGCGCGCGACGACTTGATCGCCGCGTGGCGCGATACCAAGGAGGCCACCAAACGCTTCAAGGACAGCGCTTGGGTGGAAGCCATGTTTCCCAAGTTCATCCGGCGCATCGCATCGCATAGCTTCGACGACCAGCGCCTGCTCAACGACCTGTTGTTTCCCGGCCTGACCAACGCCCGCCGCGCACCCGTACTTTCTCAGGTGCTGCTCCACGCCCGATCGACGCTACCGGTCCTACTGATGATGCGGAGCGATCCGGACATTCAGCGAGCTCTTAGGGAAGGGGGTGAGGCGCTACGCAGGGACCCCAGGGTGCAGCTCCACCTGGCCGCAGGCTATCTCGCCAACCGCGAGATCGACCGGGCGCTTGCGATCCTCAACAAGATTCCAGACAAGCTGCACCCGATGCCGAAGCTAGTCGACGCAGTAGCGCTCGTTAGGCGATCCGTACTCAACCCTTAGCTAGTTCTCATCCAGGAATGGGCGTGCCCATTGGCAGATGCGACTTCCCCAAAGCCCGGAGCGCGCCCGCGCGGCCTAGCGACCTTGTCCAGACGCGTTGGATCGAGGTAACGCGATCAACTTGACTCAAACGTCCACGAAACGCTGACTCAAGGTCGCTAAAGGGGAAGGTCGCCCACAGCCGAACCCACGGACCCGTTGCGCTCGTGGGCGCGAATCAGCTGCTGGGCGATGCGCATCTGGTGAATCTCGTCGGCGCCGTCCGCGAAGCGTGCCCAACGCGCCTGGGCGAGCATCCCACTCAGTGGGCTGTCCGTGGAATACCCGAGCGCGCCATGAACCTGAACTGCGCGGTCGATGACCTTCCAAAGCGTCTGGGCGACGTGGTGCTTCGCGTAGCTGACCTCGGTCTTGAAGTCGAGTTTGTTCTCGATCTTGTAGGCCGCATGCAACACCATCAGCTTGGCGGCGTACAGCTCCATTCCGCTGTCCGCGATCATCCACTGGATGCCCTGCTTGTCGGACAGATACGACCCGTGCGAGTAGCGCGTGCGGGCACGCTCGATCATCATCTCGAGTGCCATCTCGATCTGCCCGATCCAGCGCATGCAGTGAGCGAGGCGCGCCGGACCCAGCCGCACCTGTCCGAGCTCATGCCCTCCCCCAAGCCGCCCGAGTATGTTGGCGTGTGGAACGCGCAAATTCTCGATTCGGATCTCGCAATGGTTGTGGCTGCCGGACATGGTCTCCACATCCCGGACCACGTTCCAGCCCGAGCTTTCCGTATCGACGATGAACGCCGTGTTGCGCTCCTGCGCGACCTCCGCATCCGGGTCGGTCCGGGCGATCAGGATCGCGAAGTGGGCGCCGCGAGCGCCTGAAATGAACCACTTGTGACCGTTGATAACCCAATCGTCGCCATCGCGCTCGGCCAACGTCTGGATCAGCGTCGGATCCGAACCCGCCACCTCTGGCTCGGTCATGGCAAAACAGGAACGCTTGAAGCCCTTGCAAAGGGGCTTGAGATATTCCTCCTTCTGCGCGTCGGTCCCGAAGTGCAGCAAGGTGTGCATGTTGCCCTCGTCGGGGGCCTGGCAGTTGAGCACGAAGGAGCCCAGCCGGGTTCGTGCGCACTCGGACGACACGGCGGCGATCGCCGTTGGGCCCAGCCCCATGCCTCCCCACTCCTGCGGCATGTGCGGCAACCATAGACCACGCTCCTGAGCCTTGGCGCGCAGCTTGAAAATCGTCTCGATCAACTTGCGGCGATTGTCAGAGCTCCACAGGTCGTCGGTCTCTGCCTTCTCGACCTCTTCCTGCATGAACTCGCGCACCCGCTGGCGCACATCCTCGATCTCGGGCGGAAAGGAAAACTCAATGGCCATGGAATCCGGCGTAGCAACGGCGCGACGCCCAGGTCAAGGGCCGTTCAGGTAGCATGACGACAGCTCGCGCGGATGATTGACAGCCGTCAGCCGCCGAAGATCCTCGGAAGACCCGATGGGCGATGTCCCAGCCGCTCGTTTCGAGGCGGCTACAGAAAGATGTTGGCGCCCACAGTGAACTCCCAGCCATCGAGCTGGACGGTGTCGCCAGGGCCTGTCTGGAGGAAGTACGGGAAGTTGAACGCCACGGTCAGGTCGAACTCAGGCGTAACAGTAGCACCGCCCTGAACGCCCAAATTGATGACGGCCTCGTCGAAGTCCACAAGCAGCACGCCGGTGCGCAGACCCAAGAACAGGTTGCCACCCACGGCGAACTGGAACGCAATCGGCGCATCCAGATTGGCGATCGTATCGTCCACAAAAATGAACTCTAATTCCACCCCGGTCTCGATACGGCCCCCTCCCCCGAGCTGCAGAACGACCGGCATGCCCAGACCGAGGCCGACCTCGGTCTGGGTCGGAATCTGCAGGGTAGCCTGCAGACTGATCGCCGAGGAAAGGCCATATCGGCCGTAGGCCTCCAGGTCCCCCACGTCCGTGCCCGGAGAAAATTGCAGGGGCATCACCAGACCGCCCAACTCGAAGCCGCGCCCCAGGCCATAGGCCAGCCCGCCACCGAGCGACAGCGCGACATCATCCCCGGCATCCTGCACGCGGAACCCGCGATCCTCGTTGAGGAAGCCGTGGTCCATGTACCCGTAGTCGGAGGGACCGACATCGATCCGGACGGTGCCCTTGGGAAGCACGAGCGGCCGGCGCAGATAGCCCTGTGCCTGTGCACAGCGCAGACCTAAAACTCCCACGAGCTGGGCGGCCAGCAACGTGGCGGTGACAAATGAGCAGCGCATCACAAGGTCCTCATCGCGTGTGGGCCACCAAGGCCGGCCCGCGCTTGGCTGTCTTGCACGGAAGGCACCCACAGGGCAACGCTGGAATTCCCCACAGTCCGGCAGGCTAGCTAGCTTCCCGAAGGGAAGTTTCAGCCTAGATCTCGGCGGCCTCGATCCTACGGTTCTGCTGACGGCCCTCTTCGGTATCGTTGGACGCGACCGGATATTCGTCACCGTAGCCCACCGCTCGGACGCGAGCCTTGTCTATGCCCTTGGACATCAGGTACGCGCGACAGGCCTCGGCGCGCTTCTTCGAGAGCGCCCGGTTGCGCCGCCGGTTGCCCACGTTGTCGGTGTGACCCGAGATCTCGATATGCGCTGACCGCCTGTGGGTCATGTATTCAACCACCTCATCGAGCCTTCGAAGCGACTCGGGCCGCAGGGTCGCCCTGCCGCTATCGAATTGAACACCCTGCAAGACGAAGCCGGCGGCCGCGCGGACAACCTTCAGGCCCGTTGTGCGCGGCGGAGGGGGTTCGCGTCGCTTGTAGCGAAGCGTGAGCTTGATGTTCTGGTTTGGCTCGTCACTGATGGGGACCCTGGCGGAAATCTCTCTGCGACCCAAGCTGAGAAAGACCAGCTCGTACTTCTTGCCGACGGGAACGAGCACCTCGGAAAAGCCTTCGCCGTCTGTCTCGTCCGCGAAGTACTTCTCCCCGTCCGGTGCCGTCAGCGCGATCACGATGCCGGGAATCGGCCCGCTGTCCCGGTCCACGACGAAGAACCGGATCGCAGCCTCGGTGCGCGTGGGGACAAGTCTGGACGCGCTGACCCGGCGACCCCGCTGGGCCGGATCCGCGTCCCTCAGCTGAAACTCGTTGTCCTCGCCCGCTCGCAGCTGCACGGAGTCGTCGTCTATCGCCTGTTGCACCGATGGCTTCGCCAACGACTGCACCGGCGCCTCGGCCGCCGGTGTCTGGGCCGTTCGGGCCTGCGCCCCGCCCGCACTGTCCGTGGAGGCGGGGGCCGCAGCCGAGCGCACAGCCGATGAAGATGCGCCACCACCACAGGCCACCAAGAACGTCACAGCGATGAACGACAATTTCCAAGACTTCACGGTGCTTCCCTCCACACAGGGGCTCGCTCCGTAGCCGGAAGCGCAACGCGTGTACCGCAAGCGCGCGATGCAACGCACTGTGAGAGGCCCGGCCCCCGTTCGTCGAGCCCTTGTCCGAGACGGTACGAAGCACCAGCGTATCACGTGCCGCCCCCCGTCCCATGGCGACCCAGAAGCGACGGGTCACGACATCAGCACCCATTGTCGACACAGCCCTACCTAGCCCGGGTCATTCATGACATCGGCGCCGGATCACGCAGGGGTTTGGCTTCACAGGGCTTTCGACGACCGACGGGAATACCGCCCGTATTTCTTAGGGCGGCGAAAGCCGTGTGAAAGTCGAAGGACAGCGAGGCGATGCAGAGTTCATCCCGGCTAGAACAACAACTGAAGCACAGACGCCATGTGCACCTGGGGAAAGCGCGCGTGGGGTGTATCGACCTCAGCGACCGCCCAGCGAAAGGGGGCTCGGGGGGACGATGACCTCTCGCCACGTAGAAGCGCATCGTCAAAGCGCAAGCTCACAAGGCCCGCGCGCCGGAGACGCCGCGCCAAGCTGCGGCTGTGGCGAGCGGGCTTGCCGCGGCCCGCATGCAGAGAAATCAGACGTCGCCCCGGCGCCTCGAGCAGCCATTGTTCGAAGCGGCGCGGTCCGGCGTACAGGGCGTCCAGAAGCACCACGTCCCGCACCCGCTCAGCCATGCCACCACGCTCGAGAATCGCGAGCGCAGTCTGGTAGCCCGCGCTATGGGCCACCAGGGCGATCCGTCGCAGCCTGGCGAAGCCGCCTGCCCCCACCACATCTACCAAAGCATGGTCGAGTAGTTCGCGTACAAACGCGGCGAAGCCCCCCGCACGGCCAAACCGACCGGGTGAACCATCCCGCGCCAATAGCTTGAGCTGCGGCACCACGAGCAACGTGCGCGTGCTGGCGCGTTCGTGCACGCGAGCCAACTTGCGTCCAGCGATAGGTGCCCGCACGCGCCCTTCGGACCGGGCAGGCGCGCAAGCGACCGGCTCAGAGGACATCTGGGCCAGGGCGCAACCCCGGAACCCGTGGAGAAACACCACTAGATCCAACGGTTCCGCTGGATCGGGTGGAGCGCGCCCATGGACGACCGCGTTGGGCAGGCCCGGATAGCGAAACGCTCCGTGTTCGAGCTGCAGCGCTCGCGTAAACGCGGCGGACTGGGCCGCCAACTCGAAAGGCGTTAGCAGCCAACACAGGACGCACAGGCCAAAGCCCGCTTTCCCCTCGGGCGACACAATCGCAAGCATACATGCCCCCCGAAATCGGGTATGGAAAAAGTCCGAACCTGACCCCGAGACAACCGGGGACGCACGCGCTATCCCGTTCATCCGACTGAACCTCCCTGACACCTGCCCAATTGTGTGTAGAATTCCTACGAGCCGCACGCTTCAGTTATGGTGGTAGTGCCCACAATCCGACGGAGAATCGCCGCCGCCCGCCGATGGATGCTCACCCTGGTCCTGCTGGCCGCGGCGTCCAGCGCATACGCCCAGCGCGACGATCGTCGGGCTGCGGCGGAGGCCTACAACCGGGGAACCACGGAATTCCTAGAGGGGAACTATAGCGTCGCGGCACGACACTACGAGGCCGCCTACGACTTCGCGCCGACGGCCGAAGCCCTTGTGCAGGCGGCACGCTCCCATGACGCAGCCGGTGACAGTGCACGGGCATCCACCCTCGCACTGGTGCTGCAGCGACTCTACCCGGAGCACCCCATCGCCCCGCAGACCGCGGCCGAACTGCTAGCGAAACACCGCAAGGAGCTGCTGCTCGTGCGCGCGGAATGCGGTGACTGCAGCCTTCAACTCGACGGCAACCTCCAGCCCGAACGCGAGTTTTTTGTGCAACCCGGTGCGGAGCACACGGTGGTGGGAACCTTCGCCACGGGCCAGCAGAGCCGTGACTTCAGCGGGCCGGCGGGAGACGAAATCGAGCTTACCCTCACCGCACCGAAGCCGCCCGCAGTGACTCGGGCTCCGAAGCGCGCTCCGCCGCGGCGACCGAAGCGAGCGACCCGGGCGGAGTCGCCCGCAGCAGGGGAACAAACAGGGGCTAGAGCAACCGAGGAAGCAGAAGCGGAAACAGGAGCGGGAGCGGGAGCGGGAGCAAGAGCGGAGGCGACGATTGGCGAGCACGATCGCCCCCCGTTCGGACCACTGGTTGTGTACGTGACCGCCGGCCTCACAGTAGGCATGACGGTGGTGGGCATCCTGTCGACGCTCGACACCCTGGGAGGCGTCGATGAGTACGAGAACGCCGCGGACGCCTACCAAACCTGCAGCACGGATTGCCAGCTACTGGAGCAACGCGCGCGCCAACTACTCGACGATGGCCGGTCCAAGCAAACGTTGACCAACCTGAGCTGGATCGCCACAGGCGTGGTCGCCACGGGAACGCTCCTTACGGCGCTGCTTTGGACCGATTGGAAGGGACGCGCGCCGGACACCGATCACGGCGTAAGCTTTGGCCTGACTCCAGACCCCAGGGGCATGGAAGCCCGGATCGGTGTCCGGGCTGCCTTCTAGCCCGCATCCTTCACCAAGGCACGTGATGATCGTGCAAGTGATCGGCTTCGCAGGGCTTTCGGTGA
>JAPPOR010000031.1 GCA_028817905.1 Myxococcales bacterium
GCGAGGGCGACGAAAGGCGTGTGAAGTCGAAGAACAAGCGAGGCGATGCAGAGCTCATGAATAATCCGGGCTAGGGCAACGAGGTCCCCAGTCCCTAGTAGCGGATCGTCGTCGCGACAAAAGCACCGTCGGGGGAAGCTGCGGCAGTCAGGTTGAACGCGCGGCGAGCCTGGTCTTCACCAGGACCATCACCTTCCGTCAGATAGAGGACAGCACCGGTGACCAGCGCCATGGCACCGACCCCAAACGCAACATCGGCAAACAGCGCAAGGCGCTCGCCACGGTCGGCCGAGTCCTCACTGGGCTGCGTATCAAAGTCGCTGTTCTCGGAAAGCGCCATGAAGCCGAGTACGCTGCCAGCCACCAAGCCGCTGGCGCCTACAATGCCCGCTGCCCAGAGGGCTGCGCTGATATCCTCGACCGGCTCGTCAGGGCGATCGGGCGCCACCGCGACCGTTGGCTCGGGCTCCGGCAGCTTCGTCAGCGGCGGGGTGTACGCGTGACGCCCCCCGGGCTTGGCGACAAGCTTGTGGGTCACCGAGTCATAGCCATCAGCGGTCACCTCGAGTGTGTGCTCTCCCGCCGGGACCTTGAGTTCGAGCGGTAGCGCAGGGACCTTTACCCGGACGCTGTCAAGAGTTACGCGCAGGCCAGGCAGCTCGGAACTCAACACGATCATCGCGGGCAGGGCCTCGAGATGCGCGATTCGCGCCGCGATCTGGGCCCGATCGGGAGCCTCTGGGCGCGTGCTCAGATAGCGCTCCAAGGTTGCGATCGCCGACGGAACATCGTTGAGCTTCAACTCCGCTTCAGCGATCGGGAGCAGCACGATCGGGTTCGGCACGGCAGCATAGGCGCGCTCGAAAGCCGCCTTGGCCTCGGCGTATTTTCCTTGGGAAAACAGCTCTGTGCCCTGAGCATAGGCCACCCGGGCCACGTCACGCGACGCCTCCGGCTGGGCCGATTGTGATGGCTCACCGGCCGACGGGGCATCACCTGCGGCAGCCCCTGGAGTGGCGGGCGTGGCAAGGGCAGAGCCGGATGCATCCGCTGCGCTCGGTGTACCAACTGGCGCGCCAGGCGGCCGCTCCTGAGCGCCGGAAGCGCCCGGAACGAGGGCAGCGCCGGAAGAGCCCTCCTGGCCACCCGACGGAGCTCCTGCTCCAGGGCCAGATGGTTGCTGTTGCTGGGCCTGGACGGCGCTGCACGTCAAAACGACACCGCAGAAGACCAACGCCCACGGGCGCCGAACTGTGCACTCGGGCGCCAGGCCGGACCCCGAGGACAGGCGTCGTCGAACGGATGTGGCGATTCTTTCCATTCGCACGTCGGGACGGTACGGCCCCGCCGTGGGTCCGTCAACTGCCCGCATCCTCATCGTCCCCAGGCATGGCCGCATCGGGAACCGTTTCGTCGGACTCGTCCATGTCCGGCAACTCGGACACGCACGTGCCACGAGCCCCACCCAGTGCGTCACACCGCAGGTTGCTCTCACAGTCGGCGTCTACCTGACAGGGCTCACCCTCCCCCTGGGTGCAACCTCCCAGCACGAGCGGCAGCAAGACAACACACGCACGAAGCAGACGCCCGCGAAGATGAAGCATGGTCCCGTATTCCTTCCAAGCAAGCAGCCAGCCGACAATCGCCCCGACCGGAATCTCGGGGAGAGGCTCTACCGCGAATCGAAGACATTTGCCACGCCGGCGCCCCCCGAGGAATGGGGGTCCCGCCCAGGATTTGGACCCGGCGCGGCAGTGGACCCGACGACTCCACCGCGGTCGGCTTTGGCCAAGCGCCCATCAGATCGTCCCGTGTGCGGCGAAACCCGTGCGAACCCGATCACTTGCGCCACCGCGCGGCGCCTCGGCGACAGTGCCCAATCACCCCGCGCTCACGCCCTCAGTAGGCGCAACGAAACCCCACGTCGGGGCGCACGTCAGCGGGACCCAAGCCGACACGCGCGGCGGCGCGAAGCTCATGCGGCGGGGAGCGCCACGAGCCCCCACGGATGACACGCAGGACACCCTGAGAAGGACCTCGCGGATCGACTGCCGGCGCATGCTGGTAATAGTCCGGAAGGAAACGGTCCGCGGTCCACTCCCACACATTGCCCGCCATATTCAGCAGCCCGTGAGCACTCCGCCCATCCGAGAAACCCGAGACGGGCGCCGCGTACGTATAGCCGTCGATCGGGTCAGGCTCCCCGGTGAAGGTCCCATGGTTCGCCACACGCGAGTTGTACTGGCGGCCCCAGGGAAACCGCCGCCGGCTGCCGCCACGGGCAGCGCGCTCCCATTCGGCCTCGGTCGGCAAGCGCCCCCCAGCCCATCGGCAGTAGCGTTCGGCATCGGCCGCGCTTACGAACACCACGGGCTGGGCAGCCTGGCCCACGCGGGGGTCCGCTTCCGAGACCCCGGCGGGCGTGCACCCATGGTCCAACTCGCAGCGGCGGTAGGCCCCACGGGAAACCTCAGTGCGGTCGATCGCAAAGGCGCCCACATAGACGCGACGCAGGGGCAGCTCGGAAGAGAACGCCTGGGGCTGACATACCTCGACGGGCAGGCCCTGGCTACACAGCCGGGAAGCGAACGCCAGATCCTCGCCGTCGCTGCCCATGAGAAACCACCCCGCTTCGATGCGCACCACCGCTTGGGGTTGCAGGCGGGCAGCTCGATCGGCCAGCAACCCTTTCGCTCGACGCGACCGTGGATCGAGCGGGCTGGCAACCGCCACGGCCGCAGCGAGTCCGCTTGCAAGAAAGACGACAAGTGGAGCCCGGATCCGCGGCGCAATGCCCAAAAGCATCCCCTCGATGTAGCTGAGCAAAGGCCCTGCTGCCAAGCCCTGACTAGTCCCCAGTTGGAGTGATTCCTTGGCGAGTCCGGATCCCGACGACCAACGCGACCAGAGACAGGGAGATCAACTGCGAGGTACTGATCCCCCCAGCCCACCACAGACCGCGGTCGGCATCTCCTCGCAGTGACTCCAAACCGACGCGCGCAAGCGCGTACGCGCCGACGTAGCACCGGAAACGGAGCCACGGCCCAGCGGACGTGCGCTGCCGCTGCGACCACCGCTGAAATAGGACCGCCAGGGCGATCAGGACGACCGCCTCATACAGCTGGACCGGATGGCGAGGCAACCCCGCCTCGGCGGGTGCAAGTGGATGCCTGTAGGTCACGCTAAGTGGCCCATGGTGAACAGCGCCGTAGCAGCATCCCCCGAGCAGGCACCCTACACGACCGATCGCGTGCGCGAGCGCCCCGGGAACAATCGCCGCGTCGACCAGTTGGGCAGCTGGCATCCCGGTTGCTCGGGCACCGAACACGAGGGCCAGAACAAGCCCTGCGGCGCCGCCGTAAAACGTCAGCGTTGGGCGGAGCGCAGCCTGCAGCGGGTCGACACCACGCGCCCAAGCCACCGCTGCCGAGAGCGCATGAGCGCCCAAACCCGCGAACGGGACGCCGATCGCCACAACCGCCACCACCAGGCCAGGGTCGAGGCCCCGCCTTCGGGCGAGCGCGACCAGCAGTCCACCGAACGTGACGAGCGCCACCGCAAGCAGCACGCCGTAGCTGCCAATGATGTGGACCCTCCCAAATAACTCCACGGTCGCGACGACGGGATACATCGGTGAGCCAGCCTCGAGTCTAGAGCGGACGCTACTCGGCAGGCGGAGCCACCGGGGGCGGGGTGCGAGGTCCTGCGGGCAGCGAAGGGGGCGGAATGGTCGCTTCTGTGGCAAGCCCACCGTCCGGCGCTGCACCGGCCCCGCTACCGACCCGGGCGGAGCCGAGCGGGGCCTGCGATGTGGGAAACAGCGGCAAGCCACCGTCGACCCCGGCCCCCACCGACCAGGACCCGAAGCGCTGCACCTTGATCGGCCCGGAGGACAGCATCGCATTGCAAACGCCACACGTGAGGGCGACTGTCAGCGCCGGGACGAACGCCATCACATTGAGCATGACAGCGACTACTGGCAGCTCCACGGCACGGCGCTCGCGGCGTGCCCGCGACCAACTGACGCCCCCAAGGCATACGCCAGCGAGCGCAGCAAGCGGCGCCGAAAAGGCCAACACGGTCCCAACCACCGGGATCACAGCCGTCAGCAAGCCCAGCAGGCAGAGAATGCCGGCCGCAAACGCAAGGAGCAAGGATAGGATTCCCATGCGCGTCCAGCCTGTTGCTTCGCCCCGCCCCGGTCAAGGGGGCCAGGCGCAACCGTTGGACTCCCCAGCGCTTTCGCTGCAGCGGCGCAGTAGGGCCCCGTTTGCCGTCCCCCGGCGTGCGCGTCCGACCCCTCGGCAACCGTTTCGAGCCAAGTCTCCCGGAAAGGCTGAAGAGGCCGGCTGTCAAGCCACCCCGGGCGGCCCGGCAGTCATCCAACCCCTGGCTAGCTACTAGCGTCTGCGAGAATCGTCACTACAATGCCGCCGTAATGCAGCACTCCAAGGCCAAAAGCGGGCGATGCGCGATTATCGGGCGGCCAAACGTGGGCAAGTCGACCCTGCTCAATGCCCTCATCGGGCAGAAGCTTGCGATTGCCACCCACCGACCTCAAACCACGCGCTCCAGCCTACTCGGTGTATACGCGAGCGACACCCCTCCGACGCAGATCGCGTTCGTCGACACGCCCGGACTGCATCGGCCGGAGAACGCGCTGGGGCGTGCTCTGCTGGAAAACGCCAAGGCGGAGCTGGCGGGTGCTGACGTGGTCGTGTTGCTCGTGGAGGTCGGAGGCAGGACCGACCCAGTGGATCTCGTCCAGGGCGAGCACGAGGATGTGCTTGCGAAGCTCAAAGGGCAACGAACACCAGTCATTCTCGGGCTCAACAAGATCGACCGCCTCAACCGTCGAAGTGACTTGCTGCCCCTACTGCAATCCCTACAAACTCGGGAAGAGTTCGCCGCAATGGTACCAATCTGCGCGCGAACGGGCAGCAACCTCGATGGATTGATCGCCGAGATCCGCCATCACCTGCCGGAGGGCTTGAGCTACGATCCGGAAGTGCTGACGGACAAGCCAGAGCGCTTCTTCGCCTCCGAGCTGATCCGTGAAGCCGTGATGGTCCAGACCCGTCAGGAGGTGCCCTATTCGGTGGCGGTGTCGATCGATCGCTTCGTTGACGAACCTGCGATCACGCGCATCGCCGCCACGATCGTCGTGGCACGCGAAGGCCACAAAGGAATCGTCATCGGCAAGGGCGGCGAGCGTCTGAAGGAGATAGGCACCCTCGCGCGAAAAGGAATGGAAGAGCTCCTACAGCGAAAGGTGTTTGTAGAACTGTGGGTCAAGGTCGTCCCCAACTGGACGGACGACCCAAAGCGCGTGCGGGAACTGGTCCGCGAGGAGTAACCGGACAATGCCGGCACAGGGTAAGGGCAGAAGCAAGCCAACGCAGCGGGCAACCAGAACGCGGGGGGAGCGGCCGGTCGTCGCGATCGTTGGCCGACCCAATGTCGGCAAGAGTGCGCTCTTCAACCGGCTCGCTGGAAGTCGGCTGTCGATCGTGGAAGATGTGCCAGGGGTCACGCGCGATCGTATCTATGCCGACGGGAAGGCGTTCGGGCGCGAATATGTGCTGATAGACACGGGGGGCTTCGACCCTCAGAGCGAGGACCCCATGACGCAGGGAATTGCGTCGCAGGTGCACATCGCACTTGCCGAGGCGGATCTGGTGCTTTGTGTTTTGGATGGCACCACCGGACCCCTGCCTGCGGACCGTGAGGCGATCGCTCTATTGCGCCGGAGCGAGGTTCCGGTGCTGTTCCTGGCCAACAAGATCGACCACCGCGGGGCCGCGTTGGGGGCCTCCGAGCTCTATCGACTCGGGATTGACGGTCTCATGCCGGTCAGCGCACTGCACGGGCATGGCATCGGCGACCTCGAGGAACGAATCGCAGAGGAGCTGGGCCCGAAGCCGAACGAGCCCGAGGAGGAGTTCGCGCCTGACGCGTGCCGGATCGCGATCGTAGGACGCCCGAACGCAGGCAAGTCTTCCTTGGTTAACCGTCTCCTAGGCGAAGAGCGCCAACTGGTGGACAACCGCCCCGGCACCACAGTCGACAGCGTCGATACCCTGGTTGAGCACGGAAGCCAGTCGCTAGTGCTGATCGATACTGCGGGCATCCGGCGAAGGCGCTCGGTCGAGCGCGGGGTGGAAGCGCTCAGCGTTATTCAAGCGATCAAGGCGATAGAGCGCAGCGATGTGGTAGTCCTGATGATCGATGCCGAGCGAGGGCCGGCAGAGCAAGACACCAAGATCCTTGGCCTCGCCCTCGACCGCGGTCGAGCGATCACGATCGCGCTCAACAAGGTGGACCTGCTGGACGCTGAGGGATGCAAGCGCGCCGAGGAGAAAGCCAGGGACGTACTTTCTTTCATCCCCTGGGCACCGATGTGCCGCGTGAGCGTCAGCCGGGGGCGCGGACTAACCAAGTTGCTGGACAGCGCAGTTCGGTGCGCTCAGGCCAACCGCAAGCGGGCCTCGACGGGAGAACTCAACCGCTTCTTCGAGGAGGTTCTCGAACACCATCCGCCACCGACTCACGGCGGGCGGGCCGTGCGCCTGTACTATGTGACCCAGGCCACCGTCGCCCCGCCCACCTTCGTCGCGGTCAGCAATCATCCGGATCGCGTGCACTTCAGCTACAAACGCTACGTAATCAATCAGCTCCGCAAACGCTTCGGCTTCGAGGGTTGTCCTGTGCGCGTCTACTACCGCCCCAAGCGCAAGAAGAACTAGCCCGGATTATTCATGGGAGTTCATGAATAATCCGGGCTAGCTATATCGGCTTGGCGTTGTCGATTAGCGATGTCAGGGCGGCCCGGTCGAAGCCGAGTATGATCTGACCGCGAAAATCGATCACGGGGACACCGCGCGGGGTTTTTCCCGCTGCCTTCGCCTTGCGCTGCATTTCAGCGTTGGCGGCAGCGTCCTTCTCAACGTCGCGCTCGATGAAAGGGACTTTCTTTGAACGCAAAAACGCGGCGGCCTGCTTGCACACACCACACCAGGCCGCCTTGTACAGGACCACATCCTCGGCTTTCGGACCTGCCGCGGCGATCGCATGATCGACTAGCGCGTCGAAGGCGCCCCGAGCATACACGGCAACCGGATACGGCTCCTCGGCCCTCAGATCAGCCACGTACACCTCGTCCGGAGGCAATCGCTTGTCGGGTGAAACCGCCGGCGAATCCACGCGCACATGCTCTCGGTGGGCCTCCGGAATGTCAGCCTTGCGCTCGGCTGTGTGGGTCCCTTCGCCATCGAACCACACCAGCAGGAGACCCTCGAGTTCACCCGCCACCTCAAACGGTGGGTTCACCGGCCTGGGAACCATCGCCCTCTCTGCCGTGGCAGCAGGGTCCGCTGGAGCGTCAGCGCTCCCCGAAGCCCTATCCGAGGATGGTTGACACCCCATGATGAGCTGCAAGACCACCAGCAGGAGATGTAGCGACAAGGTAGGTCTAGCAAAGGACATCACAGCACTCGGGACTACGTTCCCTACCCACACTCACGGCAAGGGGATCTGTGCCGAAGGGACTTTGCGGAAGGTAGCCCATGAAATGCGCCCCGCTCAACCCATGCGAACACCAGTAGGCGATGCGGAGCGGTACCGCCCTATTCCCCAACCACCGACACAGAGGTGTGGGAATGTCATCATGTCGACGCGGGCTGCGAATGATCTTCTCGCAGCGGATCCTGCTACAATCACAAGGGCCCGCAACGCGGGGGAACCAGGGATGACGGAACCTTCCGACCGGCCAGGATCGCGAATCGTGCTCAATAGCGATCCGCCGGTTGTGTACGAACTGAAGGCTGTGCTCCGACTCGGCCGATCGTCGCGTTCCGACGTGGTGATCGACAGCAAGCGGGCATCGCGCCACCACGCTGAAATCCGCGCGCTGAGCAGCGGCAAGTTCTGCGTCTGGGATTCTGGCAGTCGCAACGGAACGTTTGTAAACGGCTTGCGCATCACCGGATCGAGGGTCCTGCGCGACGGAGACGAGATCAATATCGCTGGCAAGACGTTCGCATTCGAACACGTCGGGGAGCAGGCCGGAGAAACAACGATGGTCTCTGCCGTGCCCGAAAGCGAGGTTCCGGCGACCGATGTCGGGCTGGACGAGCGCGCCGCGATCACCTTGGTGTCAGACATTCGGCGCTACACGACGTTGAGCGAGAAATACGGACGCGAGTTCCAGACCTTCGTGGCGGAGTGGTTTCGTGATGTGGTCGGGCTCGTCCAGCGCCGCAATGGCATCGTAGACAAGATCCACGGTGACGGGCTACTCGTATACTGGTGGTTGGAGGAGGGTGACCCCGGCGAGGTCATTGGCAAGGTCCTGCACACTTGCGATGGGATCATGCATCTACGCGATCGCTTCGCTGGTCGCCTGGAAGAGGAGCTTGAGGGAGAGATCTTCGACGTGGGAGTCGCTGTCCATATGGGGGGCGTGCTACTCGGCAATCTGGGCACCGGCTCGGTGCACGCCTTCACGGCCGTCGGCGATGCCGTCAACGTGACCTTCCGCCTGGAAGGACTGACCAAGTCCATTGGCCAGCCCGTCCTCATAAGCAACGACGTCGCCAGGCGTGCACCACCCTGCTTCACGCTCGTTGACCGGGGCGCTGTGACGATTCGCGGCTGGAGCGGCAAGCTCGGCGTGTGGTCCCTTGAGAACTACCAGAGTCGCCCGATGCAGGACGACGACGAGGACGACGTTGCAGCAACGGAACAGGCGACCGACGCCGCAGCCGGTTCGGGAAGATCCAAACGGTCAGCCGGGCACTGACTTGAAACTTCCCTTCGGGAACAGCTGCCGCTTGCAGCTCATCCCCGGAGCGCGCCAGCGCAACCTAGCGACCTTGTCCAGACGCATCCAATCAAGGCAACGCGATCAAACTTGACGCGAACGCCTACAATACGCTGACTCAAGGTCGCTAGCGCCGCTCGCGGTCGTATTCGACGAACCGGCGCCCCAATGTGTCCAGCATCCGGCGTGTCCAGGAGCCCTCCGGTAGCTCGCGATCGACCGCATGCTCCGAGACCTCCAGCAGAACAGCGTCCGTAACGCACTCCACGCTCGCCACGCGCACATCGGATGCGAACAATGCCAGCTCGCCGAACAGCTCACCCGGACCGAGCTCGCGCAAGACTTGCCTGTCGGCACCCTTCCCGCAGTACACCACGCAGCGACCCTGCTCGACGAAGTACGCTCGGTCTCCGCGGTCGCCCTCGCGGATCACGCAGCTTCCAGCCGCAAAGCGGCGACGGGTAAACCAGGCCCCCGCATGAAGGAAGCGCTCCAGCGCCATTCGCATCTCCTCAGCGCTGAAGTAACGGTCACCCGGCGCAGGCGCCAACGCCTTCATGGTAATGTCGCATAGCTCGGCAGGCGGCGGATCATCCTCGTCAAACTCGTCCGGCGGGGTCACCGAACCCCATGCGGCCTCCAGCAACACCTCCGACGGTGAGACTCCCGAGCGGGGCGGAACGAGGGTCATTGCCTCGTAGATAACAGCACCCAGAGCGAACACGTCGCAGCGCTCGTCGATCAGATCCAGGCGCCCCTGTGCTTGCTCGGGAGGCATGTACTCCGGGGTCCCGCAAACGGAATCTGTTGGGGCGAGCTCCTCGGGGACCGTGAGCGCGTGCCCGTCGCGGGCCAACGCTACACCCCAGTCCATGACGTAGACCTCGCCAAAGCGGCCCAACATCAAGTTGTCCGGTTTCAAATCACAGTGCACGATGCCACGACTGTGTGCAAAGGCGAGCGCATCGCAGACTCGCACCATATTGCGCACGAACTCCGCCAGTGCGTCTCCGCGCAACGGCCTGCCGGTTCGGTCGAGTAGCTCCGCAAGCGTTTCCCCCTCGACCATCTTCATCGTGAAGCGGCTGGGCCGACCCCGTTCGTCTGAACCGACACAGTGCACCGGCACAATGGCTGGATGGTCGAGCTGGGCTGTGATGAGCGTTTCCTGCTGAAAGCGCCGCCGCATGCGTTCCGAGCAATCGGGCTTGAGGACCTTCATCGCAAGCCGGCGCCCGAACTTTCTGTCGAAGACACGGTGCACCCACGACATGCCGCCCTCTGCAATCACGCCCTCGTCTACCAGGTCTGACGACAGCGTAACGTCCAGCGGAACGGCACACCCACCCCCTGCCGGAGCGCCCTCAGCTACCTGTTCGCACCGCCCGCCCCATTCGCGTCGGGTGGGTGTGGCTGGGCCACCTGCTTGAGGTGGAAAAGATAGGGTGTCCTCGGTGGGTTTCGGTGCCATGGCTCGACGTCGACCGGTCCTCAAGCCTAGCGGGAGTACATGTGGGCGCGAAATGCCCCCCGGTGCGCCTCTTGCCCTGCTGGCAAAGCACACGCCCCCCGACCTCGCGGATTCATTCAGCGATATTTGCGCACCAGCTTCCGGCTGCGATCTCGGCAGTCCGGGAAGGCGGCCTTGGCTCGCGCAAGGGCGGCCTCACTGCGCTGCAGCGATCGCTGCAGGTCTTCCAGTCCTGACGATGGAGTCCCCTCCGGCAAATCGCCGGCCACCACCAGACCTTGTTTGGCTTCGGCCTGGGCCACCTCGGCCTCCAGCAAGCGCCGATGTGCGCGCGCGCAGGCATCTCGAACTGCCTCCAACTCATCCGAATGTAGGGAAAGTGCCTCCAAACGCCCAATCCTAGCCTGTCGCTCGGCAAGCGGGGCCTCCAGCTCGAGCCCCTGCAAATGATGAAGGAGGGCCCGGGCCTCAGCGTTGGAGGAACCGCCGCAAGCAACCATCGCGAATCCTGCTGCGATAGGCACAAGCAGTCCTTTCCAGGCCGGTGACCTAGCGGTTCGTCGGCGGCTAGCCCGCATCCATCACCATGGCTCGGATCGACGCGACCCATGGGCTCACCAGGATGCGTCGTGAAGAGGACAGGGCCGCTTGCACCTGCGACCGATGCAGTGGCGCTGGGGACTCGAAGAGTTGCGCCTCGACGCGCGAGTTTTCGATCAAGGCCGCCGGCGTCATAGCCGGAGCATTCCACATTCAGATACCAGCTTGCACCCGGTCTTGCCGATTTCGCTCGAGTAGCATGGCGACCACCTACGCCCCCAAACCCGGAACCCTGCCGGTTGCCAGCCAGCCAACGACCATGCGACCGTCGCCGCGATGAGTGGGAATACACGCATCGGGTCGTCCGGCTCCGAGCGACCCGCCGGCCGCTTCGGGACGTTTGGCGGCGTCTTCACGCCCAGCGTGCTGACGATTCTCGGCGTCGTCATGTACCTGAGACTCGGCTGGGTCGTCGGACAGCAGGGCTTGGGCGGTTCGCTTGTGATTGTGGTTGTATCGCACGTGATCTCCTTGGCCACGGGACTCTCGGTCGCATCGATCGCCACCAACAGGACGATGGGTGCGGGCGGTGCCTACTTCATGATCAGCCGCTCGTTGGGTGCACCCGCCGGCGCTGCAATCGGCATGCCGCTGTTCTTGGGCCAGGCGCTCGGGGTGACGTTCTACATTGTGGGCTTCACCGAATCGCTGTCGGGCCTGCCGCTGTTTTCTTGGCTACGCGAGCCGCTCCTGGGGTCCCTCACTGGAGAGAAGGTCGTCGGCACGTTGGTGCTCTCCTCGCTCACGGTGCTGTCGATCAAGAGTGCGGAGCTTGCCATCAAGGCACAGTACATCGTCATGGGGGTAATCGGGTTGTCGCTCGTCTCGTTCTTTTCAGGACATGGCTCCACACCGCCCGACCAGATCCCGTGGCGAAACCCGCAAGGTGCACCGTTCAAGGAAGTGTTCGCGGTGTTCTTTCCCGCGGTCACGGGCATCATGGCAGGCGTCAGCATGTCCGGAGACCTCAGGGACCCACGTCGCTCGATCCCCCGCGGGACGCTCCTGGCGATAGGGGCAGGGTTCCTGGTGTACATGGCGTTTCCGGTCTGGCTGTCGTTCAACGCAACCACGAGCGAGATGACCGATAACCTGCGCGTCGTGTGGTCTATCGCGAGCGTCCCCCTACTCGTGGACATGGGGGTGTGGGCAGCCACGCTCTCGTCCGCCCTGGCCAGCGTGATGACCGCACCCCGCACCCTGCAAGCTCTGGCGCAGGATGGCCACGCGCCACGCCTGTTCGGACGCGGCATGGGCGAAAACGGCGAACCGGTAGCCGGCCTGGTCTTGACCTTCGTACTGGCGGAAACCGGGATCATCTTTGGCAACCTCGACGTCATCGCACCCATCCTCACCATGTTCTTCTTGGTGACATACGGCTTCACCAACCTGGCCTGCGGACTCGAGCGCTGGGCCGCCAGTCCGAGCTTCCGCCCGGACTTCAAGGTCCCAGCATCGGTTAGCCTATGCGGTGCCGCCGCGTGCTTCTACGTGATGCTGATCATCGACGCCATCGCGATGTTCGGAGCATTGGTGGTCTGCAGCGGGATCTTCCTACTTACGCAGCGCCGTGTCCTTGGTACGACGTACGGCGATGCTCGGCATGGTATCTGGGCTGCCCTCGTCCGTAGCGCGCTGCACCGCCTGCGGGAAGCACGCTTTCATCCACTCAACTGGCGACCGAACCTGCTGATCCTAGGTGGTGATCCCGACAAACGCGCTCACTTACTACGGCTAGGCAGTGCGATTGTTCAGGAGCGGGGCATCGTCAGCTACGCCCAACTGATCCCTGGATCGGTGCAAGCGCAGTCCGAGGCCCGGCGACAACTCCAACGCAAGGTGGGTGAGCGCGTATACGAAGCGTTTCCAAATGTGTTCTACCGAGCCGACATCGTGAGCGACGTCTATAGCGGGATCGTGGTGCTCGCCCAGGCGCACGGGATCGGGAGTCTGGAGGCAAACACAGTCATGCTGGGATGGCCCCACAAGAAGAGCCGTCAGGCAGCCTTCGTGAGAATGCTTCAGGAGCTGGTCGCCGTCGACAAATCACTCCTTGTGGTTAACTGGAAGAACGGGCTGCACCTGGGCGACCCGCGCAACAGGGGGCGCAAGGAGATCCATGTATGGTGGGGTGGCCTGCAACAAAACGGCGGTCTCATGCTACTGCTCGCGTTTCTGCTGACTGCCGACCAAGCCCTGCGAAGCGCGCAGGTGCGCGTGATGACTGTCGTCAAGAGCGATGGAGAGGAGCGAAAGGCGAAGCGAGCCATCGCCCGCGTGCTTGCAGCCGCACGCCTGATGGCCACTGCACACGTGATCCCCAGGAATGACCGCGCCATCTCGGACATCATGCGGCAGGAGAGCGAGCGCGCCGACTTGGCGATCGTGGGCTTCCGGTTGCCCGAGGGTCAGGACGAGCAGGCCGCCGATGCGTTCTTCGAACGCATGAACCGCATTCTAGAAGCCCTTCCAACAACGATCCTGGTCAAGAGCGCCCGCAACTTTGAGAGCGAGCCGGTGCTATTTGAATAGGCTCAAAGTCGGCGCACCTAGTGTTTCGCAGCGGTGCCGGCCTCCGGGGTGCATTCTTCCACCCGCGGGCGGCTGGAACCCGAGCCGGAACGCAGCGTTTCTCGAGGCTCAGCCGGAAGAAACAGTGAGAAGCGCGTGTAGCGTCCCCGAACGCTGTCGACTTCAAGACGACCCCCATGGTCGACAACGATTCCATGACTGACGGAGAGACCTAGTCCGGTTCCCGAGCGATCCGGTCGGTTGGTGAAGAACGGATCGAACACGCGTGGAAGGTCAGCCTCGCTGATACCCGTGCCCCAGTCCTCCACGTCGACCCTAACGTAGAGCACCTCGCCCTGGGAAACGGACGCGATGGAAACGCGAATGCGCTTGTCTGCATGCGATCCGGGGTGAGCTACGTTGAGCGCATTTTGCGCGTTCTGCAGCAGATTGAGCAGCACCTGCTGGATCTGTTGCCGAGTGCACTGCACCGAGAGCGACTCCATGCCACCAACCAGCTCCAGCTGAATGCCGTCAGAGGACAACGAGCTACCCACCAAGCGGAACGTCTCCTCGACCATCTCACGAGGGTCTTCCGGCAATCTGATGAGGTCTTCCCGTCGAGCAAAGGTCAACAGGTTCCTGACGATCGCAGTCACCCGCCGACACTCGGCCATCACTTCGTCCACAAACGGACCCATCGCACCGACCTGAGAACCGCGCTGCCGAATCAGTTGAGCGTAGTTCATGATGCTGGTGATCGGGTTGAGCACCTTGTGGGCGATGCCAGCAGCCAGGGTACCTAGAGATTCAAGCTTCTGCTGTTGGACCCTCGGCCCCTCATGCAACAACTGATGCTGCTGCTCCTCCAAACGCTCGAGGGCAACTCGCAAGCGTTCGGCGCCCTCCCTATGCTGGCGAGCGAGAACACTCCAGGCGCCCAGTAGCAGACTCAAGAAGCCCAAGTGCTGTAGCAGATAGTTTCCCCGACCAAAAACGACCATGTACAGATCGAACAGCACGAAGGCGCCGAAGCTCCCGGCACCGTACAGCAATGGACGAAGCTGAGGCGTCCGCGCTTTGGCAACCAAGCGTCCCATGGACACGAACACCAGGCTCCCCCAACATGCGAGAAACGCAGACCCACCCCACGTCGGGACCGGAAGCCGAAGGCTGAATGGTCGACCGAACACCTGGATTCCGGAGGACAGAATCTCGGTGTCCAGGGCGGCGTCTAGCAGCATGCCGCCCACGCCAATCCAGGCAACGGAGCTCGCCAGGCGACGCCCCAGGCCCCAGCCGCGAGGCGCTCCCGTCAGCCCCATCACCAGATCCCCGAGTACACCTGGCAGAAACGCCAACGGCACCACGGGGAGCAGCGAGTACGATCGCAGGTCCCAAGAGGCTGGAACCGTCGCAAAGACGTAGAAGCCTACGCAATAGGCAGCCTCGAGCAACGCGAGGCGCGACAAGCTACGCGCTGTACCAGCCGGTGCCGACGAAAAGCCAACGAGCGTGCTCTGGATCGAAAGGCCCAGACACAGGCCCGCACTCACCAATACTGAGGAGAAGTAGACGTCGTGCATGTCGACAGCACCCCGGCAGCCATTGCCCCTGTCGCGTTCTACCATCTTTGACGTGTCCGCGCTGGGTACGGCCAGGTTCAAGCAATTGCAAGAACTTCACGGGCCCCCGAAGCTAATCATCGTGGTACTCGATGGGCTGCTCTCCGGACTCCGCTCACCTGTGCCCTACGGCCGGGAAGGAGATAGGATATCGTCATGGCGATCTCTGTTTGCTTCGTATGCCTTGGAAACATTTGCCGCTCACCGACGGCCGAAGGGATCATGCGACGGGAGGTCGACGCGGCGGGGCTTGCCACAGCCGTGCGCGTGGACAGCGCCGGGACGGGAGCCTGGCATGTGGGGGAGCGAGCGGATGCGCGCAGCCGCGCCACCGCGACAGGGCGAGGGATCGAACTCACCAGCATCGCACGGCGCTTCGACGCGACTGATTTCGTGCGCTTCGACTACGTCGTCGCGATGGATCGCAAGAACCGCGACGCGTTGGTCGCCCTGGCACCCGATGGGCAAGCGCGCGACAAGATCTCACTATTGCGCAGTTACGCTGAACAGGGCGAGCTAGACGTGCCCGATCCGTACTTCGAGCACAACTTTGAACACGTCTTCGACATCTGTGAAGCCAACTGCAGGGCGCTGCTGGTCGCCCTAAGACAACGTCATGGCCTCTGACGACCTGTGGCTCGCAGTCGCGCGCGCCCTAGGAAGCCCCGTGACCCAACACACGCGGCAAGCGGGCGGAGACATCAACGATGCCTATCGCCTCACCCTGGCGGACCGGCGCCAGATCTTCGTCAAGACCCATCCGAGCGCACCCACCGGCATGTTCACTGCCGAAGCACAAGGGCTGCGATTCCTCGACGTTACTGGAGGCCCGCGCATCCCTCGAGTGCTCGCTGCAAAGGAAGCCCACGGCCAGGCACCCGCGTTTCTGGCGCTCGAGTGGATAGCCGCCGCACGCCCATCTCGAGACCATGCGGAGCATCTCGGCCGCGCCCTGGCCGCGCTCCATCGAACCACCCCAGCGGGGTTTGGGCTCGGCCATGACAACTTCATCGGGTCCTTGGTGCAGGCCAATACACCGACCGACACGTGGGCCTCTTTCTATCGCGAGCGCCGGCTCTTGCCCCAGCTGGAACTCGCGGCCAGCGCCGGCCGGGCGCCCGACAAACTTCGCCGGGGGTTGGAACGCGTTTGCACACGGATGGAAGCGCTCGTTGGTCCCGAAGAACCGCCAGCGCGCCTGCACGGCGATCTCTGGGGAGGCAACGCCATGCAAGACGAAAAAGGGCTCCCATGCCTTATCGACCCCGCCGCCTATGGTGGTCATCGCGAGATCGATCTCGCGATGATGCACCTATTCGGCGGCTTTCACGACGCCACGTTTCGAGCCTACGACGAAGCCTTCCCACTTCGCCCCGGCGCAAGCGAGCGAATCAACCTGTATCAGCTCTATCCGCTGATGGTGCACGTGAACCTCTTTGGCGGTCACTACATCCAGCAAGCACAGCGTCTCGCCTCGAGATATTAGCGGGGTTCTGCCCCCGCCCAACGAGGCATGTGCCCCAGGCGCCACCCAAAACGACCCCCGCTTGCAGCTCATCCCCGGAGCGCGTCAGCGCAACCTAGCGACCTTGTCCAAACGCTTCCAATCAAGGTAACGCGATCAAACTTGACGCAAACGCCCACGAACCGCTGACTCAAGGTCGCTAGCTAGACATGGCGTTGGTGCGTGACTGGGCGCCCTCGTCCAGGTCATGACGGCGCAGCTTGTCCAGGAAAGTTGTTCGCTTGAGTCCCAGCAGACGCGCCGCCTCACTCTTGTTTCCACCAGCAGCCCACAGCGCTCGCTGCAACGCGCGACGCTCCACTGCTTGCAGCGTCCCTTCCAGCGGGTCGCGGCGCCCGGAGGCCCAGAAGGAGAACGCCTCAGGTAGGTCAGAAAGAGTGATGCGCCTTCCCTGGCAGCAGCCGACCGCTCGCTCGATCACCCAGTTGAGCTCGCTCTGGTTCCCTGGCCATCGGTGCCCCATCAGCGCCTCGCGTGCGTCGGCCTCGAGGCCAACCGGGTCCCTACCCTGCACGCGGCAGGCGCGATCGATCGCGAGGAGCACGAGCGACTCCAAGTCCTCCTTGCGCGCGCGCAGCGGCGGCACACCCACGCGACAGGTCAGGAGACGCTGGGCCAGCTCCGGCTCGAAGCGCTGTTCGGCCGCCAGCGCTTCGATATCATCGCGTGCACACGCGACCAGGCGAACGCTCACCCCGTAGGGCTCGGCGTCGCCCACCCGGTGCGCCCTACGCGTCGCAATCGCTTCAGCGAGCGCAAGCTGCACCGAGCGAGGTAGCGCAGGAACGTCGAGCAAAACCAGGGTCCCGCCCGTGGCTAGCCGCAGCCAGCCTGGCTCCTGGGGGTTGCCCCCATCCCCAAACAGCGCGGCGGCACTCGCATCCGGCTTCACGGCGGAGCAGTCACCGATGACAAACGCCTCACCTGCGCGACCACTGGTCTCGTGTAGGCGGAACGCCAAGGGAGGCACATGTGTTCCGCCCTCGGCCTGCAGGAACACCGGCGCATCCGAGCTGGCCACGGCCTCTAGCCGCTCCAGGAAGCGACGCATGTTCTCGCTGTACGCGATCGGAGTGGTGTGCAGCTGGTGGGCCGCCCGACCCGCACGCAAGACGACCGCGTCCGCGCGGAGCCGACGCACTTCATCGGAGGCGAACTCCAGGCGTTCCTCGGCCTTCTGGCGGGCACGCAGGGACGCCCCCGCGCGCCGTTGCGCCCGAGCTTCTGACAACAGAATGGTCGCCTGGGCGCCTACGCGTTGCGCGAAGTCGCGCAGCGCCTCCGACTCTTCCAACGTCAGCGCACTGCGCCGCCTTCCGCGTGGGAGCACCAATGCCCCCTCGAGCTCACGCTCTACCACCAGCGGCACGACGCACATGGCATCCAAGTGCACCAGCCCTTCGATGAGTGGCCGCAGAGTCGGCTCTCTCACCATCAGGCGCTCAAGCGGGCCCCGCATGATCAATGCCCCGGGAGACGCGCGCAGTCGGTCCCCCAATGCAGCGTTCATCGCCCGGTTGTCCAGATGGGCCTGCCCGGCAGCATCAATGCGGGCCTCGATCGGGGGGTCGAAAAAGTACATACGCGGGCTGGCGGCGACGTCACCCACCCCAGCGCGCAGTGTGCCCAAGACGATCTGCGCTAGCTCATCTAGGCGACGCGACCGAGAGAGCTTGGGCAGCCCCCTGGCAAGAGCGTGCAGCAAGGTGCCACGAAACGGCGCGAGGACGGCGTCTGTCGCGGGCACCATCAAGCGATGCAGTGCCAATCCGCCGAACAAACTGGCAGCCATTGCGAAACCGAATGACAGACGGTTGCGCGGAACGTAGGGCAACAGCAGCGCCACTCCGCAGGACAGCAACGCAATCGTAAGCCCCAGCGCTACCACAGACCGGACCGCAGTGCCCGCCTGCAGGCGATGGTCCGCTTGAATCAGGCGGGCGTGACCAAAGACTAGAAGGCCAGAAACGATCGATAGGACCAAACCCACGTGGAGCGGAGAAAGGGGCCGCCCAAGCAGCGCGCGCGCGATCGCAAACCACGCGACGAGTGCGCTAGGAACCAGGCACATCGTCCCCCACGCATTGGACGCCAGAGCTTCTGGGGAGCTGCGCGAAGCCCGACGAGAGATGCGCGCTGCCAAGGCCAGCTGCAGGCACAGACCGAAGAACGCCTCACTCGCCCACACATGGATAGGAGGTACGATCAGCCACGCGGGCTGCGTGAGCGGAAGTCTGATCGGAGGACCCAGCGAAAGCCCCAACAGACCGACGGCCAGAATGCCCACAAGCAGCGGCAGGCGGCGAAACATGCGGCTCTCAGGCATCACCCGATCGGGCAAGCTGATCCCGAGATCGACCAAGAGCGTTCCCATCATCGAGAGGCCTACCGCTCGAGCAAGATCCGCCGTCATGGACATTTGGTACGGGTCGACATAGCGAACGAGCGACAGCCCGGCCGACACCCCAAGCCATGCGAGCCGTGAAGAGCCGGGCGCAACCTGGCCGGCCGACACAAGGAGCGGAGCCAGGGACAGGAGCACCGCAGTGCCCGCCATCAGGACGCCGGTAGGTTCTAGAGCCCCGCGCCCGGCAGCCACATCGGCAACAAGGTACAGAACCAGCGCTGGCCCGAGATAGGAAGTGATGGACGCCTGCCGCACGGTGCTAGCCCGGATTATTCATGAAAGCGGACGATGGTCGTGACAGCGTTCAGCATCACAGGGGTTCTCGACGAAGGATGGGAGTACTCGACGTATCCCCGACCGAAGCGAACGTGCTGCGGAGCCGAGCGGGTCTACGAAGGCGTTCGAGTTCATGTTCGTCCGGGCCTATCGCCTGCGGCCACCCGATGCGGGTCGCGCGGCGGATGACTTTACCACCGCCACGGGGAGGGGGCCAGGCAGCGGTCAGCACCCGATGAGGTCGACTGAAAGCAAGGGAAATTGAGGCGGAAACACCGTCAGCGAAACCACCGCCCGGCATCATTTCGGTGCCTCGGCGGACCAGCCGCAGGCCCTCGGCGGGCCATTCACACAACCAGCCGACGCGGCAGCCCATTCGCTGCGTCCGGAAATACGGCGGGTTGGGTCCCTTCCTTCGTCGAAGACCCCATGCCAGCAGATCCCATTCGGCAGTCCTCACGCGCTTTGAAGATGGATGGGGGCTGGTGGTAGAAGCAACCCCATGAGCCCCGCCGAGCGCCACACACACCTGTGCGCCCAGATCGCCAAGCACGACTACAGCTACTACGTACTTGATGCCCCAACCATCAGCGACCGGGCCTACGACGCGCTCTTTCACGAGCTCAAGGCACTGGAAGCCGCGCACCCCGAGCTCGTGACCCCTTTCTCACCCACCCAGCGGGTCAGCGACCAGCCGCGCGAAGGCGCTGTCAAGGTGCCCCATGATCAGCCCATGTACTCACTCGACAACACCTACGACGAGTCGGCTCTGCGAGAGTTCGACCGCCGGGTGCGCGATGGACTGAAGCGGGACACGACAGTGCGCTACGTCGTAGAGCCCAAGCTAGACGGAGCAAGCCTCGAGGTGATCTTCGAGGGCGGATCGCTCACGCACGGGATCACCCGGGGCGATGGCCGCGTTGGCGAGGACGTCACCGACAATGTACGCGCGATCCGGGGGATTCCTTTGCGGGTCGACGAACTGCGTCGCATGACGTTGCGGGGCGAGGTTGTCATCTACCGACGCGACCTAGAGGAGGTGAACGAAGCACGGCTCGCCGAAGGTGCCGAACCATTCGCCAATCCTCGCAACGCGGCCGCCGGTTCCCTGCGCCTGCTGGATGCCCGGCTATCTGCCCAACGACCCCTCAGAGTGTTCTTCTACGAACTTGTCGAACACCTGTTCCCGACCCACAACGCGGCACTCAACGCTCTGCGCGGGTTGGGGTTGCCCACTCACGGATTGCAGGACGTGTGCGGCGACCTCGATGGGGTGTTCGCGTCGATCAAGCGGTTCAACCGACTGCGAGAAACGTTGCCCTACGAAACCGACGGCATGGTGGTCAAGGTTGACGAACTCGCACAGCGGGAACTTCTAGGCAGCACGGCGCGCTTTCCGCGTTGGGCGATCGCCTACAAATTCGCAGCAGAGCAGGCCAGCACGCGAGTGAAGAGCATCACCTATGATGTAGGACGTACCGGAGCGATTACCCCGGTGGCCAATCTCGAACCGGTCTCCCTTTCGGGGACCACAGTCGCCCGCGCATCCCTGCACAACATCGACTATGTCGCCGACAAGGACGTACGCATCGGCGACACGGTCATTATCGAAAAGGCCGGAGAAATCATCCCCCAGGTCGTCAACGTAGACAGCTCACAACGACCCCCGAGCACGACCCCCTGGAAACCACCGAAGGCCTGCCCTGTGTGTGGTCAACCGGCCACGCGCGCCGCGGAGGCAGCCGCCCTCAGGTGTACCAACAGCACTTGCCCGGGACGGGTCAAGGCCGGCCTCTACTACTTCACACGTCGCTCCGCGATGAACATCGATCGCCTGGGAAAGGCCCTGATCGAGCAACTCGTGGACAGAGGCTTGGTGCAGGACCCAGGTGACATCTTCGGCCTAGCAGACAAGCGAGAGCAACTGTTGGCATTCGAGCGCCTCGCCAACAAGAGCGTTGACAACGTCCTCAACGCGATCGACGAGGCACGCGAACACCGCACTCTGTCCCAGCTCTTGACGGGCCTTGGAATTCCGCTGGTGGGCGCCGTGGCGGCACGTCTCATCGCCGAAACCTTCCAGAACCTCGAAAACCTGTTGGCAACCGACCCCGAGGAGATTCAGACACGGCTCGACGACCTGCATGGAATCGGCCCCAAGATAGCCGAAAGCGTCGCCCGCTTCTTCGAGGACCCTCTCCATCGCAATGTGTGCAAGAAGCTGCTTGCCCACGGAGTGACCGCACGGCAACCCGTGCGCGAGCCCCCGGCAAAGGGCGGTCCGCTGAGTGGGCAAAGCCTTTGCGTTACGGGAGTCCTATCGCAGCCGCGCAACTCGATCCATGAGCGCATTCGTGCCGCTGGAGGGCAGGTGCACGACCGCGTGCGCAAGGGCACCACCTATCTTGTCGTGGGCGACAAGGTGGGCAAGGCGAAACTTGCCACAGCAGCCAAACACGGGACCGAGGTCATCGACGAAGCAAGACTCGAGCAACTGCTCGACGGGTAGCCCGCATCCATCACCAAGGCAGACCGCAATCTCGCAAAAGCGCATTTTCGGGATGGAACTGCATCAAGTGGGGCGCGCGCAGGCGATCACTTGTGCTTGCCCTCTGCTTCCCACCATTGGCGGTACCGGTTCTGGGCACGCTCCCGGTCCTTCTTGGGGGCACTGGCGACGTAGCCAAAGTACTTCTGCGACGCCTTCTGCAACTCATTGCCCGCCACTGCGCGCAATTGTTCGTCCGAATGGGCGAGGCTGTCGATCAACCACAAAATGCGCGGCTGTTTTGCAGCCTTCTTGCACCAGTTCTTCCACTTGCGGGTGGACTTACCGAAATCCTGCGCGGTGATGGCAATCAGCGCTCGATGGGCGGGCACCGCGAGCTGCTTGTCCGGATGGCCATTGAGCTCGATCAAGAGCGACACGGACTCGGGATCGCGTACCGACCCAAGCGCCGAAACCGCATCGAGACGCGTCTGGACCGAAGCTGCCCGGTCACCCGCGCAATCCCTCCAGGAAGCCACCATCGACCCATACCCCTGCACGCCGCGAAACCCGGACAGCGCCTCACGCACGAGCAAGCGCACCTGAGCATCCGCGTCGAACACTGCTTGTCCGAGCGGTCCGATGATCGCCGGAACCGCCTGTTCCACTGCCAACAGAGCCGCATAAAACCTCACGTCCGCATCGTCGGAACCCAGGAGCTCCGCCAGAAAGGGAGCGGCCTGAGCCCGAAAAGCCGCCATGGCCCTCGTGATTGCGCTCACGTCCCGCGCCGCTGGCAGTCGCTTGTGTGGCCGATGACGATCAAACCACAGGGGCCCGGGAAACCGGCCCGAAAGGGCCGGCAACACGGTCGAACCGAGCTTGAGCAACGGACGCAGAGCTGAACCGTCGTCATCGGGCGCACTCGCACACAGCTCATCGATCATGGCATCGACGTCGGCACCGATGTCGACGATGATCGAAGGCTCGGCGTTCTTGTTTGCTTCGCCCTCGCTCTGTGTCGCCGTAGTGGCAAGGCCCCCCGGTTGGCCGTCGTCGGACGACGACGGCGAAGGTGTAGAGTCGCCATCGTCTCGCTGCCCGGGGCTTCCCGTTGCCACCGAGGAGGCATTGGACTCGCTATCCGGCAGCGAGACCACCTCCTGCGTGCCGGGCCGCACGCTGTAGCGCGTGGTCTGCTCCCGGTCGTCGCCGGCCTTCTCGTCCTTGTGGGCGGGTTCAAGCTCCCCAGAGACCGCCGCCAGCGCCCGCGCGCTCGGTCGCTCGGGCGAGGTCCGTCGCTCCTCGCTCGGGGGGCTGGGCGAACGGAGGGACGGGATGGAACCGACCGACTCCGGCGGGCCAGGGGCGACACTGCGGTAGGCGCCCACTCCAGGTGGACGCTCGCTTGGGTGAGCTGAAGAGGTGCGCCGGCCCGTTTCGGGCGCAGGGTCTCGCGGTTCCTCCTCCATCTCGGCCAGTTCGGGCTGTTCCTGCACGGGCAGCCTGACCGTCGGGTGGACCGTCGGGTCGTCCACGGTCTCGTCTGGGGCTTGGCCCGAATCCTCTCTCTCGGACCGGAGAGCGACAGCCGAGATATCCGGTGGAGGTGGCGCGCTGCGCAACAGCCCCATGGCCGACAGGGCCTGAACCTCCGCCGGGGAACGACCTCGCGCCGCCCCGCCCTCGGTAACCGGGGGCGGCTGCGAAGCCGGAGATGTCGAGGGCGATCGACCGGCGCGGGCCACATGCCCCGCCCGTCCTGCAAGCATTTTCTGCCCGCGGATCACCCGCTCAAAGGCGCGTACAACGCCAGGTACCACGCTGAGTAGTTCACCCAGGTCCTCCAGCTTGAACGGCTCACCATCTCGGTCGCCATAGAGGACCAATACGGCACGCTGGCGGATGCAGACAGGAATGAGGGCCGCCGGCTGGGAACCCTCGCGCCCGAGCGCCCGACCCAACCCACCGTCGACCTCGTTTCGATTCAGGTTCGCCACCCGGGGCAACAGCGAGCGCAAGACGTGCTCGATAGCGCTGCCGGTCGGAATCGACACGGAGACCCCGCTGATGTCACTCTCATCGACGACCCCGTGGGCCTCCAACCCCAGCAACCGGTCGGCCCGGGCCGCGAACAGCACGGTCACGTCAAAGTACTGGCGCGCAAAGGAAAAAAATACGTCCACGATCCCATCGCGATCGGACACGGTCTCGAGCATCGCCCGCGCCTTGGCGGCACTCAGCGGCCCCTTTGGCACGGCGCTCACTCGCCGAAACCGAGGTCGCGACGGAGCGCGCTTGGTCTTCCAAGGTGTGAGCGAGGGCGACGCCGTACCGGGTATGGCGCCGCCCGGCGGCGCCTCGTCCGCGGTAGTCGGCTTCGCTTCGATGGCCAACCGGGCCGACTTGACTGACTCGGCCGACGAAGTCACCACGGGTGACGGGGGTTGGGGCGCGATCGACACAACAGGGGCGATGCTCACATTGGGTGATGGGGCTGGCCGCGCCTTCGCGCCCGGCCCTTCGGCTCCCATCATGCCAGGCACGGCCAAGGGATCTTCCTCCGCCGCGGGGACCGTTCCCCGCTTGGTATCCCCATCGCCATCTGGCGAGGAAGCTACCGGAGGCGGTTCGGAGTCCAGCCCCGACAGCAGGGACGCGTCGAGCTCTAGGCTGTCCTCGGACGCAACCCCCGCAACCACCGGTAACTCGCCTGCCGACGCCGCGTCGAGGTGCTCGGCAAGCATGCGCATGCGTCCCGAGATTTCGACACCATAGAAGATCGCAAGGGCAGCCTCCACGCGTACCTCAACGGCCACCCTGACGACCAGCTCCGCGCCGAGGGCATCTACCAACACACGACGCGCGTCCGCGTCCAGCGGCCGAGCCGCCGCGAGCGTGATCCTGCCACCGCTGCGACCCAGTGGCACGACCCGATAGCGCCTGGCAAGCTCGACCCCCACCAGGTCCAGTGCTTCGTCGGAGACCGACATCAAGTCCGCGCGAGACGCCGGCGCGCACTCGTAGCTAGCGGCGCGATACGCGTTTAGCGTGTTTTCGGGCACCGCCGACAACTCCAGCAGCGCCGTGTCCAGGTCGCCGCCTTCCAGGACCTGACGTTGCAGCGCGTCTTCGATCAGCTGCACAGGCACGACCTCGTCTCGGGCCAGCAGCGACGTGAGGGCGGGCATGGGTCTTCCAGAGTAGCCGGTATTAGCCCGAACAAACAGCGGTTTTCAGGGTTTTGCCAAGGTCAACACGGCGGCCGCGGCCACCGCCGCGGTCTCCGCGCGTAGAATCGTCTGACCCAGCCCGGCCTTTACGTACCCGGAACCTTCGAGCGCTCCCACTTCGTCAACAGAAAGCCCTCCTTCCGGTCCAACAACGACCCACATGTCGGAACCCTCGCTGGGGGGCGCGGCCGAACTCGGAGCCAGCGCCTCCGAAGGCGAGCCCCGCGTCGCCTCCCAGAAGACGACGCGTAGCGCCGTCTGGGGAGCCTCGCGTGCTAGTTGCAGCAGTGACGCCGGACCCTCGATGCGCGGCACCCACGCGCGCCGCGCCTGGGCGCACGCCGACACCGCGATGCGCTCGAGCCTCCGACGCTTCAGCTCCGGACTGCGCGGATCGGGTACGGTCCGCTCACACAATCCCAGCCCGATCTGGTGGACACCCAGCTCGGTCAACATGCGTACGACCGTGTCCAGCTTGTCACCCTTTGTAAGGCCGAGAATCATGGTGAGTTTGGACAGCGGTTCCGCCTCGCGTATGGGCGGTTGAGCGTGGCAGACCCAAGCGCCACGGCCGGACCCGACCATGGTGGCGTCCGATCGCGCGCCCATACCATCGAACAACACGAGCGGGTCACCAGCCCCGAGTCGCAGTACACGCGCATGCCGCTGTGCGTCCTGAGAGAGGGCCACGGTGCCCCCGTCCGGCGGCAACTGGGTGACAAGCAGATACGGCGGACTCGCAGCCATCCGGCAAGGGCCCTAACCATCAAAGCGCAACTGGAGGGCTACCCAATCACCCACCTGCCGACGGATCTCGCAAACGGCACCCGGATACGCGGCTAGCACCTCATCGATCTGATGGGCAAGGAGTCCACTGAGGATCAGGCAGCCTCCGGACGCGACACGAGCCCGCAGCGCGTCGGCCAGCGGGATCAACACATGGGCTTCGATGTTGGCCACGACGAGCGGAAACACTCCCTCAATCGACGCAAGCGGGCGTTCGGAGACCGACAGCCGCCCAGAGACACCGTTAACCTCGGCATTCTCGCGGGTCGTTCGCACGGAAGCCGGGTCGATATCGATCGCGAGCGCCTCACCGGCACCCAGCAACAGCGCCGCGATTGACAGGACTCCGCTGCCGCAGCCCACGTCCAGCACCGCCGCAGGGGTCGCCACATGCTCGAGCATCGTGAGCACGAGCTGGGTGCTTTCGTGGGTCCCGGTGCCAAACGCTCCGCCTGGGTCGAGGGTCAACACGACGTCAGCAGCGTTCGCCTGGTAGGGCTCCCAGGAGGGACGGATCACAAGCCGCTCACCGACCCTTGTCGGCTTGAAGTGCGCGCGCCAGCCGTCGCGCCAGGCGTCCCCCACGACATGCATGAGGCGCGTTGGGTACGAGCCCGTCAGCGCAGCCACCGCCAGTTCGGCCCCCTCCTCGTCCTGGAAGCTCCCGACGAGTGTGATACGGCCGGCGGCGTTCGGCGGCGCGAAAGTCCTGCCGTCGCGTTCCTCGACCCCCTGGGCACCGAGGTCCCACAGCGCAAGTGCCGCCAGCTCCGCTTCCTCAGGGGGGACGTCGATGTGTACGTATGGGTAGCGCGGCTGCGAGAGGGTCATCGCTCACTCCTGATGGCCACATAGGCGGCGAGCAGCAGTACCGAGACAACTGCGCGCCGACGGGCGCCGAGGCGATAGGCGTAGTACGTCGCGACTGGGGGTACAACGCATAGCACACGCTGCAGGGGGGTGAGGACGCTCGCGGTCGCGGTACGCCGAAACAGGTCTACCTGGACCACGAGCCAAGCTGCGGAACAGAGCAGCAGGAGCACGAACCGAATCACGTCGGCGGTAAACACGCCTCCATTCTTCACCGTGCCGAGCAGACCACAAGGTTTGCATCCCGAGGGTCTCGGGGCGGACCAGTGGCGCCGCGCGGCCGAGGCGGACGGGCAGGCGTATCGCCTTTCATACATTGCGATCACCCGCGAAGCCGGGAGGCTCGAACCGCACCGGCGACGTGTGTCCGCGCCATGCGGGGTGAAGCCGGCCTTGAGCGCCGGGTCGGCCCCGGGGGCCGAGCGCGGCGGGGGCGACTAGGACCTCGGGCAAGCGGGGCTATGTGCGGGGCC
>JAPPOR010000202.1:0-2153 GCA_028817905.1 Myxococcales bacterium
CTCGTGATCAGCCCGTCCGCATCGTAGGCGTAGTCCGCCGTCACCTGCCCGTTGACCCGTACCTGGTCCAATCGGAAGTGGGCGTCGTACCCGTAGCTCACGCTGCCATTGGCCACCTCCGAAGCATGCGCCCAGGTGGTGGACGCAGGCAAGGGGCCGTCGTAGGTGAACTGCAGGCTACGGACCGTTGTGCCGTCGTCCCGGCTGATGCTCTGCAGCTGCCCGGTGCCCACTCCCGCCACCACGTCGTCGTAGCTGAAGCTGTACGTCGTGTCCGACGTGGTCAGGCTGGCGAGGCGGCCCGGGATGCTCGGGTCGTAGGCGCTGGTGATCGTGCGGCCGTCGGCCCGCTGGGTCACCCCGTGGCGCCAACCGGGCTGGTAGTCGTGGTCTTCCACCGGCGCTAGGCCACCCGGCTGGGATGGGGGTGCCGTGTAGGTGTCCAGGTGGCCCGTGGTCGTGTAGGCAAACGTGTGGCTTGGGCGGCCCGGGGGGGTCAGGCTCGTCAGCGCGCCCTCCCCGTCGTAGCTCATCAGGGTGTGCTCGCCGTCCGGGGTCTGCAGGTCCACCACGCGACCCTCCGCGTCCGGGACCAGGTGGGTCGTCTCGGTGGGGATCGGGCCGGTCACGCTGGCCAGGTAGCCGGAGGTCTCGGGCGCGGCCGGGTTGTTGTCCGGGTAGTAGCTGTAGCTCACGTGGCGGTCGCCCCCCGAACCATGGTCAACGCTTGCGAGCCGCCCCTTGGCATCATAGGCGAGCTCCACCGGCGAAAGTCCGTTGCGTTGCACCGACAGGGGACGCCCGAGGCTGTCGAAGACCGTGGTGGTGACCCGGCCGGCCGGTGAGGTGCTGACCTGGGTCCGGGTGGCCACGTCGTAGTCGCTCAGCCAGACGTCCCCGTTGACGGTCATCTCCTCGGACCAGGACTGCACGATCAGCGGATCGGGGTCCGTTCCCACCACGCTGCGCGCGCGCGACACCACCCGGGTCAGGCCGCTCGGCAGGGTGGTGCTCGTGGTGCCCGCAGGCGATAGCGCCGCGAAGGCGCCGTCGGGCTCGGTGGTCGTCACGGTCACCGTACCGTCGGGCGCGGTCCGCTCCGTCACGCCATCGCTGTGCAGATTCACAACCGTGCTCGTGCCATCGGGGTGGATAATGGTGCGAACCGGGTTGAGGGGATCGGTGCGATCGAACAGGTAGCGCGTGCTGCCCTCCCCGGTGACCTGCACCTCCACGTCTTCGAGGGTGCCCCGGGCGTGCTCGATCACGTCGACCTGGCGGCCATCGGGACCCAGATCCGAGTCGAGCCGACCCGCACCCGTGAACGTGTAAGCGTGGGCGTCGCCCGTCGGGTCATCCATCGACGCGAGCAGGCCCGTGTCGCCGTGGTACCCGAACGTATACGGCGGGCGGCTCGGGTCCGGGCGGATCTCCGTCAGGTAGCCATCGGCATTTTGGACCAGGCCCGTCACCTGGCCGTGGGGCGCAACGATCCCTGTCAGTTCACCCGCGCCGTTGCGCTCCAGCGAGGTGATGTTGCCATCTCCATCCTCGATGCTGGCAAGCCGTCCCTGTGCGTCATGGTTGAACCGCATCAGCAGGGAGTTGTTCCAGGTCGCACGCGTTTCCAGGTGGCGCCCGTCCGCATCGAACAGATACACCTGCTCGCCATCTTCCGAGGGCACCGCCAGGCCGTCCGGGACGTTCTTGGCGTTGGGCCAGGCGATCCGAAACAGGTGCCCGTGATAGAAGGTCGGGTTGAACGGCTCGGTGGTGATGGTCTCGTTGGCCGTGACAAAGATATCCCCACCTGGACTGACCGACACGGTGGTTACAAGCGGCAGTTCCGCGCTGCGCACCAGCGAGTCATTGTCCGGAAGCGGACAGGTGGGAAACTCCCCGGTCGCGCACGAGGGGCTCTCCGGCCGGCCACCAAAGGTCCTGAGCCCATAGTCCGCCTCGATGCGACGCAGGGTTCCGAGTTCGTCTGCGAATAGCACGCTGCCAGCTGCATCGATGGCCATATCGCGGATCGCAGGCAACTGAAGCGAACGTGCATCCACCCCCTCCGAAAACAACATGCCCTCGGTACTCAAACGACAGAGCGGATCCGCCGGGTTGCCCTGCCTGCCCGTGACACCCGCAATGCGCTC
>JAPPOR010000202.1:2413-5533 GCA_028817905.1 Myxococcales bacterium
GCCCCTCGGCAAAGGCCGAGATGGAGGTCAAACAGGTCTCGGTGGCCAATGGGAATGGCGAGGCAATCGTGTTCGGACCGCACCCGATGGAACTGCCCGCGACGTCTCGAATGATGCCGTCGCGATCGATCCGGAAGATGGACTGGCCGGCCTGCACCAGGATCTGACCGTCCTGGCCCGGTTCGATCCGTTCCACTCCGCCGCTCGCGTTGTCGTCACACAGCCGGATTCCCTGGGCCGGCTGTCCCACCACGTCGGCCATCAACTGGCATGGCAAGGTGGAGTAGGTAGCCAACGGGGGCGTGACCTCCGAGCCATCCGGAAGTAGGGCCCGGATCACATCACCGGAAACCGACACGATCTGGCCGTCGGGCTGCACAAAGCTGCGCTGAGGTCCCGACGGGTTGACTTCATGGGTGTCCAAGTCGGCGATCTCACGAACGGTCGACCAGGCAGACTTGAGCGGCAAGCTGCTGCCGTCTCCGCGCACGAGCAGTCCGTCGTCGACGTCGTAGCGATGGTAGGGCGTCACCGACCAGCCACCGGCAACCGAGCGCTCGTCGAGCTCCGCCACGTAGGAACTCATCTCCTGCGACAGGGTGATCTCGCAGGGAGGGGGCAGGGGCACCTGGGCCATGAACGATGCGCCCCCGCCGCCGCGCCCCCCTCCCGGAGCGATCCCGATCGGAATGCCTCCGCCGTTGTAGCCGAAGCCATCGGTTTGCTGATAGCTGCAGTCATAGACAAACGACAGGGTCACATCCACGGGAAGCCGTCCTGTGACCTTGCGCCCGAACAGGTCGACCTCGTCGGGCTGCCAGACCACCTCATTGGGCATCTGGCCACTGTCCCACCGCATGGTCGTGCTCGTACCCAGTTGCGGCTCGATCCGCAGGATCACGCGCTTGACCGGGTCCTGGTTGCCTTTCGGATCCAAGGTCACCCGCACCTGGTCGGTGCCACCAACGACCCGCTCGCTGTTGTAGTGCAGGGCGTAGGGCGAACCGGCGATGGGCACGCGCTCGCCCAGGGTGCCCCCGCGGCAGTACACCTGCGAGCCTTCCTTGCATTCGGCGGGCTCGCCTTCCCCGTCGCGCCATTCCGACATGTTTTCGCCGTCCCTGGGGTACACACTGGCATTCGGTTGGGTCGCTTCCTCGGGGGGAAACAGGCCCATGTTGGCGTCCCAATCGCTGAAATGTGGCAGCTGCAAGCGCCACAGGCTTTCGCCCGGCGCGTACAACGTGGCCAAGGTCTGACGTTCCTGGTCCGTGATCGCCAGCGCCGACAGGGCGGTGTCGTCCTCGGCCACGCCGTCCCCGTCGAGGTCCAGGTCGGCGAGTCCGCCTGTGATCGCAACGACGCCGAGGACCACGCCGTTGGGGTGGGGAATCCACTGGCCCCGGTCCTCGTCATAGTGGGCCAGCGGCATGCCGATCCCGACCGGGAACCCTACGAAGTTCTCCAGATAGACCGGCACCGGTTGGCTGAAGCGGATGCTCTCGGCGCCGTCGGCCGTCGCCGCGAACGCGTAGGTGTAGGCGCTGTTGGCCGGCAGGGCGGCGGGCATGGCGGCCGCACCCGCACCACCCACGGTGTACTCTGTCAGGCGCACGTCCAGGCTGCCCACGCCACCGAGGGGGATCTCAGTCCCATCGTGCAACGTGGCGGAGGCCTCGATCCCATCGGGGAACAGCACGGTGGCTTGGCGCGTGCCGTCCGCGTCGGTTTCCACTTCGCCCCGCGCCACCTGCATGGCGCCAGTAGCACCGAACTGGATGCGCGTCTTGTCGGCGGACGGCGCGACCAGCACGACCGGCTCCAGCGTCTGCCGGCGGTTCCATTCGAGCTGGACGGCCCGATGACTCGACAGGTAGCCGCTCTTCTCGATCACCAGGGTGAGCCGCCCGCCGGCATTGATCGCCAGGTGGAAGCGGCCATCCGCTTGCGTGCGCGTGTATCCCAGCTCGGGATGATGAAGCACGCTCACCTTGACCCCGCCCATGGGAATCAGGTCGGCGTTGCCCACCAGCCCGCTGACGAGGCTGACGCGCTTCGGCTCGATCGCACCCGGCGCCACGCCGCGCTGGATCGGGTCGGCGCCGCTGAACAGGAACTCGATCGACTTCGCAAAGCCCGTCATGATCGTCGGGTCGAGCGGCGGCGCTACACTGGAGGCATCGGGCGCCACATCGTCGCACGGGCTCTGGGTCCCGCAATCCAGGTCGGCGCAGTCGAACATCCCGTCGCCGTCGTCGTCGAGGCTGTTGCCGCAGACCTCTGGAATGCACGGCACAAGACCGTCACAGTCCGGATCACTGCAATCGATGAAGCCATCGAGATCATTGTCGGTGGCGTCGTCGCACACCTCGAGGCACGCGGGGTCGGCCGCGCAGTCCCCGTCGGCGCAGTCGACGTCTCCGTCCAGGTCGTTGTCCAGACCATCGCCGCAGGCCACTTCGGGATTGCAGATGGGCTCCGCCGCGCAGTCGGGGTCCGCGCAGTCGGTGAAGCCATCGAAGTCGTTGTCGGCCGCGTCGTCGCAGATTTCTGCGCAAGCCGGGTCCCCCGCACAATCGCTGTCAGCGCAGTCCGTGGTGGCGTCCTCATCGTTGTCGAGCCCATCGGCGCAGGCGACCTCCGAAACGCACAAAGGTGCGCTCAGGCAGGTATCCACCACGCTCCCGGTCTGACACACCAGCGCGCCGGTGGCACTGCAACCGCCCACCACACAGGTGGTCCCGGTCGAGACGAAGCCCTCGTCGACGGCGCCGTCACAGTCGGCGTCGAGCCCGTCGCACACCGTGTCAGGACCGGTCGACGAGCCGGGCGTGCACGTGTCGCCCGGTTGACCGTCTACGCAAGTGCTGGTGCCCGCCGCGGCGCACACCCCCTGACCGCAGCTCGTCGCCGACGGCGTGAACCCCTCATCGGTCTGCCCGTCGCAGTCGCTGTCCTGACCGTCGCACACCGTGTCAGGACCGGTCGACGCACCGGGCGTGCACGTGTCGACCTCACTGCCCGCTTGACAGGTGAGCGTGCCGCTAGCGCCGCACACCCCAACACCACAGCTCGTAGGCGTGGTCTGGAAATCGTCGTCGGCCGTGCCGTCGCAATCCT
>JAPPOR010000977.1 GCA_028817905.1 Myxococcales bacterium
GACGCAAACGCCCACGAAACGCTGACTCAAGGTCGCTAGCAGAACACCCAATGAAACCGCTGCAGCGCGGCCCGGCTTAGGAAGGGCTCGGTGGCCTGGAACAGTTCTGTCAGTTCCGCGCGGTTGCGGTCGCGGAATGCTTGGTTCCGAATGGCGATCTCGAGTTCGTTGGCCAGGGTGAGCTCCCACAGGTGGCACGCCATGCTCTGCAGGAGGGTTAGCCGGGTGCCGGTGAACCGATCCCGGAACGCGCAGGGCTGGCCCGTAGTCGCCAGGCGGTGGGCGTACTCGCGATCGCTCGCACAGTAGTGATAGACGATGGTTTCCGCCTCGGCCCCGATCAAGTCTGCGAGCAAGGTGCGGTCTTTGGGGTCGAACAGTGCTTCCGAGAAGCCATCGGTACTGTAGGCAGCGTGGTACAGACCGGCGAGGCAAAGCGTCTCTTGGTTGCCGAAGTCCTGCAACAGTCCGTAGGTGTTGACCAGGTGCTCATGCAGACTGGTGCCCAGGTGGGCAATGTCACGAGTGCCGAGGTTGGCCAGTTCGGTCTGCGGGTCGCGGGTGGGCGCGGCGGGACCTTCCTGGGGGATGGGTTCGCGTGCCATAGGCCAATTGTCCGCCCATCCCTACCAAAGTCAATCCTACGAAAACCGAGTATAGCCCTAAGCAAAAACTATGGTGTTTGGTGTGCGCCACCGACGTGCGGCGCCCAAGCGATCGCGATGGTTGGGAGCCCACGCGTAGTGCTCACTGCACCGACGCGAAAGCGTCGGCAGTTCGAGGCGGCAAAAGCGCGGGCGGGCTCGCCGGGCAGGTTGTCAATCGCCGCTGGGGCAATCGAGCCGGCGCCGGGTCATCTTTAGCGTGTTGTGACCCGTGGCTGGGTCGAAGTCGAGCCAGCTGATCAGCAGCTGGCCCTCTACTGACGCGCGTACGGTTGTGCGCCCCTGGGTCGCCGTGGCATTCGCGACCTTGTAGGTGAGCGCCCGGCCGATCGGATCCCGCTGCACGGTGCCTTCCCGCGTGACGAACAGCAGTCGGATTTCGGGCGCCATCACGGTTATCCCGTCGGGCAGGGCGCGATAGGCGACGACATACCCGTCTCCGATCTCGGAAATGGATGCGTCCTGCGCCCGCAGTGGTCGGCCTACGAGCACGCGCTCCGCCTCGATTGGCCGGCCGTCGGCAGCGAGGCGCCGGAAGCGCACCTCGCGATTGATGTTCTCGACGATCACCGAATAGACGGCCGCTCCGCCCTGCTGCGAATCGGCACCGCGCGTGCGTGTGGCCACATCGACGGTCGAGCCGGCGGAGGCGAAGTCCGTGAGCTCGGTCGGGGTGCCCTTCGGGGCGCCACGGCTATCGAGCGGTTGGAGCCATACTCCGCGGTCGCCCTCTTCGTTCACCCAGGCGACGGCGGCGGCGTCGTCGCTGCCCATTCGGGCGATCGCGAGCTTGAGTGGCAAGTGGCCTGCCTCCGGGTCCAGCACCAGGTGAGTTTGATCGCCGTCGATCACCGTGGAGCGAATCCCGCGCTGACTTTCATCCCCCTCGATCCATGCGAGTACTGGGGTCTGGCCAATCCGGGTCAAGGCGGGCTTTTGTTCGCTGACACCGTTGTCGGTGACCCGCGTGATATCGCCCGGTTCGGTCATGTCGGCTTCGAAGTGGCGGTAGTGCAACTCAGAGCTTCCTGTGCGGTTGTCGATCCATGCCAGCAGCCATTGGTCTCCGTTGCGAAGCAGGGACAGGTCGCGAAAGACTGCACAGCTGTTCTCGCCTAGTACGACGACGGGTCGGGGGAACGGCCCGGCCGATGCCAGTGCGTTGCCCTCGATCGCGTCGCAGCCGTCGTCGAGGCGGTAGGCGATGCCGAAGCCGGTGCCGCCGGGAGTCAGGGCGTGTCCTCCTTCGTCGCCGAAGGGCACGGTGTGGCGCCACACAGCGTCTTCGTCGACCGTGCAGCCTTCCAATGATTGGCTGGTGAATCCACCATCCGTGAGCCCGGCGTCCAGGAAGGGGGTGTCGCCGCTGTCACCGTCGCCTCCGCTCGGGTCGCGCAATGCCCCGTCGGGTAGGTAGCGGGTAGCCCCGTCTGGCAAGAGGCGGGTGGCGCCATCGGGCAAATAGCGGGTGGCTCCATCGGGCAGGAGCTGCCCGCCGTCAAGGCCCCCATCCAGGATGGGACCCCGAGGGCCATCGCCGGGACCGACGGAGACGAACGACTCGTTGCCGTCGCAGGCAGCGATCAGGGGCGCCAGGAGCAGGCAAAGCAGGGCATTCGCCGTTCGGTGCATACCAAGTAGAATTTTACAGTCAATGAAAGGGGCTGGCCACTATGAACTCGCGCGCGGATCGGTCCGTGGTCCAACGGGCAGCCCAACCCGGATCGTCCCATGACTTCGGGGCGGAAGCGCCCGGGGGTTCGGCTTCACACGGCTTTCGACGACCGGCGGGAATACTCCCGGCATCTTCTGGGCGGGCAAAGCCCCTGGTGGAGTCGAGTGCAAGCGAGGCGGCGTCGCAAGTCGTGAATGATCCGGGCTAAGCGACACGTGGGAGGTTCGGCCCCACGGACCCACAAGGGCACACGCGGCGCCTCCCTTCGCTTCCGGGCTATCCTGGAAAGCATGGTCAGTGGACGTTGGATAGCGGTGGCCGCGGTCGCGTGGCTGGGGTGGACGGCCTGTGCGGACGGGGGCCCGAGCGATGAGGATCTGCTGGAGCGCTTCGTTAAAGATGTCACGGGAAAGGTGGACGAGGGGCTGATCACGCGGGCCCTGGGATACACCGACTTTGCGGTGCTGCCGGTCGACGTCAAGGCGCCGCGACACGCAGGTGTGTATCGCCAGGACCGCCAAGCCGAGCTTGAGAAGGCGTTTCGACGGGTAATGAGACAGCTCTTCTGGGGCAGTGAGCTGCGGGTGCGCGCTAGCAACATCGCAATCGATGGCACCCACGCGGACGTCGGCATGCGACTCATGACGAGCGTGGGTCCGCTGCGCGTTGAGACCAGTCTCGAGAAGACGCCGGCGGGTTGGAGGGTGTCCAAAGTCCACGTGGAGCGTGGGTTGTAGACCGGAACATCGTCCGACTCCGACGCCGCCTCGCGCTTGTCTTTCGACGACGGCGAGGCTCCGCGTAGAAGAGAATGGTTGGCAAGTCGTGCGCGGCACCGTTTCTTGTCACGGCCGCGACCGGTGATTGGTAGGCTCCGGCCCATGTCGGACCTGTGTTCCATCGGCTACGCCACCAAGCCGCTACCGGTCTTCATGGAGCAGCTGCAGACGTGGCGCATCACTGCCGTGGCTGACATTCGCTCAGTTCCCTATAGCAAGCGGTTCCACGAGTACCATCGTGAAGCGCTGGAGGCGCGACTGCGCAGCGCGCGCATTCCCTATGTATACCTGGGCGCAGAGCTCGGCCCGCGCTCCAAGGATCCGGGACACTACGATTCGAAGGGGCAAGTCCAGTTTGAGCGCCTGCAGGGCTCGCTTTCGTTTCGCAGGGGGATAGAGCGTCTTCAGCGTGGGATGGCCAAGGGCTTGCGCATCGCCATGCTGTGCGCCGAGAAGGACCCGGCGATCTGCCACCGCAGCCTGCTGGTCGGGGACTACCTGCAGGCCAAGCATGGCATCGAGACCGCGCACATTCTCCACGACGGCGGCCTCGAGTCACAGCGCGTCTTGCAGCACCGGTTGATGGACGACCACGGCATCGCACCCGATCTGCTCAGGACGGAACCCGAGTGCGTGCGCTTGGCCTGGCGCGCCCAGTGCCGTCGCTTCGCCTACCGCAGGCCGGGCTAGCTAGCTTAGCTAGTCTCTGAGGAAGGGTAGGACGATGGCAGTCAATTCGTCGACCGCTTCCCACTGGAGGAAGTGGCCGTATCCATCCAACTTGACGAGATCCGCATGGGGGAGGCAGCGCTTGAGGATATCGGCGTTTTGCGGCGGCACGAGCGGGTCGCAGTTGCCGTGAACGATCTGGCATGGAGCCCGAGTTTCTGAGAGCCGAGGGCAAACATTGGTGTTGGCCACCATAAGCTGCTTCTGGACAACCGAAGCGGGCGTGCGTTTGGTTCGACCCAGCTCTACGAACGTCTCCACTGTCTCGGGGTCGCGTTCGTCGAGTCCGGGTCCGCATAGCGATAGCAGCGCGCTACGGCGAGCGGCCTCCGGGTCTGCACCCGGTTCGATGACGAAGCTACTGAGCGCCCTGTCCTCGGGGGGGACGCCTTCCGGGCCGCCTACGGTGGCCGAAAGCAGGATGATGCGTTCCAACCGCTCGGGGTGATCCACCATGAGCTGCTGGGCGACGCGGCCGCCCATGGAATACCCCAGCAGCGAAGTTCGCTCGATGCCGAGCGCGTCGAGCACCGCGATGGCATCGCTCGCCCACAGGTCTGCCGTGATGTGCTCGACCGGTTTGGTGGAATAGCCGGTACCGCGGTTGTCGAACAGTACAACGCGGAAGTGCTGGGCCAGCGCATCGATGAACTGCTGTCGAAAGAACGCGGCGCGGTACACAATGCCCATGATCAGCAGGAGGGTCTCGGGTCCCTTACCGCGCTCCCAGTAGGCAAGCCTGACGCCGCCATTCTGCACGTATCCGTCCGGCTCATTCATCGTGCTCGAATACCAGGACCGGCGCCCGCCCGGCAAGCCGTGGGTTCCTCGCCTGGACCGTGTGTTGGGGCTGAAGCCGATGGTTGCGTGGTGCTGACACATCGGCGCGGCAGCGACCGGGGACGGATACTCCGCCGTTGTGGGCGCGCCAGCTGCTAGCTAGCTAGACACTGCGTGAAGGAATGCGAATCCGAGAGCCGCCGTTCCACGATCCCAGGAAGTGGAAAGCGCAGTAAAGTCAACGCTTCTGGGGCGCGCCTCGGATGGGGCCGCTGGGCCAACGGCGTAGGCCGACAAAAATGTCGCCTGCCCCGTTGGCGGCCGTCCAGCTAGGGTGAGTCCTGGAACCTCCCATGAACGTGCACTTGCTCATCGATGCCATTGTCCGGCAAACGACGGTCCTGATCGCCCAGCTGGCGACCACGGGCGGCGCCCGCGCGCCCCTGGCCCATGTGGCCAATCAGGTCTTCATGGACCTGGCCGGCGAGCTCGAGCGTCAAGGGCTCAGCCGGGGGGTGACCGCCGACATGTTCGGGATCTCGCTGCGGTCCTACCAGCGCAAGATGCAGCGCTTGCGCGAGAGTTCCACGGACCGCGGGCGTTCCATGTGGGAAGCGGTACTCGATCATCTAGCGGAGGCCGGCGTGGTGACGCGCGCCCAGGTGCTCGAACGCTTCCACCGCGATCCCGAGAAGCTGGTCGCTGGGATCCTGCGCGACCTGGTCGACAGCGGCCTGGTGTTCTGCACCGGCACGGGGCTGCAAGCGGTCTATCGAGTTGCCAGTGAGGACGAACTGGCAACGTTGCGCAAGACCAGTGATGAGCGCGGGCTTTCGGAGTTCCTGTGGGCTCATATCTACCGCCAGGGGCCTGTTACCCGCGCGGCCCTAGCT
>JAPPOR010001035.1 GCA_028817905.1 Myxococcales bacterium
CCAGGTTGGCCCCGAGGACGAGCGGGAAGACCTGCTCGAGCGTCATGATGCCGGTGCCAGCCAGCGGAACGAGCAGCGACAGCGTGAGGGAGCTCGACTGGACCATGGCAGTCGCTACCGCACCCGTCGCCAGGCCGATCACGACCACGCCGGCTAGGGCTGCACAAGGATCCGGTCAGGCATGAGCCTGGTGCGGCATATCCTGGGGCCGCGGCAGACCCGCGACAGAGGCGCATTGAGCGGGTAACCTGGTGCCGATGGCACAGAGACGCGACCGGCGCTTGCTCTTCGTTGCGGTGATGTCGAGCCCGATGGCAATCGCATCGCTCGCGTGCTCATCCGCAAGCTCGGGAGGCTACGGTCGATGCTTCGCAAGGTCGCCGAGCCGCAGTGGTGAGGCAGACCCGGAGTCGTCGGCAAGCTGCCGGCACCGATAGGTGAGGGCGCAGATGCAGATAAGGCGCATCTGGTGCGGCCTGCGGTCGATAGGTGCGGGTGCCGGCAGCGTCCGCGGCTCTGGGACCCAGCTCGCAGACGGGGGCAGGCCGCCCGGCAGCCGTGGCAGAGCACGCTGTAGTAGGTGGTGCGGGACAGCGTCGCGACACTGCAGCAGGCGAGCGAGGACGGGTGCGGGACGCCGCTACCCAAGTTTGTGCGTGCAGAGCTCGACGGGTTCTTGCGCTGTCAGGTGCTGGGCCGCGGCTTCGCACACATGGTCTGCAAGGACTGCGGCAAGCCTCACCTGCTCGCGTTTTGCTGCCGCGGCCGAGGCTTCTGCCCCTGCCTGCGCAGCCCAAAGCGCGAGGCCGCCACCCATGGAATGGCCGGTAGCGCACACGCGGTCGCTAGCGAGTTTGCCCTCCAACGGATGGCCAGCACGGCTGTTTTCCTGGGCAACCTGTTCGATGGCAGCCTGGAGGTCCTCGCCGCGCGCGGGTGGCTGATCGAGCGTGCCGGTTGGCGTCGTCAACAGAATCGCAAAGCCGTGCGAAGCCAACAGCGGCCTGAGGGTGGCAGCACGATCGAGTACCAAGTCGCATTGAACGACGCCCAAATCTATCACCGAGTTCAAGCTTCTTGTGTAAGCAGTCCTGCATCGGGAATCAACGCACCCGCCGCGAAGGGTTTCCCGCAATCCGAAACGCCAGTCTTGTGCACCAGAACGTGCGCCCGATCACTATGGGGCGTGCAGACCCCGGTAGTCTTTTGCTCGCCGTTCACCACTGCGAGGAGAACAGGAATGCTCCAAGAACACAGACAAGCCAGTCAGTCCGGTTGCGTGCTCGCGACCCTAACCCTCGTCGCCCTGGGCGGATGCTCCGTCAGCCAGGCGGAGGGCGACGAGGTCGTTTCAAACGAGGTCAGCGTACTCACGCAAGCGCTCACGATCCAGGAGCTCGAAGCCGCGTGCCAGGACGACCCGCGCGTGCGGCAAGGCCAGGTGTCCGTCGACGTGTGCGTCGGTGCCGAGCTGTTCTTCCGCGACGACTTTGCAGGCAACGGCCGCACCTGCGGAAGCTGCCATCCGGCCGGGAACAACTACACCATCGATCCCACCTTCATCGCCACCGTACCGAGCAGCGATCCCCTGTTCGTCTCCGAACAGGCGCCTGCCCTCGCGAACCTCGAGGTGCCGGCCCTGATGCGGGACTTCGGCCTGATCGTCGAGAATGTCGACGGGTTCGAGGACCCGACCAGAAAGTTCGTGATGCGCAGCGTGCCACACTGCTTCTCGCTCAGCACCTCGGGGGTCGCCCAGGGGGGCCTGGGCGTCGCGAACGCGACCGGCTGGTCCGGCGATGGTGCCCCCAACGGCGGTGCATTCCGGGACTTCCAGACGGGCGCCATTACCCAGCACTACCCGCTCACGCTCGATCGCACGCCGGGCACGGACTTCGAACTGGCCGACAACGACGAGCTCGACGCGATCGAGGCGTTCCTGCTCACGATCGGTCGCGAAAACGAGCTCGACCTCACCGAGATCACCCTGACCGACGCTGGTGCCGAGGCTGGCCGCGATGTCTTCGTCAACTCGCGCTGCAATGGCTGTCACCGAAACGCCGGCGCCAATGTTGGCAGCGGGGTCAACGTGAACTTTGACACGGGAGTGGAAGCGGCTCGCCTGACCGCCGTCGATGCGCTCGGGATCATGAATGACGGTGGATTCGGCAACGGCCCGGCCGTCGACCTCGACAACGACGGCATCTTCGACCCCATCGGTGACGGGAAGTTCAACACGACGCCGCTAATCGAGGCGGCCGACACCGGACCGTTCTTCCACACCAACCATGCCGACACGATCGAGGAGTCGGTGGCCTTCTACATCAGCGACGAGTTCAAGAACTCGCCGACGGGCGGAACGCCGATCGCCACGCCCTTCGGCGCTACCGAGATCCAGAACGTGGCGCGCTTCCTGCGCGTCCTGAACGCCGAGTTCAACATCCAGCTGGCGATCACGCGCGCCGAAGCCGCCTTACCGATCATCGTCGCCGACAAGAATGAGTCGCGCGATCTGCAGCAGGGCATGGCTGCCCTTGCCCTGGCGGAGGTCGAGGACGCCCTTGAGGTGCTCTCCGGGCAAAGCAACCTGAACGTGGACGTGCAGGACGACCTGAGCGACGCCGAGGGCTTCCTCGACACGGCCAGCACCCACGCCAGCCACACCCAGCGTCGCCGCGCGATCGATGACGCCCTCGCCGCGCTGGCCGCCGCGCGGATCGGCCTGAGCAGCACGCCGAGCGAGCTGGAGTTCGTTATGGGTGAAGGCACGCTGATGTTCTAGCAGTGCGTCAGTGGAGGACCCTGTCGGCCGGTCCGCGGTCGCAGGGTGCCTGCCGTGGCCATCCCGGCCAGGGCCTCCCTCAATCCGGGATCGGTGCGCGTGCGAAGGCCTCGTCGATCCGTCTCCCCGCTGTCGATCCCGCCCGCCGTCGATCCGTCCGACCCGCCGAGGCGAGCTCCCTCGCATCGGCATTGCTGAAAGCCGCCCATCTCGCGCGAGTGCCTGTGCGCTCGTGACTTCCACGCCGGGGCCCGATTGGGTCTCGGCTCTTGTCATTGGACCACCCCATGGCTCGTCGATAGCTGCGAAGCATCCCGGAGTGACGTGTTGCGGGAACGGCACATGATGATGATCTCGTTCATGTTGACCACCAGCACAACCGCAGAAGGAAGGCCGCGACTTGCCATTGTTCACGGTATGGGCACGGACGAAGGAAGTTGCCACGAATTCCCCGCGCGCGCCGGACGATGAACCGGTGTCACCGCCGATAGAATCCTTCATGATTCCGCGAAATTGACGCGGCGACATGAAAGGCGCTAAGCTTGTGAGGCGATGACTGCTGCCCATGCTCCGTCACGTGAATCCCGGCGATCGTCCGAGGGGCGTCCGTCGGGGATTGCCGGGGATCACGTAGCGAACGGTCTCCAGGAGGTGGTCATGAAGCCTGATTCCTTCCGACAACGGATGGACCGAACGTTTGCCCATCAGTATTTCGGGAACGCGCTCTTCCTCGTGGGGTCAACCGTAGGAATAGTCGTCGCCCGCATTGGCGATGCGATTGGATGCGCAGAGGTAGGCATTGTATTTGGCCTAGTTCTTGGTGTGTTGGCTGGCGTTGCTGCAGAATACACTCTGCACCGCAATGCTTGATGTCGTCATCAAATACCTGGAGTCCTGCATTCCGGTTGTGCCAGGTGCCCCCGGCTGCCCCGTAGTCGGCCAAGGAATAGCGCCGATGTTGGCACTCTCTTGGTCCCTCGGAGCCCTAGTCGCGGTGCTCCACCACGTGCGCGCCAAGCTGGATGCGTTGCGTCAGTCGCTTGACACGTTCATCGCAATGAGCTCAATCCCAATCTCGTTGTGGTTTATCGTGTTTGCGATTCTCGCGGTAGTCCAGCCGAATCCTCCCGTCAGCCAAGCCTTTGCGTTCTTCGTGCTGATCGGGGCCTTGGTCCAATTCCTACGTTGCACCAGGGCACTTGCCAAGGAATTCGGTTCCACCGGTGACGGCACCGAGCCGGAGTGAGCACCACAAAACGCAGATCGCGTCGGAGCCGGAACCAACAGGGGGTTCCGGCTTTCTTCGTGGTGCTCCCTTGCTGCGTTTAGCGAGTGCATCCCCGTCAGTATCGACCGGTCGCGCGACGGGCCCATCAAGCCGCGTCCGCCACGTCGTCCTAGCCGCATTGGACGTCAACATCGACGACGGGTTCGGACGCAGTTTTGGAGGATCGCTCCGCACATGATCCGGCCTCACGGGGCGGCATGCCCCGGGCAACGTCAGTTGGAATAGGAGAAACCTGGGGACGGACTCGCTACCGTTTGACAAACGGTAGCGAGTCCGTCCCTGGCGTCCGCCTGCTACTGAGTCTCCCCGCGCGGCGGTTGTCTCGTCTTGGACGGGGCAGGCTACGCTGCGTCTTAAGCCCGTTGATGCCCGCTGGAGCGCCGACCCTTGGCGCAAATGCGACCGACGTGCAAACGCGGGTCGCTCCATCGCTTGTCCCCCTTCCGCAGCGGGAAGTTGGTTGACCGCTCGACGACGGGCAGGTCCCGCTAGCGTCGCTGCATGAAGGCCCGTTGGATGAAGCGCAAGCCGGCGATGGCTTGCTCCACGCGTTCGGCAGACAGGCTTCCGATCCGGTCGGTGAGCCGTGACCGCTCCACCGAAGAGAGCTGCGACACGACGATGACGCTCTGCTTGGGCAATCCTCCTTCTCCGGCATCAAGCAGGACGTTGCCGGGCTCCCGGGCTTTGCTCAGGTGCGTAGTCAGCGCGCATACGACCACGGTCGAGATGCGCGACTGATTGAAGAGGTCGTCCTGCACAACCAGGTGCGGATGCGAGTAGGGCGCCGGAGGTCCACGCGATTCGTCCTCCGCCATCCAGAAAAGGTCCCCGCGTTGAATCTCTCGTGAAGGGTTGCTGGCCCGAGGCGGCGCGTTCACGGACGAAGCCGCGGCTGTGAGCTGCGCTTGCCAAGCGTCGCACAGCGCATCAAAGTTGTCGGGGTTTTCACAGTAGGTCACGGGTGAAGTCTCGTGATCGACCCAGGGCAACGCGCGCTGGGTCCAGATGTGTCCGACCGGCCGAAGCAGACCGTGGTCACGCAGCGTGCCCGGCTTGATGCTGATGACATGGGGTTGGTCTTGGACGCGATGAAAGACGCGAACGCCACACACCTGACAGAACTCACAACGCATCTTACGTCCACTCGGCATCCGCCGAACCCAGATCGCGATCGGTCCGGTCACCTCGATCGCGCAGTGTTCAACCCAAAGCGCCATTCCAAACGCGCTGGCAGACTGCCGCTTGCACTCGGTGCAGTGGCAAAGGAAGCAGGTGAGTGAGCGGCCGGTCACCCGATAGCAGACTGCTCCGCATTGACACTGGCCGTCGAAGACCTCGTCCATCCCGTACTATCGCTCACTGTCCACACACTCGCCACTGGAAAGCCTGGGGACGGACTCGCTACCGTTTGTCAAAGGGTAGCGGGTGTATTTTTCTTGGAGGG
>JAPPOR010000430.1 GCA_028817905.1 Myxococcales bacterium
TGCAAGTGATCGGCTTCGCAGGGCTTTCGGTGAAGGAGGGAATACTCGCTGTATTTTTGACTGAGGCGAAAGCGCTGCGGAGTCGAGCAGTTGTGCGAGGGCGCGTGATCTGGTGATGGATGCGGGGAGCCCGGAATATTCATGAGCTCTGCGTCGCCGAACGGCGCAACAGGCCCCACGCCCGACCGGCCGCTCGGTCAGCGCCGCCGGCGAACGAGCACCGTTTCGGGTGAGATGGATACGACCTCAACCTCGTCGATCGCACGCACCACCACCCGCGCAGGGGCGGTGCCGACACCCCCATCCGCATCGAGCTTGACGATCGGCACGAGCTGCTCGGCATCCAACTGGTCGATGCGCGTGGCGGGGCCACGCACAGTCACCGACACACGCGCGGGGCGCAAGACGGCGTCCCCCGGCCCGACAGCCGACACTTCAAGCCGCGCCAAAGTTCGCTCCACGAGCTTGGCTCCAACCTGGAGCACCACCTGCACCGATACGTCATCGACATAGCTGGTATGGGGCGGTAGAGGCTCGAGTGGAATCCGGCGCTCGTGCGTGCCCTCCGTGAGACCTTCGATGGAGATCACGTCGGTATACACAGCCGTGATCGAATTGAGCGCACCGCTGGGACCCCGGAGCGAAACGGAGGAGGGCTGGATGTCGACCGGCCGCTTGAGTTCGAAGCCTGGCGCAACTGTGCCGTCCAGGCGCGGCTTGATCGGCACGCGACGCTCGCCACTATCCGCCCAGTCAAGCACCACTCGGGTCGGTTGGATCTCCACCACCTGAACGTTGCCGCCCACATCCACAGAAGTCGATTCGAAGTAGTGGAAGCGCCGCGTCGTGTCGGTCAGGTCCATCTGTATAGGCCGAAAGTCGTCCCGCTCCAGGGCATTGATGCGCGCCTGGCTGCCACGAAGCGTCACCTTGACCTGATGAGGAAGCTCCGTGAGGAGCATCTTGTCCGCGTCGGGCGGGGGAAGCAGGGCCACCACGTCCAAAAATACGGTGCGCTGCGCATCCTGATCGCTGTGCACGATCGAAAACAAGGCGATCGACAGCGCCAGAGACAACACCTTCAGAGGCAGATTGTGAGCTGCAATGCGTACCAGCGCATTGCGCTGGGAAGCAACCGTCACGGTCCATCCTCGGCGCTCGGTCGGTCCGCCTGCGTGGTGCGGGTGACGCGTGACTCCCGACCCCGCGGCGGTTCATCACCCTTCGAAAGTAGCTTCTTGGCGCGCTTGCGAAACAGGCTCGCGAGCACCTTGCGCAGGGAGGGCCCGTCTAGATTCCGAACGATGTTGCCGTTGAAGCACAGACTGATCGCGCCGCGCTCCTCCGAGATCACCACGACCACCGCGTCGGTCTCCTCAGACAAGCCGATCGCGGCCCTGTGCCTCGTACCCAGGGTCCGATCGAGCTTGGTACTCGCTGTCAGCGGCAAGAACGCTCCGGCCTGCCACAGGCGGCCGTCGCGAATGATCACCGCCCCGTCATGCATGGGGTTTTCGAAACTGGGTATGAAGATGCTGTACAGCAACTCGCGCGAAACCGCCGCTTCAAGCATCGTGCCCGGCTCGATGAACTCGTCCAGCATGGCTTCGCGCTCAAATACGATCAGCCCACCGATACGCTTGTTCGCCAGGGCCGTCGCTGCCTTGACCACCGCGTCGATCACCTGCCCCTCCATGGCCGCACGGGCCGATGTGAACAGCGGGCGTTGGCCAAACCGCATCAGGGCACGCCTGATGTCGTGCTGGAAGATGACGACGATGATCAATACCAGCGAGGTGAGCAACGTATCCAACATCGTGTACAAGGTCACGAGTCCGACCCGCTTGGCGACCTGGTAGATGGCGAAGACCAGCACCAGCCCGATACCCATCTGCATGGCCCGCGTGCCGCGGATCAGCAGCAACACGTAGTACAGGACGACGGCCACCAGGACGATATCCGACAGATCCCACAGGATGAGCGCCACCTGGCGGCCGAAGAAGCCACTGAGGCGCTCCATCAGGTCGCTGGTCATGCCGACACTCCGGCACGCGCGGCGTGGATGCCTGCTGCCACCCGAAGCGACTGAAAGCTTGCTTCTACATCATGAACCCGGATCGCGGTCGCGCCACCCAGCACCGCCGCCGCCAGCGCCGCATCGGTACCCGGCTGGCGATCGCCGGGCCCCGGGATGCTGCCGTCGGGCCGCGGAGCCGTAGCCGCGATAAACGCCTTGCGCGAAGGGCCCACCAGAACCGGCTGACCGAGCCCCGAAAGCTCGGCGGTGGCAGCGAGCAGCCGAAGCGACTGGGCCGGCGTCTTGGCGAATCCAATGCCAGGGTCGAGCCAGATGCGTTCTCGGGCCACGCCGCAGGCCTGCGCACGGGCAACGCCGTCCTGCAGTTCGGAAAGGACCTCCGAGACCACATCGGCGTACACGATATGCTGCCCGGCCACGGCGCCGTCACCGCGAGTGTGCATCAGCACATAGTCCGCCCCGAACTTGGCCGCGACGCGCAGCAAGACGTCGTCGGCACCACAGGACACGTCGTTCAGGTAGCGCGCTCCGGCCCCCAGGGCGGCCTCGGCCACCTCGGCCGAGGTGGTATCGATCGAGACGGCCACACCCTCCCCGACGAGTTGCCGAACGACCGGCAGGGTGCGGCGCAGCTCCTCATCCGGCGGAACCTTCGGGGCGCCCTTGCCATAGGCCCGCCCGGCGGGTCGGGAGCTGGCCCCCCCCACGTCGACAACGTCTGCACCCGCCGCAACCATCGCGCGCGCATGGTCGACCGCGCGCTCGACGCACATGAAGTGTCCGCCGTCGCTAAACGAGTCGGGCGTGACATTCAGCACGCCCCAGAGCTGGCAAGGCCCATGGCCCAAGGTCTGCCCCCTTTGCGTGTCCCAGCTTCAGCCGCCGGACGGGACCTCCCTCGGCCTCGGCTGAAACAGCGATCCCTTCCGCTTGTCCTTGTCGCGCTGCTTCTGGGCGTAGCTGGGCACGACGACCTGCTTGCGCTCGGGCAGCGGCTCTCCTTCCATGACGGCCCGGATCTCGGTGCTGTCGAGCGTTTCGCGCTCCAGCAACGCCTTGGCCATGGCGTCGAGCTTATCCATGTTGTCCTTGAGCAGACTGCTCACACGCGTGTACTGCTCAGCCACGATCCGATGCACCTCCTCGTCGATCTCACGCGCCGTGCGCTCGGAATACTCCCCGCGCCGCGGGCCCGGCATGAACGGCAGAAACGACTCCTCCTGCTCGAGGTACGCCAGCGGGCCGAGCTTTTCACTCATCCCCCACTCGGTCACCATGGAGCGTGCGATGCGGGTCGCCTGGCGAAAGTCGTCGGCCGCACCCGTGGTGATGTCCCCCAGCACGAGTTCCTCGGCGACTCGCCCGCCGAGGGCCATGCCGATCCGGTCTTCGGCCCATTGCTTCGAGTAGCCCAAACGGTCTTCCTTCGGCAGCGACATGGTCACGCCCAACGCCGGACCTCGCGGAATGATCGACACCTTGTGCACAGGGTCGTGATGCGGAAGCAGGTGCCCAACCACCGTATGGCCCGCCTCGTGCCAGGCGGTGCGCTTCTTTTCCTCCTCATTGATGACCATGGAGCGGCGCTCGGTGCCCATCAGGACCTTGTCCTTCGCCATCTCGAGGTCTTGCATGCAAACCTCGTCCCGATCCAAACGCGCCGCCAACAAGGCTCCCTCGTTGATCAGGTTCTCGAGGTCCGCGCCAGAGAAGCCCGGCGTCCCGCGCGCGAGAATCTCGAGGTCAACGTCGCCGGCCAGCGGAACTTTCTTGGTGTGTACCGCCAGGATCCCGATGCGCCCATTGAGGTCAGGCCGCGGTACATTGATGCGACGGTCGAACCGCCCAGGTCGCATAATCGCCGGATCGAGCACGTCCGGGCGGTTGGTGGCGGCGATAATGATCACCCCCTCGTTGGACTCGAAACCATCCATCTCGACCAACAGCTGATTGAGGGTCTGCTCGCGCTCGTCGTGCCCACCACCCAGGCCGGCTCCGCGATGACGGCCGACGGCATCGATCTCATCAATAAAGATAATACAGGGTGCGTTCTTCTTGCCCTGCTCGAACAGATCACGCACACGCGACGCGCCCACGCCCACAAACATCTCGACGAAGTCCGAACCCGAGATGCTGAAGAAAGGCACGCCCGCCTCGCCGGCGATGGCCCGCGCCAGGAGCGTCTTGCCGGTGCCCGGTGAGCCCATCAGCAGCACGCCCTTCGGGATCCGCCCACCCAGGCGCTGGAACTTCTTGGGGTCCTTCAGAAACGCGATGATCTCTTCGCAGTCGTCCTTGGCCTCGTCGATCCCGGCGACGTCGTCGAACGTGACCTTATTCGAACTCTCACTCAGCAGCCGAGCGCGCGCTTTGCCAAAGCTCATCGCCTTGCCACCGGAAGCCTGTAGCTGGCGCATGAAGAAGAAGAACACGACCAACAGGAAGATCATCGGGATCCAGGTCACAAGGATGCTGCCCCAGAGCCCGTTTTGGTCGTCGACCTTGTAGGCGACCTTGACGTTGTTGTCGTCGAGCAGCTTGTTGATGTCCTCGCCCACGGGCCCGACCGAGACCTGCTTGGAGCGCTGGCCCTCGCTCGCCTTCGTGACGTACTGGTAGCGTGCCGTGTTGTCGCGCGTATCGATATCGACCCGCTCCACGCGGCCGGCGCGCACGTCGTCCAAGAATGCGCTGAAATCGACGGTGCGGGGGTGCTCGTCACCCTGCACCAACTTGTAGATGGCGACGAACATCAGGATGAGCATGACCCACAGGACCAGGGTCTTATGGCTTTGCTTCACTTGAACCTCGAAGGCGAAGGGACTGGGCCCGGCGAGTCACGTACGACTCCGGCCCCGGACAATGCACTGGGATCGCGAACACGGGCGGCCAAACTAAACAGAAGCATAGCGGGTGTGTGGCCGCAATGGAAAACTCTCTGAATTCCACAGCATCCTTTCAGGTGTGCGCCGGAGAAACCGGCGGGAGCAGCCGCAGCACTCCGTCCCCGCGAGATTCGATGCGAAAGCCACCGGGCAGCCAGATCTCGGCGGGCGCGGCCACGGCCCGGCGGACTTGCACCAGGTGGGCGCGACCCAGCTCCGCATTGGCGTGATTTCGCACCCACAGACGGATTACGCGTGGGAAGACCGGGCTGTTAGCCTCGTCGGCGGAAAACGTCAGGCTTCTGGCCTGCCCACCCAGCTGGCCCAGGCGGGCCTCGGCTTGTGTCTGCAACCAGTCCGACAGCTCACGGGCCTCGTCCGCCAGGTCCGACAGATGGGCGTGCAGCTGCGGATCCTCGGCAAGCAGCGCCGGGACCAGGTGATTACGCACACGTACGCGCTCGAAGCGGCTGTCCTCGTTGGAAGGATCGCTGGCAATGTCCTCAAAATGGGTCTTTGCGTAGGCGTGCACCTCCGACCGGTCACAATCGATAAGCGGGCGAATGACCCGGTCCTGGCGGCGCGGAC
>JAPPOR010000147.1:0-2380 GCA_028817905.1 Myxococcales bacterium
CGAGCGCCCCCCATCGCCCCCTATCAGCCCTGCGAGGTGGACATTGGGCAGGTGCTTGCAACGCATGGACAGACGCGATCGAACACGCAGATGATTGAGGACCTTTGCACAGCGAGAGTTTGGGGCGCAGACCTTAGCAATTTTTTCCAACGCCAACTCAACCAAATCGCCGGCGAACTCAATGGTCGGTTTCGACAAACGCTTGGGTTGGCTGAAACCATGCGAGGCAGTCGCCCAGCTGCTGCAGTGACCCCCTGAGGCGAAGGGCTGTATTGTTGACTGAGGCGAAAGCGGTGCGGAGTCGAGCAGTTGTGCGAGGGCGCGTGAGTTGGTGAAGGGATGCGGGCGTGGGCTTGGTTTCCGCGCGAGGGGCGGTCTTGCGCACGTGGTATGCTCCCGCGCCATGTCGGCACAGGGCGATGGTGGTCATCTACGCAAGGCGCTAGGCCCCGTGATGCTGTGGGGTTTGGGCGTCGGATACGTTATCAGCGGTGAGTACTTCGGTTGGAACCTGGGGCTTCCCACCGGGGGTAGCTACGGGATGCTGATCGCCACGGTGCTGGTCACCGTGATGTACGTTAGCTTCGTCTTCAGCTACACGGAGCTCGCATGTGCCATCCCGCGTGCTGGTGGGGCGTTTGTGTACTGCGAGCGGGCGTTCGGGCCTTTGGGAGGCGCGCTTGGAGGCCTGTCGCAGCTGATCGAGTTCGTCTTCGCTCCGCCGGCGATCGCGATGGCCATCGCGGCCTACATTGGACAACGGGTTTCCGGGGTTCCCGTCGAAGGTGTGGCGATCGCCGCCTACGTGCTCTTCAGCGCGCTCAACGCCTGGGGCGTCAAACAGGCCGTCACGTTCGAACTGGTCGTGACCGTTCTCGCGGTGGCGGAGCTCCTGCTGTTCGTCGGTCTGACGCTACCGCACTTCGACGTGCAGGCCTTTGCCCGCGATCCGCTCCCCCACGGCGCCTTTGGTGTGTTCGAGTGCCTGCCGTTCGCTATCTGGTTCTATCTCGCGATCGAAGGTGTCGCGAACGCCGCGGAGGAGGCGCACGATCCCCAGCGGGATGTCGCGCGGGGGTTTGGCTCCGCGATGCTCACGCTCGTGGTGCTGGCTTTGTTGGTGTTCTTCAGCGCTGTGGGCGTGGCAGGGTGGGGGGCGATCGTGGTCGACCCACATACCGGCGAGAGCAGCGATGCGCCGCTACCGTTGGCCCTCGCGCACGTGGTGGGACGCGACTCGGCCATGTACAGCCTGTTGCTCGGGGTCGGCTTGCTCGGTCTGGTCGCATCCTTCCACGGTATCCTGTTGGCGGCGGCGCGCGCGACCTTCGAGTTCGGTAGGTCCGGGTACTTACCTTCGGTGGTTGGAAGCGTTCACGCGCAGACGGGGACTCCTCGGGTAGCGCTGGCAGTGAACCTGGGCTTGGGTGTGGTGGCGATTCTGACCGGCCGCACAGGCGAGATCATCACGCTGGCCTGCTTCGGCGCCCTGATGCTGTACATCCTGTCGATGGCTGCTCTGATGCGCCTGCGCCGCACGGAGCCGGAGCTACCGCGCCCGTTCCGGGCCCTCGGGTTTCCCTACGTTGCGATGACGGCCTTGGTGATCGCCAGCATATGCCTGCTCGCAATGATATGGACGCAACCCGGCGTGGCCAGCGTTTTCGGCGTCGCCCTGGCCGTGGGGTTGGCGTATCGGCAGCGCGTCGCCCGCAGGGAGCAGCACCCTTGCGGCCTCGACGGAGAGGGTGGCTGACGTCGTGGGGACTCGTTTGTGGTGCCCTTTGGAGTGGGTCAGTCAAGGCCCCTTTCACCTGCCTGGAGACACCGGCATGGCTGGGGCAATCCGAAAATCTTTCCGTCCCAGTGTTTGGCTTCAGCAGCTCTGGCTTTTGTGACACGGTGCCGGACAGGAGGCCGACCCGGCCTGCACCCCTGGTGGGGTTGCGCCCACACCTGATGAGGTCAACCATGACAACAGCTTCCCTGCGCAAGACCGCTCCAAGCACGCTGCCGTGGTCGGCTGCTGTGCTGCTGCTAGCCGCCTGCGGCAGCGATTCGGCTGGTCCGGTGGGTGACGCGAGCGGCGCAGCCGGGACCACTGCTGGCGAGACCTCCATGGTGCGGGAGGGTTCTGCGACCGTTCCGTCTTCGACGAACGGGGCGGCCGTGCCGATGGAGCCCGTGGCCAGGTCGACGGACCTGACGGGTCTCGGTACGGGACCGACGGACCCCATGGTTCAGCCGACCGATCCGATGATGGCCGTTCCCTCGGGCCCCATCTCGGAACCGGCTGCTCCTATGGCGGGCTCGCAGGGGCCTATGGAGCCGGAGGAGCCGATGGCAGAGCCGGAGGAGCCGATGGCAGAGCCGGAGGAGC
>JAPPOR010000147.1:2405-5510 GCA_028817905.1 Myxococcales bacterium
GGCGGAGCCTGACCTGGCCCCCGACCTGCCCACGGATGCCAAAGAGCTGCTGAAATCGTTGCACGACAACGCCAAGTTCAACACCTATGTGGACGAAGAGATCGGCAACCCGGTCGTGATGGCTACAGGCACCGGGCAAGACATGACCGTGGATGAGCCCATTGTGGTGCCTCCAGGCATGACCTTCGACGGCGAAAACAGGACCTTCACGCCCGGGCGCAGTCTCGGAGGTGGGAGCCAGGATGAGAACCAGAAGCCGGTGTTCATTCTGGCGCCGGGCGCGTCGCTGGTGAACACGATTGTCGGGAGGCCGGGGGCCGAGGGCGTTCACATGATGGGCGACAACACGCTGGACAACGTGCATTGGCCAGACGTAGGTGAGGACGCGGCTTCGGTGCGCAGCTACTTCCCCGGCGGCGAGATCACGATCACCAATGGCACCGCAAACAACGCATCTGACAAGGTGTTCCAGATCAATGCGCCTTGCGACGTAACCATCAAGAACTTCGAGGCGAACAACATGGGAAAGCTGCTTCGGCAGAACGGCGGCTCGAGCTTTCGTCTAAGCATCACGGTCGAAGACGTAACGGCGACCGGCGTCAGCGACGCTGCCATCCGAAGCGACTCTCCCAACTGTACGGTGCGCGAGCGCAATTTTCGGGTAAGCGGGCAGAAATACAAAGGGAGCTGCAGGGTTTCCCGGTTCTGATACGGTCGGCGCGTCTCGCGCTGGCGCCCCGCCCCGCACAGGCACGCCGCGAAGCTCGCGGGGGGACCGCCACTTGTTGGCTCCACCTGGGCACGGTCCGGTGCTTCGTGGTAGAGCCTCGGGATGCTCAGGGATTTGCACGTGGCCATCATCGGCGCTGGCATGTCTGGGATCCTCGCGGCGATCAAGCTGCGGGAGGCCGGCATCGCGGATGTGAGGATATACGAGAAGGCTGATGCACTCGGGGGGACCTGGCGGGACAACACCTATCCCGGGTTGGCGTGCGACGTGCCTTCCCACCTGTATACGTACTCGTTCGCACCCAATCCAGATTGGAGCCAGCGCTATTCACCGGGTGTCGAGATTCGCGCCTACCTGGAGCGCACGGCGCAGGACTACGGCGTAGATGCCTTGATCGAGTACGGTGCGGAGGTGACCCACCTCGCCTGGGAAGCGCCTTCGGACCGGGGCTGGCGCATCACCCTCGCGAGCGGTCGCGAGGAACGCGCGGATTGCGTAATCGCCGCGACGGGCTTTCTGCACCACCCCAATGTGCCGAGCTTGGAGGGTGCGGAGACCTTCGCCGGGGCGATGTTTCACAGTGCGCGCTGGGACCATGGGGTTCCGCTCGACGGTGCCCGTGTTGGGATCATCGGAACCGGCTCGACTGCCGTCCAGCTCGTCACCGCCCTGAGCGAGCGAGTGGCTGCCCTGAGTCTGTTTCAGCGCACCGCCCAGTGGGTCCTGCCCGGAAAGAACAAGCGGTACAGCCAGGCCGAGCGGGATGGGTTTCGTCGTGACCCGAGCGCGCTTGCCACGCTGCGTGGGCAGCTCGAAGCGAACTGGGTAGCCAACCTGGCCGATGCGCTGTCGGACGCCGACAGTGAGGCCATGGCGGTGATCGAGCAGACGTGCCTTGAGCACCTGGAGAACGCGGTTACAGACGAGGACCTGCGTGCGCGCTTGCGTCCAAGCTACCGTGCCGGCTGCAAGCGGCTGGTCGTGGGTGAGGGGTTCTACGAAGCGTTGCAGCGGCCGAACGCGCGCCTGGTCACCGCGGGCATCGACCGGCTCGTGCCAGACGGTGTCGTCACCGCGGACGGTGAACTGCATGGCCTGGATGTGGTGGTGCTGGCGACGGGCTTCCGCACCCGCGACTATATTCTTCCGACCCTTGTGCGAGGGTCGGCGGGAAGCTTGCTTTCCGACGTCTGGGCCGGATCGCCCCACGCCTATCAGACGGTTTCGGTGCCGGGTTTCCCCAATTTCTTCATGCTGGTGGGGCCGCACAGCCCGGTAGGCAACTTCCCGGTGATCTCGATCGCGGAGTTGCAGATGGACTACATCCTGCAGCTCTTGGAGCGGCTGCGGACCGAGTCGCTTGTGGGGCTGTCTGCTACCAGCGCCGCGACCACACACTTCAACGAGGTCCTACTCGAGGGTGCTCGCAAGACGATCTGGGCAACGGGATGCCAAGGCTGGACTGCGCAGGACGAGCTCGGGCGACCAGCGGTGTGGCCCCTGAGTATCGACCGCTTTCGTGAGGCCATGCAGGTTCCCCGGTTCGAGGACTTCGAGGTGCTGCGCTAGCTCGTCGACGAGCTTGGCTCCTTCGACGATGTCTACAAATGTGCCGGGCCAGAATCTGTGGACGTGTGGAGAGCGCAGCAACTCGAGCGCGTGAAGCGCTTTCCGTAGCGCGGCCGACGTGGCTCCGCGGCGGGCAAGCCGGCGAGCGTGAGCCGTGTAAGTGGACGCCCGCATCGCGGTCCAAAAGCCGCGCCACGATAGCTTCCGCACACACACCTCGACGTCCGACGGGTTCTCAGACATTGCTTCCCATTGTAGCAATGGTTCGGTTCAACTCGGCTTCAGTCTTCGAGGGCCTTGCGTCGGATATTTGGGTGTGCGCGGTGCTGGGTGCGCGCGCCCGGGGGAAGCCTGGCGCATTGGCGGGCGTCGGCGCTCGGGCAACTACCGCGCACCATGTAGGATGACGACTCGATCCGACTTCTGGCAAGTCCAACACGCAGGAGCTTCACAAGATGGCACGCACCTTGTTCCGAATATCGGTCGTCACGCTGTGGTTATGTCTGTCGGCCGAGGCTGCAGGCGCCCAGACCCCAAGCGACATGCCTGCGGACAGGCCCCAGGGAGACGGAAGTGGGGAGGGTGTAGTTCCGGATGCGGGTGCGGCTGGAGAAGGGGAGGCGGGCGCAGACGCCCAGGCCGCTTCGCACCCGGCCGCGTCCGAACCAGCAGCAGGGGCGCGGCAAGGCGAGGCCCCGCTGGCCTCGCTCCGGGGGCGGATACGCGTGGGCTTGGAGCTGACACTCGCGGACTTCGCAGCTGTCTCGATGACGGAGGAGGGAGGGGGAATGGCCAGTTTCGATCGC
>JAPPOR010000236.1 GCA_028817905.1 Myxococcales bacterium
AGCATGGGCTTTCTCCTTGTGGCCTAGACAACCCAAGGGGTAGCCCATGTCTCGTTGGAGAAGAACCCCTGTGATTTCAGAACCTTTTAGGATCCTACCTATGAGCCCCGGCTAAGCTCGGCTAGCTGGGCGGGGGAACTTGGGCGCAGAACCCGGCGATGCATACGTCTGGTGGCTGGTCACCTTCGGGATAGCAGCAATCGTCGTCCGATACGCATCGCTCATCGCGCCGGGCACACATCTTCATCTGCGGCGAGCAGGTGCCGACGGCCTCGCCGAACTCCAGGTCCGTCTCCTCCGTGTAGCAGAAGCCGCCGCAGCAATCGATCCCACTGGTGCAGGTGTCGCCGTCCTTCCGGCACGGATCGAGGGCAGCGAAGGCACGATGGTTGCCCGTACCGAACTCCTGCCCGGACAGATAGAAGGCTGGGTAGCTGGGGTCACGCTCGTAGTTGCCTTCAGCGGAGATGTCGATCGCTGCGCCCCAGAGCTGGCGCTGCAGGCCCTGGTTGCCATAGTGACGGACGGCGTCGAAAAACACCCAGAAGTAGCCGCCGGCTCCAACCGGGGACACGGTGGGATAGTAGCTGTGGTGCAAATCGTCCTCGCCGAACGGCAAGTAGGTCGCACCGCGCTGCGCGTCTTCAGGCGTTTCATAGCCCATCGCGCGAGCCAGCAGAGTGACCTTCTGTGTGTCGAGATCGATGATGGACAGCTCACCAAACGGCGCCACCCGGCCCGGCTGGATCGGGCCCGCGACGCCGATACCGCCACCGGTAAACCCCAGGTCATCAGTGCGTAGGAAGACCACGCCGTCATTGTCCGGCAGTGGAAACGGCCAGGCCGGGCGCATCTGCCCCGGTTCCTCCATATAGAGGACCTCGTAGTCCGAGGCGGTGTGGGTGCCGGTATCGTACCGCATCAGCGCGATCCCGTGGGCCTGCCCTGCGGCGTAGTCGTTGAAGACCAGCAGCGTTCCGTCGGGCGAGAAGAACGGCATGAGCACGCCAGGCGGGATGCCCGTGCTCGCGATCGGCTGACCCGTCCCGGCGTCATACAAGGTCGCGTCAGGCATGCCGCTGAGCCCGCCAAAGATCGAGGCGCGTGCCACATCGACGGCCGAAGACATGGCCAAGTACGCCGACCCGTCAGGGTACACAGCGGTCCAGGAGCCACTGGCACCGGCCATCGCGGGCATGGGCGCCCGCGCATCACTCGTGATCGCGTAGCTGTAGGTACCTGCCGCGACGGACTGTGCGATCAGGCGCGAGCCGTCCGCGGACACCGAATGACAGCCGTTGCAGTCGGTTTGGCCAAACACCTCGGCGCTGCCTCCCGCGGGGATCCGCACGACAATGCCGTTTGCGCCACCAAAGCCGCCGAAGCCGCCCAGCCCGGGGGGGCCACCCAGCCCGGGAAAGCCGCCCAGCCCGGGAAAGCCGCCTGGGGCTTGGCCGGCACCGGCCTGCCCGCCCGACGTCAGGCCCGAGCGATAGGTGTTGTAGTAGATCGAGCCCTTGATCGCCGCCTGGGCGATCTGGAAGCGCCAGACCAGCGGACCGGAGACGGTGCCGCCACCGAGCACGGACAGTTCAATGGTGTAGAAGTCGTTCTTGCCGCGGGAGCGCTCCCCGGCCCGCTCCCAGGCGTCTTGCGGCAGGGTAATCCGGCCCGGTGAGGTCGGTTGCAGGCAGCCCCAGTACTCGAAGAGCTCGCTCTTGATGTGAACGTAGACGGCATCGGCAGGCGGGCCTTCCCACATCACGTCGGGCGCGAGCATGCCTCGCGGAAACACCGTGCCCTCGTAGGGATAGAGCCATCGCATCCCGCCGGGAGAGCCCGCTCCCGCTTTGAGCTCTTCCACCTGGACCGGTGAAAGGCCCGCAGCATTGTCAGCGCCGCAGGCATCGATCGCGATCGGTTCGAGCGTTAGCGCAGTATTCGGGGTCATCGCGGGCCGAACGGGCTGCTGTTGCTGTCCCGCGACGCCGGCTGCGGGCGGCGCAGTCGCAGGTGTGGGATTGGCGAAGTCAGCAGGAGCAGCAGGCGCGGGCGGCATGTCCGTCGTGGTCGGTGACGCCAGCATGCGGCTACCTTCGCGGCCCAGGACTTTTGTTTCGCTCGAGCATCCACAGAACAGGAAGGCGAGCCAGGCGATCGCGAGACCGCAGGCTACGCCGTTGTCGCGGTAGCGAACGCGCCGCCTCCACCCAGGTACGGCTTCGTACGGCATGGTGAAAGCCGCGTTCCTGTGCTCGCGACAACCAATGCGAATCCTCGACATCCGGCTAGCGCAGATGGTGTTTGTAGTCGACGCGCCCATGCGAGAACGTTGCCTCGCTCTTCTGCATTGCGCGAGCGACGCAAGCTGCCATTCGTTCACCGGAAGCGGCCATTGTCTTGCCGATGGGTGTCTCGCCGGTCATGCCGGCGCGATCGTCCATCCGGGTCAAACAAGCTCAGTGCTTGCACTTGCACACGCCGGGTGTCATGCCAGTCCAGCGGCGAAACGCTCGATGGAATGAGCTGGCGTTGGCGAAGCCCATCGCGTACGCCACCTCCTTGATGGTCAGCTGCTTGTCGACGAGTAGCCGTTTGGCCACGTGGCCAGACGCCTCGTGCGAGAGTTCCGTATACGTCCGCCCTTCCTCGGACAGTCGCCGGTGCAACGACCGCGCACTGATGCCGAGCTCCCTGGCCGCCTGCGGAACGCCGACCAGGTGCGGCGCGCGCCGCTGGAGCAGCAGGTCGCGCACCTGTAGGAAATACGGCCTCTGGTGCTTCCGCCGTTGCAGCCGCCGAACCGCGAGACCCGACAGGGTCGAGCAGAGCTCCTCGTCCCGCCACGGGGAAGGCGCATCGAGCAGCGAGCGAGACAGCACCAACCCGGTAAACGGCTGGTCGAAGCGAGCGATGCCGTCGAAAATGCGGGCATACTCGGCATGGTGGTCCGGCGCCTGATGTCGGAAGCATGCGAGCCGGACCCCGCTCGCCCGCGCGCCGTCGAAATGCCTGACCAGCCGAAACAGACTGACCACCGCCCATTCGGCCACCAGCCTGCGCACCGGCAACGGTTGATCATCTGAGTCGCGGTGGTGAAGCTCCGCCTCATCGCCGGCCTCGGTCAGCATGAGGGGAAAGTTCTCCGCCACCAGCTCGGAAAAGCGAAACAGGGTCTCGAAGGCCTGCCGCAGGGTAGAAGCGTGCGCGAGCAGATGCGAGAGCACATCAAACGTCCCCTCCGATGAGCGCTCGCCGCAGTGCAATCCAAGTGCCGGGTCACGGGTGAGCTCGAGGGCCAGCTCAGCGATCCGCATCACCTCTCCCTGGCTCATATGACGGTCCGGCGTCTCGAGCCACGTGGGCTCAACCCTGGCTGCCCTCAGGAAGTCCTCCTTGGAGACGCCCGATTGTTCGGCCGCACCCACCAGCTCGTGCAACACGCGGCTGGGAACGGTGAACTCCTCGCTAGCCATCGGCGGTTTACGCACCAACGACATGCACGCAGGTGAGTCGGCCGACGGCTGTTCCCCCCCGCCAAAGACACTCGCTGCCCGGTTCACGTTGGCCCCGTCTCCTGGTGCTTGGCCTCGGGCGACCGGACACCCGCGGCACAACCCGCGCAGCCGTTCGCAAAGGTCAGCATCGCAGCACCTGAATGCGACAGCACCCGAATCGGCCTGCACGATGCGCTCCGGCACTTGGCCCCATGATGTGCGTCCATGCCAGCGGTGTAGGACGCTACACCCCCTGTCGGTCGGGGGCAGGACGCTGCTGGCAGCAACACGTCAACACTTGGCAGAATTTCGACAACCGGAGCCCGCCGCCCGCCCGCATTCCACCTGCATTCCACCTGCATGGGCAGCCGCGACGAATCCGTCGGGTGCCAATCATTGCCCATCTGGTGCAACACCCCGCGTCTCGCCCATCCAGGCCCTACGGTGGCCAAATCGATCGTCGGAAACGGCGACAGGAGTACTGGCATGAGGGCTGATGAATGGTGGAACCTGGCCGCGGTGGCCTGGCTGGTCGCCTGCGGAGGGCAGGCAAGCGCCCCAACTAGCGGTGCCGACGACGATATGCGCGCGAGCACGGGCCTGAGCTCCGACGGCGGCGCCCACTTCAACGCCCATGACGATTTTCAGGGCTGCCCGGAAGAAACACCCGAGTTTGGACCTGGCCTGCGTGCCGAGGGGAACCATTTTGGCATCTCGGTCGTCGCAGCCACCCCGACTGAGCCGGAGCGATATATCAACCACTGGACGGTCGAAGTCTACGCCTTGGATGCCTCGCACCTGGCGGAGGTCGAGATCGTTCGCGGGGAGACCTTCATGCCCATTCACGGCCACGACGGTCGCGTACAGCCGCAAATGACCGCGCTGAAGGAGCTGGGCCGTTTCGAGGTCGACCGGCTCAACTTCACGATGCGCGGCCCGTGGGAGGTGCGCTTCTGGCTTGGCTCCGCGTCCCTGGAGGACTACGTGGTCTTCGAAGTGTGCGTCGCCAGGTAGCCACGTGGATGGACTCGAATGACGCGCCTCACCCGTCCCATGTGCGCGCTTGCCAGTGCGTTGCCCCTCGTCGCCACCATATGCGCATGCACCGAACCCGCCGGATCCGACACTTCTGACGCAGGTGATCAGGTCGCGCGCGCCCTGAGCGAAGCGGCGCTGAAGGATCCGGAACAGTGCCGGAGCTGCCACCCACGCCACACCCGGCAATGGGCGGGAAGCATGCATGCATACGCGGCCGACGACCCGGTCTTCCTCGCGATGAACCGCCGTGGACAGCGGGAAACCAACGGCGAGCTCGGCGCGTTTTGCGTCAAGTGCCACGCGCCCATGGCGCTGCTCGAAGGGGCGACCAGTGATGGTCTGAACATGGAGGAGCTGCCGGAACCCCTCAAGGGGATCACCTGCTACTTCTGCCACAACGCTGTCGACGTGGGTGACCACTTCAACAACGACATTCAGCTGGCCAATGACACGACCATGCGTGCCGCGATCGACGCTCCCGTCGCTTCGCCCGCCCATTCCGTGGAATACTCGGCTTTTCTCGACGGCAATCGCCGAAAGAGCTCAACGCTCTGTGGCAGCTGCCATGACGTGGTCACGCCCAGCGGCGTCCACATGGAACGTACGTTCCAAGAGTACCGCGCCAGCCTATTCGGGCAGTTGGAAGCAGGCTTCGAAACTTGCACAGGGTGTCACATGCCGGGACGCGCGGGGCGCGCGGCGACACTCCCCGGTGCGCCCCCTCGAACGATCCACGACCATCTGTGGCCAGGGGTGGATGTGGCCCTATCGCCCTTTCCGGAGCGTCAAGCACAACTGGACGCAGTGACCTGCGAACTGTCACTCAGCACGCGTATCCGCTCGGTCCAGCACGACGGCGTCGGCACCTTCACGGTTGCGTTCGAAACCTCCGCGGGGCACCGGCAACCCAGCGGTGCCGCCCAGGATCGGCGCATGTGGCTGGAGGTCGTGGCGTACGACGAGAG
>JAPPOR010000868.1 GCA_028817905.1 Myxococcales bacterium
CATGCTCACGGTCGTGGCGCGCCTTCTCCTGCGGATTGAGCGACAGTTCCAGCGTCACCAAGCGCAGGTCCGGCCAGCGCCGGCAATCGTCGCGCCCGAGGCGGCACCAAGCAAACCGGCGACGAGCCCGGCGCCCGCACTCACCGACGACGTGAGCCCGGCGCAGTCGCCGGCTGCGCGCCGGGCCGACCCTGCTGCCGCAGACCGCGAACGCTCCACGCTGGCGGCCGAGCTCGCCTTGCTGTCGCGCGCACAACAGGCGCTGCGCGAGCGCGAAGCAGCGCGCGCGCTGGCGCTGTTCGAGCGCCATCGCCGCAGCTTTCCCCAAGGCGTGCTGGCCGAGGAGCGCGAAGTGGGCCGCGTGACGGCGCTGTGCGCGCTGGGACAGAGCGAGCAGGCGCGTCGCGCCGCGCAGCGCTTTGCCGAGCGCTTCGCCGACTCGGCGTCGCGCGCGCACGTGGAGTCGCTGTGCGCGCCCTGATCCTCGGCCTCTGTGGCTGTTGCGTCCTTATCGCCTGTGACGCCGTAGCCAGGCTGGGCCGGTATGTCGACGACGGCGGGTCCTCATCTGCGGCGTCTGACGCAGCCGAGCCGGCGCCCGACGCGGCCGAGCGTCCACTGACCGAGGCCGATCAGATGTTCTGCGACGAGCGCGGCGGCGGCCCCGGCTGCGGCTACTGCCTCGGCGACGCGTGCTGCCGCGAGATCCTGCGCTGCGAGCAGGACGCTTTGTGCAGCTGCTTCTTAGACTGCACGCGCGACGCCCCGCTCGCCGAGTGCGAGGCCACCTGCGGCAGGGTGGGCGCGGCGTTTGCTGACTTCGCCACCTGCAACGACACGCGTTGCGCACCGGCCTGCGGCGAGCTGTAGCAAGGTCACGCGCGCGCCCGAGCGGCACATGGGCGGGCAGCGCCCAGGTTCGACTGTTTGCCAGCCAATCGTGGGCTTCGCCCACTTCGCGCCCCACGCTCCACTTCGAGCCTCGTGGGCGTCTGTCGATTCGTAGCGTGGGCTTCGCCCACAACCCAGTCGGAAATGCCCCCTGAGAAAAGATCTCGACGTTAGCATCCCGTGACGGTTCGACGGGTGGCGGGGCAATCCCCCGTGTGAGCGTGCTGCGATGGGTGCACATCGGGGCGGCGTTTGGGCTGCTCTCGCTGGGGTGTTCTGGCGAGCTCGAGGAAGCCGGCAGCGAAGGGGCTACTAGCCCCGCCGGCGGGTCGGGTGCTGCCGCGGCCGGTGCGGGCGGCGACGGCAGTCCCGCGGGCGGCGCTGGCCGCGACGGCGCGGCGGGTCAGACGGCGGGCGCGGACGCTTCAGCTCCCGTGCTGCCGGACGGGCTCGCCGTCGGCGGCACCGGGATGCGCCGGCTGAGCGCGCACGAGCTCGACAACGTGTTGCGCGATCTGCTCGGCGACGAGTCGCGGCCGGCGCGCTCGCGGCTGCCCGAGGACGTGCGCAGCCCCTTCGACAACGACTACCGCTCGCAACAGGTCTCGCGCGTGCTGGTGAGCGGGCTCGAGTCGCTCGCGGGCGAGGTGGTCGCTCGGCTGCTGTCCGACCCGCCTCGGCTTGCGCGCGTGGTCGGCTGCCAGCCCGAAGGCACGGGCGAGGCGTGCATGCGCCAATTCGTCACGCGGGTCGCGCGCCTCGCCTTTCGCCGGCCGCTTCAGCGCGACGAGGTCGACGGCCTGGTCGCCCTCGGCATGACCTTCGCCACGCCGTCCGACGGCTTCGAGGATGGCGTCGAGGTGGTGCTGCGCGCGCTCCTGCAAAGCGCCGAGCTGCTCTACCGCATCGAGCTCGCGCCCGGCGGGCAGGACGCCGAAGGCGAGCCTTTCGTGCTCAGCGACCACCAGATCGCCACCCGCATGTCGTTTCTGATCTGGGGCAGCACGCCGGACGCGGCGCTGCTCGACGCCGCCGACGCGGGCGAGCTGTCGAGTGTCGAGATGCGGCGCGTCACGGCCCGGCGCATGCTCGAAGACCCGCGCGCGCGTGACCAGGTCGATCGCTTCCACGCCATGTGGCTCGGCTACGAGACCTTGCCGCACGCGGCCGCGCTGACCGCCGCCATGCGGCGCGAGAGTCAGGCGCTGGTCCACCGCGTGGCATTCGACGACGGGCGCGCGTGAACCGAGCTGTTCACCAGCGGCGAGAGCTTCCTCGACGCTACGCTGGCAAGCCACTACGGGCTACCCGCGCCGGCCGACTCCGCGGGGGCCTGGGTCGACCTCGCAGGCAGCGGGCGCCAGGGTATCCTGTCGCAGGGCGCCTTTCTGTCGGCCGCGGCCAACCCGCTCGACACCAGCCCGACCAAGCGCGGCAAGCTGGTGCTCGACCGCTTGCTGTGCACGCCGGTGCCGCCGCCGCCGCCCGACGTCGAGGCCGACGAGCCGCCCGCCGCCGAGCTGGGCATGTGCAAGGTCGATCAGTACGCCGCGCACCGCAGCCAGCAGCGCTGCGCCGGCTGCCACCAGGCGATGGACGGCATCGGCTTCGGGCTCGAGCGCTACGATCGCGCGGGGCGCTACCGCGAGACCGAGGAGGGCCGGCCCGAATGCGCGATCAGCGGCCAGGGCGAGCTACCGGACCTCGGCCCCTTCAGCGGACCGGCGGAGCTGAGCGACCTGTTGGTCGGTGCCGACCTGCTCGACCAGTGTCTGGTGGCGCACCTGTTCGAGCACGCGATGGGGCGTCCCGCCGAGCCCGCCGAGAGCGCGCTGCTCGCGCGCCACGAAGCGAGCTACGTCGACAGCGGCCGTCGCTTCGACGCGCTGGTGCTCGCGCTGGTGCAGGACGAGTCGTTCGCGCACGGCCGCGCGCCCCATCCGTCCATGGAGCAACCATGAAAGCGTTGCGAATCCCTCGCCGCGCGCTGCTGCGCGGGATGGCGGGCACGGCGGTGTCACTGCCCTTGCTCGAGTGCATGTTGCCGCGCGCGGCGCGCGCCCAACAAGCGCCCAGGCGCTACTGCCTGACCTTCGGCGGCTTCTCGCTCAACGTCGACGGCTCGCCCGGCGCGCAGGCGCTCGTGCCCGACCGAGCCGGCGCCGGCTACGACGTCAAACGCATGCTCGACCCGATCGACGACTACCCCAGCAGCAGCGGCGCCTCGCTGCGCGACGAGATCACGGTGGTCTCGGGCCTGTCCATCCCGCACGCGCAGCGCCTCGGCGAGCCCGGCGCGCGCGCCCCCGGCGATAGCTTTCACTTCCACACCAACCCGATGCTATGCGGGCTGCCGCAACAGGGCGAGCTCGACGCGACGGTGACCGGTCCCTCGTCCGACCAGCTGGTGGCGGACGCGATCGGCGGCGACAGCCTGTTCTCGAGCCTGACCTACCGGGCGCAGGCGCGCTTCTACAATACCGGCGGCGGCACCTTCGACGCCCCCCACCACCGCGACACGATGTCCTTCCGCATGGTCTCGGGCAGCGCCCGCGCAGTCACCCCCGAGACCAGCCCCAGGGCCGCCTACGACAGCCTGTTCACTTTGTTCACGCCCACGGACCCCGCACAAGCCGCAGAGCGCGCACGCGAGCTGGCCAAGCGCCGCAGCATCCTCGACTTCGTCGACCGCAACATCAATGGGCTCTTGCCCCGGCTGTCGAGCTACGACCGGCTCGTCGCTATGTATCGACGCGCACCGCGCAACCAAGCGTGCCGACTCCCGACCTCGCTCGGCTATTTGCGCGGCCGCACGGAGGACAAGAGCCAACAAGCTGAGGACCATCCCGAACAGAAGGTAGGCCCTATGCGCAACGGCCCGGGCCAACCTGCGCCCTGGTTCACGTATCCGAACTGCGAGGCGACGCGCGACGGCGAACAGCTTGACAGGCATCGTGAAGAAGAGGCAGGCCAGCTGGACAGTCCGGCGCCGTTCGCTGGTGGGCCGCGCGTCTAGACCCGCTAGCTCGGTCGTAAGGCGAGCGAGCCGCCCACCGGCCAGCAGGGCAACCAAGAGATAGTACGCCCAGCGACCGTGTTTGGCGCGAGCGTCCGCTTCCACCAAGCCAACAGCCTTCTCCTCCAGCGCTAGCGACCTACGCAATGTGGGAATCACGCACTCGACATCGAAGGCCGCAGCATCCCCCAGCCGAACTGGACTCTGTGCACCGGGAAGCGGGTCTGGGAACGCGGCGCAGTAAGCCCCGGGGGTCGTGTGGCACCAAGCTGAGCCAAGACCGGCGGACCCATATCCGCTGCCCCTCGGGCAAACTGCCCGGTTGAAGTCGTTGATCTCCCGACGAATGGTCGCCGCCTCTTCTGCGGTCGCAGTTCCACCCGGCGGACCGTATGCGGCCAAGATCGTGCGCGGCCCCGTATGTCGGAAGACCTTTGACGGCGAGATCGAAAAGTCGAGAAGGCGCTGCTGAATGTTCGCGGCCCAGATACAGGAAGCCGAGCCCGCAGTCTCCCGTATGTTGCACCATGACAGGTAGGCGACGCTCTGCCCCCGCAGGTACGCGCTGGCGCCTTGCCGAACATGCTCAGCTTCTGCGAGGTCGCGTGCATGCCTGCTAACCCCAGCATCCGCGACAAAGAACACGCCTGCGAGGAGACCCGTGGCGAGCCAGACGATATCGTAGGCCTGCCAAAACCTGTCGCCTGCGCCCGTGAGGTCAGCGAATAGAAGCATCTGGCACCAGCCGAGGAGCGCAGCAAGCGCGACAAGCACGACCATGCCCCCGGTGCTTCCCAGATTTCCCCCACCCCCAACAGTAAACGTAGTTTGGACGGTGGATGGTAGAGGCCAAGCCGCAGCGACACTCAGCACCCCTGGAAGCGCCGCCACTACAAGGGCTAAGAGAACACCCGGCGTCCGACCGATGATGTACGCGGCCACGAGGCACATCCCACAGAGGTAGGCGACTACCACGAACAAGAGCGCCATCACCGCCGCCACGCCCTCGGCTGGGGAAAAAGCGGAGCAGAGCAAACCAGAGCAGCCGACCGCCGAACTACTCGACGGGAGCCAGCCGAGTCCCTCCAAGACTTGACGAACTGACCATGCCGCTCCCAAGAACGCGTCAGCACACGGATGCGAAAAGCTAGCCTGCGTGCTCATCGTCCCCCTCCCTAGCACTGGGCGCTCTGCGCATCCCCCAGGCGGTGCTGACGGCCTTGCGAGCGCGTACCACCGCATCCTCGTCGTCGCGGGGCGCCGTACCAAGGAAAACAGAGGTCTTGCCCGCCCAGGGGGCAGGCTGTAGCGAAATTTGTGCGGGATTCCGCGGGAAGCGGTGCTTGATGTCAACGTGCCCAAAGACCAAGAACAGATCTGGCGCGAGCGTGCGCAGCGCGGAGCCGAGGTTCGGGCAAAGAAACCGGGTCGCCCGACGCGGCACAGGAGGCGTACGAACGGTGAGCAAGACCACTACACCACAGAGGCGCGGCCGACCCCGCACCGGCACCCTCGAGCTGCGCGCAGACGGCTACTGGGCGCGCCTCACCATCGACGTGAACGGCAAGCCGAAACGCCGGT
>JAPPOR010000572.1 GCA_028817905.1 Myxococcales bacterium
GAGTTCGCCATCGGCACCCGGGCCCGACAAACCGTCGCTGCCCGCTGACACGGTCCGTGGTCTCTGTCGACCCGACCGTCGCGCCGCGCCGCATGAAGCGTCTCTTTGTTGCCGCATGGTCACGGTGAGCAGCTCAAGCTGCCGCTCCGTGGGCACCCGCCATCCTGACAGTCTGGGCGGCGTTCGCTATCATCGGTACCGTGGCTGAGGAAACGCCGTCATGTCGCGCTCAATGAGTGCTCCTCGCCATCCCGTTGCGCCTCTCGTCGTGAGCAGTCCGTTGTCTTTGCTCAAGTGGGTATTCCCGGTCCCGAATGCGCTGTGGATCACCTCTCTGTGCCTCTACGTCGCGCTGGTCGGTTGGGCGTCGCGAGCCGCCTGGAGGCGGCCGACCTTACGTCTATCCAAGAGCGGCTGCGCGCGGCGCGACCCGCGAAGACGCCGCGGGACGCCGCCGCTAGCACGCCGCGCCACCTGGCTCCGATGGCCGACGACCGTCGCAGTCGCCGCTCCGAGCGGCTCCCGATCGACCTAGTGGGCTACGTGGAGCTGCTCGAATGGACCGGGCGCGCCGCCCGAACGGGCGGTGGAGGCAGGCTTGGCGGGGACGCGCCCTCACTGCTCACCAACCTTGGTATCAGCCGCGCGCAGTGGTACCGCGCCATGGGCACACAAGCGCTCGCGACATGCAGCGCCCTGGGGCGCATCGAGGCACTAGACGCGGAGGCCACTCGCCGCGGGCTAGCTTGGTTGCGTGGCAAGGGCCTGAGCCGCCGACTCGCGTCCTAGACCGACTGCGTTCACGACCTCGATGACACTTCCCGGCGAGCCCGCGCGTGTGCAGGTGCAGCCGCGCTTTGCGCGGCGCGCATTCCGAGGCTACCGCCCGCACCTGGTGGCTTTGAGCTGCGCAACCGACGATGCTACCCCGGGAGGCCTTTAGCATTTGCGCCGTGGTGGTTGCGTCCTGGGTCAGGCCTTCGGGATTGCACCGACGCAGGTCGCTCTCGTGACCCCGCGACGCCGTTTGCGACGCTGAGCTCGTGCCTGGCCGTTCCCGCACCACCACCAGCACCAATATCTGGGTGTCCTCAAATCTCTCTTCCTCAAATCTCCGCGGGCTAGCTTCTCAAATCTCTCTTCTTTCAGGGCGGCTCGGCCGCTGCCAGAGCCACGGAGGGGGAGGCCGCGGAATCGTGGTTGACAACGCGCGCGGTTTGGCGCGAAAGGGGATCGTTCATCGGGATTCGGTCGCGACGCGCACCACGATGCGATTGCCGTCAAGTTCGCTTCCATCGAGTGCCTCGATCGCTCTGGGTCCGTCTCGCCGGTCCGCCATCGTCACGAAGCCGAAGTTGCGGGAGGCGCCAGAGGCGCGATCGGTGATCACGATCGCTTCAGTAATCGGGCCACACGGGGCAAAGTGCTCGCCAAGGGCTGCGCTGGTTGTCTGGTCGCTGAGACTGCCCACAAACAACTTAACTGGAATGGGCGCGGCGGTCCGTCTGACTGGGCCCTCCTGGAACGACCGCATCACGTGCGCGATGGACGGTACGTCGCCGATAACGTCAGCCGCGGAGACGATCTCTGGCGCGGCGGCGGGGATGTGCCGCTTGTCCATGCGGCGCTGCCGCTTCGCGCGCGCCTTTTCTGCCTTCTTCTCTTCGCGTGCCCGCTTCTCAAAGGTGCTCATGCGCGGCCTCCAAGTGGGGGGAGCCGCGAGTGCCTGTGTTTATTGTGCGGTTCAGTTCCTACCTACCTGTTTGTGCTGGATGCGTTCTTGGGACAATGCCCCAACCAATAGTTGACCTACGCATAGCGCTCCGCTGCGCAAGATGCCCGCAACAGTGGTGGGGCTACGTGGTTTGTGGTGGAGACCGCGAGGTGTCACACTGGCAGCTGCGGCGGCCAAGCGCCATCGTCTGGAGGACAGCATGTGCATCGGGTCTTCGGTGGCGGAGCGTCCATCGTGAACTGGCGTCGCGGTCGAAATACCGTCCATGCCACGGCGGTGGCGGAGTTGCGCGAGCGCGAGGACAGCGCTCCACGCTTGCACGGGGCTGTGCCGCGCTTGAACATGCTTCGCTTGCGGATTCAGGACGATCCAGCGTCGGGGCAGGCGGAGTTGCTGACGTACGTCAAGCTTGTGGTCGTAGCGACTGCGCCTGCTCACTTCGAAATACATTGCTTGGAGCCGAATTGCGATGGCTATCACAACCTAACGGACTCCATCATGGCAGGTCTGGTCAGCGGCCGACAGCACTTTTCGGGGGAGAGTCATTGTCGGGGTCTCGTGGTGGGGGCTGATTGTGGCCGCGTGCTGGTGTTCCACGCCGAAGCGGAATACGAAGACGCGCACTAGGTCGACATGATGCCCGTGCCGACGCGTTGCTGGGCCAGCTGACGAGGCCACGCGCCAGCGGGCAACACCTTCGCAGGAGCAAAACCGCCACGGGTTCGTACGGTTTCCACAGCCAGCGCCTCCGTCCGTGGGAGAACCGAGCGGGTCTGATTTGTCGACGACCGCCGTTCAGCTTCCCTTCTTGGCCTTCACCGGCGGCGTCGCCGCGCGGCTCTGACGGTCCTGCTTGGCTTTGGCATTGGTCGCCTGCCGCGCCTTTTCAGCGGTCTTTTGTTGCTGGTTGCGCTTCTTCGATTTCGGAGATTTGTCGCCCATGTGATGGCCTCTTTGGTTGTCGCAATGCGGGATCACGCCCGCACGTCCCGGTGCGTTGCGCGTGTGGGCCTCATGCCGGAATGTGGCGCGCGTTCGCTACGAACGCGCAAGGTCGGGGTGCCGAACCGACGAACCGCCTGCCGACACCAGTGCGGGGTCGAAGGTAGCCGAGTCTCAGCATTTCGCGCACGTCGCCGCGGCGTGCGGCAACAGCGGTTCCCAGTAGGTAGTCTGCCAATGGCAGCACGACGTTGTAGTGCCTGTTGCTGCGCTTGTGGTGCATGAAGTGATGGCGACCGAGCATGCGGAACCAAGCTGTGCGTCGGAACCAGGCATCGCGTTCGGGCGCGTGCATCTGTACATGTGCGGCGTTCCACACAAGACAGTGCGCCACGACCATCGCCGCCAGCGTCAAGGCCGAGGCGGGTGACAGCCAAGCCCATAGTGCCGCGCAAAGCGGCGAGAAGAGGAGGATCAGCCGCGCGATGTCCGGCGTCAGTATCCGTAGGTTGAAAAACTTCCCCTCGGGGGACGGCTCGTGATCGAAGACCTTGTAGTACGTACCGTGGTGCAATACCGCGTGGTTGCGGAAGTTCGTGTCGAGGTCTTTGGACGCCCGGTACATCCAGGCGGGCAGGCGGCGCCGGTGCATCAAGTGGCGATGAATGGTGTGCTCTGCAAACGAGAGCAGGATGATGCCCACCGCAAAGGTGCCAACGATGTGTAGGCTCCAGCTCGGTGCGGCACTCAACTACTGTTTCTTCTGGTTTCTCACAGTCCAGCCTCCAGCCGATTCGTTCTGGCGGCGCATTGGGCGGGCCATCGCACGGCATACCCTCTGCCAAATGAAGGCAAGGATGTCGCCGGTTTCATCAGCCCAATGACTGCGAAGCCGAATGAGATTCATAACACGTTGCTCTAGCGGATCCCATCCATGAAGCCGTCGCTGACAACATCGTGACTCAGACCCGGTCAGCGCCGCTGCCGCGTGCGCACGGTGTTTCTGCGGTCCTATTTGGACCGAGCGAAATGCAGACAAGGTTGCGGCCTGCCAAGTCTCGGTAGCGCTCGAGTTCGAGCGCATAGGCCACCTGTCACTCGGGCTCGACTTCATCGGAAGGTGCACAGACCTCCGCGCCCGTGAGGGGGAGTCCGGCTTCCAGACGTTTCGTTGCAGCAAGCGCAAAGGGCGATGACGGTCGCGCTGAACGTGCACTCTGGTGCCCGTCCCGCTTCGTGGTCGGCGAGCAGTTTCGCGCTCCTCCCGGTTTCGAGGTCAATGATCGCTGCGTGCGCTGCCGACCGAACTGCCGCAGGCCCAACGGTCTGTTGAGCTGCTCGCAGCACCGCGGCAGGGTGGGTCGGCTTCAGCACGTTGGGTTCTCGGTCCGGGTGCGCGAATCGTGCCGCTTTTTCTCGCGCCCGCAAGGTATCACAGGCAGGGGAAGGAGCTGAGTGCACCCCGACGTCAAAGCCCGAGTGCCGATGCTTGGCCGTGGACCGCCGGCGCCCTCCGAGTCCCACATGCGCTGCAGTCGGAGCTTCTGGAGTTGGGCGGACCTCGGAGAAACGAAAGAAGCCCGACTCAGACGAGCCGGGCTTCCAGCCTACTCGAGGCCCATTGCGCCTTAGCGCTGGCGCTCTTGCGCTTCGTTCACCTTGACGGCGCGGCCGTCGATCATGGAGCCGTCCATCTGGCCCATTGCCCGCCGTGCGTCGTCCCTACTGACAAACGTTACGAAGCCAAAGCCGCGGGAACGGCCTGTCTCCCGATCTGTGATGACCTTGACGTCATCCAGCTCGCCAAACTGTTCAAATGCCCCACGGAGGCTGCTCTCGTTGGTGTCCCAGCTCAAGCCGCCGATGAATAATCGATTTCCCAAATGTGTTCTCTTTTCAATGGTCCCGAGGGCGCGCGGCACAAACCGTAAGGGCCATCCTCGCCTTCAGCGCGTCGAGCCTAGCACCCTCCAGCACCGAAGTCCGACCGGCTGCCGTTTTGTTTCGATTTAAGAGCAGTTACTCCAGCTGGCGCCCGACGCTGGTCGGCACCACACCAGCTACCTACAGCGCCGCGACCGTAGGTCCCTGGGCGCGTTTCCCTGTTCTATCCGCGTCATCTAGGGCGTCGCTTTGCGGTGACTTGACCGGGGTGATAGGCTCGCCACCAACGCGAACCGTTTCTGGCTCAGGCTCCCCCCCTTCGTCCCCGGGCGCTCAACTCGAGTGCGGCACACGAAGAGGGATCCTACTCCGGCGACCAACGCATTGCTGCGTCGCCGTACGGGCGCCGCCGATGAAACCCAATGGCACGCAGTCGGTGCCAACACGCATCCGTGCGTGCTGTCCGGCGAAGCCGGACCCAGAGGCGAGAGAGACCGAGAACCATGCTGCGAGGTGAGACCGCCCATGACGCTATCCATTGCTCCACGCTCAAGGGGTCGTTGCGCAGCCCCGCTTGCGGAGGCCAGCTGTGAAGGGGCACGCAATGGCGGCGCGCCGAGGAAGCAAGTCTCGTCAGGCATCAACATCGCAGTTACTGATGGGCGGCACTTCATTGGAGAGTCTCGGCCTGCACCCGCGGTTGACGAAGGTACTCCAGACGGCCGGTCGCACGCAGCTTCCGCGGGTGCACGGGCTCGCGATTCCGCCCGCGCTGCTCGGGCGCGATGTGTTGGCGCAAGCGAGCCCGGACGCGGACACTGTCGACGCCTTTGTGTTGCCCGTTGTGCACCACTTGCTGACGCGCCCCCCCAAGCGCGTGCCCGCTCCGCACGCGCCGCGCGCGCTCCTGCTCGCGCCCAGCGCAAAAAGCGGTGCACTGATCGCAGCGGAGGTGCACCGTTACGGTGCGGCCCTCGGGCTGAGGCGTCGGGTGGCCTTGGCGCGTGAAACGAGCTGCGCGTTCCCTCATCACGACTTCGATATGCTGGTCGCGACTCCGGCGGGGTTGCTCGACCTCCTGCACCGCGGTCATCTCGACCTCGATGCGGCGGAGGTCATGGTGCTTGCGAGTTTCGAACGTATGTTGTCGCCGGCATGCCTTTCGGCATTGGGACGGGTCATCCACCACCTGCCGACCCAGCGCCAGGTCTTGCTGTTCCATGCCGGGCTGCCGAGCTACGCGCAGGACCTTGCCAAGCAGGTTGTCAGGGATCCGGTCCGCGTGGTGGCTGCGCAGCAGTGCGGGGCTCGGGCCATTGTCGAGCAGGGGGTCTTGCTCGTCGCGAATGAGCGCAAACTGCAGGCGCTGAGCACGCTGCTTGGGAAATCGCCCGTTGCGCGTGCGCTGGTCTTCACACGTACCAGGCACGCGGCAGTCGCGGTCGTGAGATCTGTGCGGGCGGCCGGAGGGGAGGCCGAAGCGATGCACGAGGGCGTGCCCGACTTTGCCCGTGACTCAGCGCTGGCGCTGTTTCGCGAGGGGAGATTGCCCTTGCTCGCGACTACGGATGCCTCCCTGCGCGAGGCCGAGACGGGGGCGGTTGCACTTCTTGTCAACTACGACATGCCGTCCGACGTGGGCGGCTACGTCGCTCGTGTGGCTCGGGTCTCGCTTGAGGCGGGTGTCGCGATCTCGTTCTGTTCCGATCCTGAACGGACTGCGCTTGGGCGGATCGAGCGTCAGCTTGCCGATCCCATTCCGAGGCTAGGTGAGGGCTTCGAGCCGCTCCCGCACCCGGTGCAGGCACCGGGGCGGCTGCAGCGAGCAGATCCACCAATGCCGAGCTAGCGCGGATTGTTCACGGGTACGGCGTCGTCTCGTTCTTCTCCAGCGGGGCCTATCGTACGACGGGAACGGCGGGGGCGGTCCTGGAATAGTTGAACCCGACCTCGTTTCGTGGGTTGAGAAGCTTGTGCGCGTGCGCGGCGCTACGCGCTTGGTACAGGTGCTCGCGGGTCTCCGGGAGCGAAGTGATCAAGCCGGCGAACGCGGCCAAGATCTGTAAGTGGTGGTGTCGCTGGTCCTCGGGAATGGCGAGCATCAGGACGGCATGGATGGGCCTATCATCCGGTGCACCGAAATCGAGACCCTTGGCCGACAGCCCCAGGACGCCACGGATCTGCCCGCCCTGCGGACCGGATACGTGGGGCATCATCAGCCCTTCTCTGAGGCAGGTTGTCTGCTCGGCCTCCGCATCCAGCAGTCGCTCGACCAGAGGGCTTCGGCCTCGAGTTCGGAGCCGAGGGCAGCGTCGCTACATAGTCGGTCTGCGAGCCGCGTGAAGACATCGCGCTGGCTTGGACTGGCGAGCCGGTAACGATGTTTTGCTCGCTGAGGAAGTCGAGCAGGCGGGGGCGGTCCAGACCGACCTCTCCAACACGGTTGAGCGTCCAGCGTGTCACGCTCGGGCCCACGAGCTGGTTCAAGGCGAGCGCTGATAGGCCGACGGTCGTGGCCGCGTTTGCGATGGACGCCAGGCCCGGTGATTCCTGCACCACGAGAATGAGGCCAATGGCCACGCCGCCATGGGGCAACAGCGCCAGCCCGAGGTAGCGCCTGGCGGTTGGAATCATGCCGGCGGAGGTCATCGCCAGGTAGCCGGACGCCACCTTCGCGACAACGCGTGCGAGGAAGAAGAGCGCCACGAGCATCAGCGCGCCGCCAAGGTGGCGGAAGTCGAGACGCATGCCCGCCAGCGTAAGTGTCTTGGTGAAGACGCCTCTCGCCCGCGCCTCCCGAAGCACGACCAACGTGGTGCCTGGCGCGCCGGCGATGGCGATCGTTCCAAGGACCCACGAAAGGGTCGCGGATTGTCCGCCGATCCAGAGCAGGCTCAGGGCCACGACCGTAGGCGTTACGATGGCCTCCGTCAGTGCCAGCAGCATCAGGCGCTTGTGGGCGTTGCGCAGGCGTTCGAGGTTCAGTGGGCTGCTCACGACGGCGATGTAATCGAGGACGAACTCAACGAAGGGGCCGAACTGGGCATGGGGAGCATAGGCGGAAAGGCCCGGCACGTGCACGAACTGCAGGAGGATTCCTGCCGCGATCCAGCCCGTGACGCGGGGGAAACGAAGGCGCGTCGCGACGTCGCCCAGGACCAGGCCCGAGGCTACGATGATGGCGAAGGCGAGCAGGGTATCGCCAGAGGTCATTCCGGGTCTTTCCGTGTCAGCATGCGGTCAGACCGTCATCACGTGTACCGCGACGCGCAGCTCTGGCTGTTGGCCCGGCGGGCCCAGGAAGGCGCCGGCCACGGGCGGCACATCCTCGGGGTGCTGAGCGACCGCCACCGCGATGTGATCGGTACCCGCGAGCGAGGGCAGGGTCGGATCGAAACCCTTCCAACCTGGCCCGGGAAGGTAGACGTCGGCCCAGGCATGTGTGGCGCCCACGCCGGGTGCCGGAGCGTGGGTGGGGCAGTGCAAGTAGCCGCTCACGAAGCGACTGGCGAGGCCAAGCCGGCGGCAGGCCTCCATGAACAGGGTCGCCAGGTCGCGGCAGGAACCCGCGCGCAGCGCCAGCGTGGTCGCGGGTGACTGCACGCCGGGCTCTTCCCGTACGGTGTATCGGTACCGGTTGTGGATTGCGCGATTCATGCGGTCGAGCAGGACGAAGGTTTCGATGGGAGAGCCGGAGAGGACATCGCGGGCGAGCCACGCGTCGAGCTGGCTTCCATCCCCGGGCCAGCACGGTTGCAGGAAGGGCTGAAGGAGGCACGCGTCCTTGGTGCCGTACTGAAATGGGTAGCTTACGGCCGGTGCCTCGACGATGAAGTCCAGGGGCGTCTCCTCGAAGTGCTCGATGACCACCCTGCTTGCGATCCGGAGCACGTCGCCCGGTGCTGCAAAGGTTGCGATCGCCACCGAGTTGTCCAGCGGGTCCCTTTGCCATCGGAGCGTGGCGGTCGGTTCAATCGACAGTGCGGACGATGCGATCCGCACGGAGTGATCCTCGCGGGGCCGCAGCATAAGGCGATGCGGCATCAGGGTGCTGGAAGCCGCAAAGTGGTACTCGGTCAGGTGATCGATTTGCAGGCGCTTCAACGGGTCTTCTCCGGCTGAGCGGGCACGCCCACTGGTGCGGGCACGCCCACCGGTTGCCGAGCGCCAGTTGGTGTTCGGTTCACGCCGCCAGCTTTCGCAATCGAGACCAGACACGGCCTGGCGCCGGTATTGATCGTCGCCGCGGGTGGCGGACGCGGGAGGTGTCCATGGGTGTGGGTTTGGCGCGGGAGGCGCCACGCTATCGCGAGGTGGCCGCAGAAGTGCGCGTCGGTGTCGACCCACCGCCGGGCCTTGCCAGCAAGCAACACGGGGCCGCGGTTGCTTTGCTTCGAAACTGCTGTTCGGTCTGTGCGCACCATGAAAACCATCGCCTACGAAGACATCCGGCCCATGCACATGCTCCGCTCTAGGCTCGATTGCAAATCAATGGAGGCCGAATCGGTTAGATCCACCGAAATGTGCTAAGCTGTGATCCTCAGGCGTCGGACCTTCCTACGACCGGGTGGGCCACCAGTGAGGGCCCCATGATGCTGAATCCAGACCATCCAACCGCGGTGCTTCGCGACGCTTGGCGCCATGTGCGCCTCGATGACATCCGCGCCGCGGCTCGCGCGACGATTGTCGAGCTTGAGAACGGCACGCGGGCGGCACTGTTGCTGCAGCACGAGTCCGGGCGCGCCCCCTCGAGCACGTTCAGTGCCACCGCCAGGGCCCTCTGGGTTTGCTGCAACGAAGTCCGGACCGAGTCCGGACTCGCTGAGGTGGGCCAGGGCATCGCGGTGCCCAACAGAGGAGCGGATCCAGCGTGGGATTCATTGTATTCGAGCGAGCTTGAGCGCTATCGGACATTGGCGGGCCAAGCCCTGATGCGACGGCTGATTCCGCCCTCGTGAAGGCCACGGTCGGGTTGGCTGGGCGGATCGGTGCGCCGTTCCGGGGCCATCGACTATGCGACTATCGCTATCGGTCGGCTCGCCCCATCGATTTCACTCAGAATCTCCGTGTTCCCTAATGTGTGTGTTCCCCGTGGGGACGCGAAACAAGTGAACCCGGCCGATTCGTCGGCCGGGTTCGCTATTCCATCATCCATCGGATGAGAGCGACGGGGTCGTGGTCCGACACTCCCCGGAGCTGCTCTTGCAGGTCGGGTAGCGCGGCGCGGACTTTTGCGATTAGGCGACGCTCCAGGTCGTCGCGCCCTTGGCCACCCGAGGAGGTCATGGCCGCAGCCAGTTCTCCACTGGCAGATCAGGAACCCGAGCGAACTCGCGCGCGTTTGCGGTCACAACGGTGTACCCCAGGGCGAGGGCCTGGGCGGCGATCAGAAGGTCGTTGCCTCCGATCGGCGTGCCCGCGGTCTCCAGCGCCACGCGAGCGTGTCCGTATGCGACGTCAGCCGGCTCCTCCAGCGGAATGACTTCGATGGCATCGAGCACGGCGTCCAGCTGCGCAGTGAGGCGCTGTGACGCCTTCTTCGTCGCGCCGTAGCGCAGCTCGGCCGCCACGATGATGCTCGTGCAGACGTTCAGCTCGCCAACCTCACGAACGCGCCGAGTTGCCGGCCCGTGGGGGTCTCGAACCAGGGCGGAGACGATGTTGGTATCCAGCAGGTACCGCATTCAGAGTTCTACGGTGTCGATCGGCAGGTCGGCGACGTCGGGGAAGTCCTCATCCAGCGGCTCGAGGCTAGCCAGCACTGCGAGCAATGAGCGCGGTCGCGCCGGCTCGATGATCAGGCGGTCGCCCTCCTTGCGCATGATGGCTTCGTCCCCGGGCAGTTCGAACTCCTTCGGGATCCGAACGGCCTGGTTGCGTCCGTTGGTGAACAGTCTGACCAGTCGCCCTGGTATCTCTGGCATATGCCTAGCATATGCCGCTTTGGCGGAGCAGTCCAATAGAGTTCAGGCCAGGATTGCCATCACCGGCCCCGCGAGAACGGTTCTCTTCACGATTTCGCGGTTCCCTAGTGTGTGTGTTCCCCGTGGGGACGCCATCATCGGCCTCGGAAGCTGTAGAGGTTCCGGGGCCTTTTCGCTTTTGGTCAGCTTCGCTCAGCTGTCAGTTGCCAGGTCTACGTTGCTCGTGGCGCCGCCGGTGGCGCGGAGTAGAGGGTCCAGCACGGAGAGCACCGGTCCCAGCACTCGATAGGCGCCTCGCGGCGGATTGCCACGCACACGGCGAATGAAAGCGGGGCGGAACAGCACCAGGTCCCGAAACCCCACCTCCTTCAGTGCATTCTCAGTCTTGCTCTCCACTCGCGCCCACATCTGCCGGCCCTCGGCGTCCGTCCCCGCTCCCCGCACGAAGCAGAAGCGCAGCTCCGGGCTCCGCTCCCGCAACACCTTCGCCGCCGCCATGGTGTAGTCGTGCGTGATCCGCGTGTAGGCCACCTCGTCCAGCCCCACCGCCGAGATGCCCAGACACCAGAAGCAGGTATCCAGCCCCGCCAGCTCGTCGGCGATCGAGTCGAATCCTCGAAGTCGGCGTGCACGATCTCGCGTAGCTTCGGGTGTGCGATGCCGGTTGGCCTTCGTGTCACGCACAGCACGCTTCGCACGCACGGACTGTCGAGCGCCTCCAGCAGCACCGCGCTGCCGATCAACCCGGTGGCCCCGAAAATGACGGCCTTCATGGCGTGCCCGTCGAGTCTCCCTGCTGCGCCGTCAAAGGTGCCGTTGCGGTAGCATCCGTTCATGCAGCAGGTGCACGATCTCGAAGCCGTCGTCGACCACGCGGAAGTAGGTCATGTGGTGCTCGCAGCGGAGCATCCGGAGCTGCGGCCGCTCTGGTACGGGGCGGGCCAAGTTGGCGTTCGCTGGGATCCATTCCTCGCAAGCGGCTTCGAGTAGCGACATGTATCGCTCGCATTGCTCCGAGCCCCACTCCTGCAAGGTGTAGTTGGCGATCTCCAGCAGCGCCTGCTCGGCGACGCTGGTGTAGTGGACCGTCACTGCCGATCTAGCTGGTACGGGGCCCGCGCCGCTTGCGCAGCCGTTTGAATACGTCTGCTTTCGCACGCGGGCTCTTCAAGGCCCGGTCCAGTTCGCTCAGAACGGCCCGCTCCTTTTCGTGCTCACGCTGGAAAGCGCGCATCGCCTCGCGGATGACCTCGCTCGCGCTGGCGTATTGGCCCGAAGCGACCTTCTCCTGGATGAAGCTCTCAACCGTCTCGCCAAGGATGATGCTCGTCGTCTTGGGCATGACTTTCAGGATACTAGAATCTAGTATAAAGCGCCAGTAGCGCTGACCGCGACGGGCGCGAGACGGGCGGTGCGGGGTACATAACGTCAGCGGTTCGCGCTTGCGCATCCCCTCGCGCGTCAGGATTCCCAACGGGAAGCGGTAGGGGAGGCGGACCTCGGCGCACCCCAGCAGACGCGCCTCCTCGTCCAAATAGAGGCAGGCGAGCGCGCGCGGTTTCTTTTGGTGCTGGGAGCAAGCCCGCCGAGCAGCGAGCTGCGGATCCGCGGGCAAAGGTGCGGCCGGGTGCTACCCATGGGCCTGTGCGAAGCCGTCCTCTCGTGCCTGGACTGGCAGCTCCGCGATCGCGCGTGTACCGCCGCCCGCAAGGGCGGCAAAGTGCAGCCGACCCGCGTGCTTGTCGACGACGATGTGCTGAGCCATTTCCAGACCCGAGCCCTGGACCCCGGCCGGGTCTGACCCGGCCACAGGGTAGCAGGGACCGTTGTCGACGATCTCCAGTCGAACCCACCCATCCGCGTGGGAAGAACGCACCTGGATGCGACCGGGCTTGTCGCGTCCATCGGCCTGGGCACCGGCGGCTGCATGGGCCGAGTGGACGATCACGTTCAACAGCGCGTGTTTGACTTGTCCAATGCAGCACTCGACAGCAGGCAGGGATGGGTCCAGGTCGGTCTCCACCTGTGCCACCTGGCTCCATACATGGCGCGAAAGCGTGAGCACATTCGCCAGTGCCGCATTCAGATCGGCGGGCTCCTTGGTGGACGGGGATTGGGAAAACTCCCTTAGAGCCGAGACGACCTCTGCAACTCGGGCGGCTCCCTCGGCGGCCTGCGCCAACGCAGCAGGCGCCTCCTGTTGGACGTATGCCAGCTTGCTGCGTCGTGCCTGCCTGGCCAGGACCTGGGATGCCTCGGGGTCGGCTTGCGCTAGAAGATCGCTTGCCATCGAGACGTGGCTGCCCAGACGAGCGAACGCGCCCTTGAGGAAGGTCACGTTGTCGCTGATGAACTGGCACGGCGTGTTGATCTCGTGCGCCACGCCCCCGGCGAGTTGACCGATGGCTTCCATGCGCCGCGCCGCCTCCAGCTCGACCTGTACGCGCTGCCTTTCCACGGTCTCCGCCTCGAGTTTCGTCAGTGCCGCGCGCAATCGCTCTTCAGCCGCCTCGTTGTCGAACAGCAGTGCGAGCGTCGGCGCGCCGATCAGGACGAAGGTGAAGAAGGTCGACATGGTGGCGACAAGCGTGGTGGCAGAAGGCGAGAGCGGAAAGGTCGGTATGCCAAACCGCAACCCAGCCTGCATAGCGAAAGCGGAAAGGACCGGGCCGAGGGTGTGGGAGATTCCCAGACGCCACTCCCGCGGCTCGAACACGAAGAGCGGAGCGACAAAGGCCGCAAAGCACAGATGGACAATGTCCGCCGTGCCCGGCATCGCAGACCCGTAGAAAAACGCGCACATCCAGGAGAGGTTCACAAACAGTACGCGGGCACCCAGCGTGTACCCGCATGTGTGCAACCACGGGATGGCCGAGTAGCAGACCACCGGCAGCAGGGTTGACCACGCCAGTGGTTCGGCCCCCGCGATCCGGAATGCCACAAAGTAGGAGCAGGATACCACCACGACGATCGCGCAAACGCGATTGATGACGCGCAGGCGCCTCGCCAGCTCAGGAGACTGTCCTTCGACACCAGCCTCGACCAGGAGCGTCCACCAGCGCCGCGCGTTCTGCAGGATCCACATACCCATCGCATAGAAACGACGAGGTGATCCGGGCCTGAACCGACACGCTGAAAACCCGGCAAGTACGGGCATCCCCGTGTGAGCGTCCCGCTACACCGCCCTATCGCGTACACCACGGAAACAGGCCTTGCTGTGCGTCCCGGCCGGATGGGCCGAACCCTGATCGCTCACTCTTCCGAACCATTGGATTCATCAATAGTCGCTGCCGTTCTGAGATAGGTAGACTACGGTGCGATCCGGTCACAGAGTAGCCTTGGGCTCGCTGCGGAGCGTATACGAAGGTTGTGGACGCGCTGATCGTCGTTGACCTCCAAGAGGCGTCGTTTCGCGGCCGTCACTACCATGATCAAGGTGCTGTGATTGAGCGGATCGAGCAACTCACTCCGCCAGGACGAGCCGGTAGCCGTAGTCCATGTTGTCCCGCCCAACCAGATCAGCGTACCGCTTGTGCCATGCGCCACTGTCCAGGTCACGGCGCAGCCGCCCGATGGCGCGTTCGACCACTTCCTGTTTCAGCTGGGCGATGCCGGAGATGCAGGCACGTACGGTGGGATCGAGGTACTTGCGTGGACGCCGCCAGTAGGAACAGAGAAACCCATCCGTGCAATCCCAGGGTACGGGGACGACTTCGCAACGGGCGCCAGGGAGTGCATCGGCCACGCGTTCGAGACTGGGTGCACGCCTGTCGAGTACGCCGACCTCCGGCAGGTAGTCACGGATGAGCCACATATCGGTCTGCTGCGCCATGTCGAAGACGAGCAGTACCTGCTTCTTGGAGACGCGCCGCAGCTCCGACAAGCCGGCGTTCGGGTCCTGCCAGTGGTGGAGCGACAGGAAGGCCGTGGCCACGTCGAAGCTGTCGTCCGGGAAGGGTAGAGCCTCCGCCACTGCGCGGATCGCCGGCGTGCTGCGCTGTCGGCACATGGTTGCCGACGGTTCAACGGCGACCACCTCACGATCGTCGGGTTCGTAGGCACCCGGCCCGGCTCCCACGTTACACACAGTTCTGGCGTCTCCCAGAGCGTGAAGAATCTGTGCGGCGATGCGAGCGTCGGGGACTCTGTGGCGCGAGTATTCGCTGCCGATGGTATCGTAGACACCAGGGTGCGAAGGAATGCCTATCGGTGAGTCATCGGTCATTGCAGCCATCCTAGATCGGTGATTCTGGGTTGTCAGGAGGCTGGTCGCCGCCAGAACGTTGGCTGCGTGGGAGGGCCGCACGTGGGGCGGTCCGTAGCGCTCGTGATAGCAGTACGAAACGCCGACATCGCGCCTGGTGGCAACTTCCGCCTTCGTCTTTGCCCGCTCGGGATGTCACACTGGCGCACAGGGGCCGAGCGTCGTAGCCGGGAAGCCTACTCGCGGGATGTTCGTGTCTCCGTGTTGCCTGCCATTCGTAAGGATGGTCGTGGGCTTGGTCGTCGTGCCGGCGCCCGCTATTCGATCTGTTTGGCAGCGTCCCTCCGTTCCGTTGCGGCGATCTCAAGCAGTGACGCGCATGTGCTACGCAGGCTTAGTGCTGCTGGGCATCCACACAGATAGTCGAAGGTTGCGAGGGTTCGTTCGTCGACCTTCGTACCTACCTCCTCGTGCCACTGTGCGCCTGAGCTGATAGGTCTGATGTCTCCCTGACACTGCTCGCGCCATTGCACGTAGAAGCCCCGGCCCTGTGGGAGCTCGTCGACGAGGTGCAGAATACCGCTCTTCGGCACCGTTGCGCGCAGTACGTTCAAGTGAGCCTCCTCCAGTCGCTCTCCCGAGCGCGCAGCGAACGTGATGACATACGGGGAGCTGGGACCGCAAGGGAGCACGAGCTCCAAGGTTGTAACAAAGAACGTCGTGTACAACGCGTAGACGCCGAGCACCACGGCGATTCCTCCGAGCGGCCATGCGAACCAGCCCGCCCGGCGTTGACGGTCCTTGGTAGGAGCCATGCTCGAGCCTCCAAGCACATGCATCACAATTCAAAGGGGAAGATACGTACAGAGCGAGGTCATCGGGCGCTTGGAGTCGCCCCAGAGTGCTAGAGCGGGCCCTTTTCTGCCATCGCCTTCGAAGCCCATACCGAAAGTGCGGAATGGAGCATAGCTGCGTACGTAGAGCGTAAACGGAAACATGATCGTACTCCAGGTTGGAAGGTTTCCCTGCTTCCCTGCCACGGGTCTGACGGACCCATCGGCCACCTGGACTCATCGGTTGCGCAGACGTGGCCTCTTTCTTTTGCTACGCTTGGTCTCCGACTCGGGTACTGGCGGGTCATCCGCTGCTTCTTCTACCAGCGCGTTGCATCAGAGCGAGCCCGGTCTTTGAATCACGATGGCAGGTATGATGCGACGTGGCCCCAATCGCGGATGGGTCGTGCTGATGTTGGCCTGCGCGTGCAGCGCGCCCACCGCAACGCCACAGGTTCGGCGCGGCGATGCCGCCGATGCGCCCGTAGCGGGGATTGACGACACCCTCTGCGAGGGCCCCTGGGCGCCCTCCGACCTGAGGTACAAGCCCACGGCCCAATATGACCTGGAACTCGCGGCGCCCGAGCTCGTGAAGGCCGCGCTGGGCAAGCATGAGACGCCCGTGACATGGCGGTACGAAGAAGCCATGACCTACGGGGTCGAGGGGACGCGTACGACGTTGCGCGTCGAGGTCACCCTCCTGCGAGGTCCGTGCAGGTTCGTCGACTGCGAGACCTATGCAGACGACTGGATGGTCTACGAGTGCACGCCCGAGCTCCGCATCCCGGTTCACGTCGAGGCCACGACCGGCGACGGGGTGGTGGCGATCGAAGGGGATTCGGAGCTCGTCGTCACGTCGGAGGACCACGTCGCGCTGGAACTATCCGGCACCCAGCGAGGCACGCTTCGCATCTGCGAGCTCCGGGAAGCGGACACCGTCGTGTCCAGCTTCGGGATCGTGCTGGGCTTTCGCCCAGACCGAACCATGGTGGGCGCTATTGGTGGGGGCTTCCGATGCGGAAGGGACAACTGCCTGCACATCCCCTACGCCTACGCCTGCTTCCCAGACAGGCCGCCCTTTCGTCTCGACACGTTCGTCTTCGGAGCGTGCCGCCGGAGCGGCGCCATCCCGCCTCCGTTGCCACCACGTTGCCACGACGAAACGGAATCACCCGGCAACCCGCGGTCCCGCACTGCACCAGCCGGGACGACTCGGGTGGCGTCAACCCGTTGGAACCCTTGACGCTTCTCCACAAGCCCGCGATCGCGACCGACGCTTCCATCCTGCGGCGGTGCGCCGAGCGAGCCAGACAAGCTGTGGATCATGACCGTCCGATCGCACCAATCGTTTCCGCAAATGCCGCCTCCACCGCCGCCGCTTCGGCTCCGTTGAACGCTTGGAACTCCTTTTCGCGCGCCTGCGCCGATAGGCTTCCACCGCTCTGCTCGAGGAGGCGAGCGAGCAGGGCGATCAATCGGTTCGTACCGGAACCTTGACACAGGAGAACAACAGAACAACGGCGTGCGCACTACGAGCAGAGCCCAGGCCCTCGCTGCGGGATACGGGGGCGCCTCCGAAGCGTACCTCGCGGGTCAGCGCGAGGTGGAGTTCCCTCCGGGGGTGTACCGCCTGCCGATCATCGCTGCGGGGTTGTCGTCTTCGCGTCCAGCACCGGCGGCTCCAAGACGGAGAGCATTGGCGGGGGAGGGCAGGTGCCGTCTCGTGGCCGCCGCCATCTGCTTCTTAAGCGGGTGATTGGCCCAGCGCGGGGTCAAGAGCCTTGTGCTTCCCGTAGGCCCGCGGTTCGCCTGCATGTGAACCAGTTCATTGTGTTCGGGCCGCCGCTGGGCTCTGGATCCGCAACCGACAGGAATGTGATCACGGGCGTTGCTATCGCCCGGAACAGGCCAAGGCCAAGGGGGGTACCGAGATGAAGGGTTCCAGCGGTGAGGCAACTCGGCTGGCAGCGGCCCATGCGGTCCTCGGCGGCACCGCCTTTCGACGCAAAGTCATCGAGCGGGCGTCCGATCGGTACCATGCGGTGGCTCCGGAGCTGGGGCTAGATCTCCCGCTGGTGCTGCAAGTCGCGCTGTGGATGGAGAACCGTCGTCACCGCTACGATTGGTTCTTCCTGGCAGGGATTGTGCTTAGCTCGGTTGGCTTCGCCGTCGCGCGACCCGTGGGCGTGCTTCTCGTGCTGGGCATGGCAGTGGTCGCGGTTCGCAAGCGGCTGCATGAGCGCTTTGAGTTGGCGCGCTCGTTTCGGCGCGACGAGTACGATCCGGCCCGGGTTCGGGAGCGATTTCCCACCGAAATTCCGTTTCAGATGACCGTGGGGCTGCCGAAGCCGGACCAGAATGTGGGTACCTATTCGAAGTTCGTCCCGTTCAACGGGGCTGGCTTCGAGGTGGGCGCATGGTCCTTTGTAATCGACGCCGCACGGGCCAAGCCGTCCTCGGGCGCGCCCGTCATGCCGACCGCGTTTCACGTGGATGAGCTTCTGGCAGCTGTGGAAGAAGCGATCGCGGACCTTCAGTCCAGTCGCGTTCGGTGCCGCGACTACGTGCTCCTGCACGGGACCGATGCCGAGTACCTCGGGTTGCTTCGCGACAGGTTCGCCGCACCGGTTCAGCACGTGTCTAAGGATGCCTTCGCGGGGATCCGGAACAGCAACTCTGCGAGGCGCTATAAATGGACCCAGATCTTCGATTGGGGCGACGAGCTCGTGCTGTCGAACTTCCTCTACTCGGAGCGCGTCGGAGACGAAGTCTTCGTCGAGTCGCGGCAGTTCTTACTGGCGCCCATCGCAGAAGCGTACCGCAAAGTGGACCAGATTCCGAACAGAACGGTCCGCACGTGGCTGGGCTCGGCCGTGCGCGCGCTCCTGATGGCGCCTTTCGAGCTGCTCGGTGGGCCTTTCTCGATCTTCCTGCGTGTTCAGGAGTCGCTGTCGGAGGTCTTTGGGTCGGCGGAACGGGAAATCACTCGCGCCATCGAAGACGGCCCGCGCTTCAACTACGGCGCTGCCACCAGCTTGCGTCAGGAGCTCGCAGGGACAAAATTCACACACTACTTCCAGCGGACTGACCGGGAAATGCTAGTGAAGCTGGTCGATCGACGCGTACTTGTGGCGCTGGTAGACTTTCTCGACAGCCATGGCGTTGACACGTCCGATATCAAGGAGAGCCAGTCCGTCATCATGAACAACGGCATAATCGTCCATGGGGGTGACGTGAAGGCGGACAGCATGGCGGTGGGTCAGGGAGCTCGGGCCTCTGGTGTGTTCTCCCGCCTTCGTGGTCAGCGGGCGGAAAGCAGTGCGGCGTCCGCAGTGGGAGGCAAGTGATGGGAACCAAGCGCAGCAGCGTGAATGAGGGGATTCAGGCCAACTCGGTGAGCGCAGATGTGCTGGCCGTGGGTCGCGGTGCGCGTGCGACTCAGCATGTCACCTTGGACGCGACCCTACGTGTCTCGCTAGTGAATCAGGTCGAGCAACTCGACGGCGCACTGCGGAACGCAGTCCCCGGTCAGCCGGCCCGTGAGGTGCTTGCAGAGGATGTGGCGGCGCTAAAGACCGCGATCGAGCGGCCAGAGCCGGATCGCCAGGGTGCCACCCGGGCGCTCGAGTCGCTGCACGACAAGCTCAAGATGGTAGGCGTGGTGCTGGCGGACACGGCCGAGCTGATCGGGCCCGTTAAGGCGATCGCTTCGGCGCTTCAGCTCACGCTCCGCTTTCTAGGGCTGTGATGGTCAGCTGCGGCCCGGGTTGGTCGCCGTGCGGGATGCAGCGCGGGGGGATGCGCGGAAGCTTCCTGCGCTCCGCGCGCCATCTTCAGCTCGTCGCACAGGAGCGCAAGCTGGGCAGGCCTAGCTTCACGAAGCTCAGTGGAGGCAACCATGACCGGAAAGCAGAAAGTCGCGCTGGTGACGGGGGGCACCGCGGGTGTGGGACTCTCCGTGGTCCGCGCCCTCGTGACAAGCGGAGCGTTTGTGCACTTCATCGGTACCAATGAGCGCAAAGGGGCACGGATCGAGAGGGAACTCAACGCTACTTCAGAGCCCGTCTGTCGCTTCATCAAGCTCGACCTGAGCCGGCTACGCGAAGTGCAGTCGTTTTGCCGCCAATTCGCGAATGAGGTCCGAGAACTCCACGTGCTCGCCAACATCGCTGGGGTCATGTTGCACACAAGAGTCGAGACCGACGAGGGCAACGAGAAGACCTTCGCTATCAATCACCTCGCTGCCTTCATCCTGTGCCAGGAACTCCGGCCATCACTGGCCATGGCGAAGAATGCTCGCATTGTCAACGTGAGTGGCGCGCCCACATACATGCTCAAGCCCAGCCTCGACTTCGACGACCTGCAACTTGCCGAAGGGTACACGCTTTCGCGTGCGGCGATCACCGCGGTCCACGCGAAGACGGTGATGACCGAGATACTGGCCGACCAGTTCGCCGCCGACGGCATTGACGTCAACGCATTCCACCCTGGAGCGGTCAAATCCGACCTCTTCCGCAACCTGCGCTTTCCGATGCGCCACATCTTTCAATTCGGGCAGCTCTTCATGCCCGCCGCGAGCAAGAGCGGCATCTACGTCAGCACATCCGAAGAAGTGACCGGCATGACCGGCCAGCTCTTCGTCGGCACGAAGGCTCGAAAGCTCTCCTTCGAGCGCGAGTACAAGGACCGGCTTCTCGCCGCCACGAAGACGCTCGTCTCAGCATCGACGCTAGCTCCGCTTGCCACCGAGGGTTGAGCCATGACGAGCTATCGAGCACAGTTGCAGGCACGCTTTGGTCACCTGCCGCTGGAAGTGGACGACTTGTTCCCTGCCGGACGACTCGACGGATGTCCTGCTAACCTCGCGGGCCATCGGCAGGCGCCTGGCCGAGGAGCTGGCGGAGCGGATCGGGGTGGGGCAGTATCGCCCGGATGTCCCGCACGCTAGTCCGCGATGGATGCGAGCTGATCGCCGGGGGCGCCAGCCTGGGATGGCTGGAAGCGCTGAGCACCGGGGTGCACCGTCTATACGAGCGCATCCGGCTGCTATCGTTGCGCATGACGCCCTGGGCCGTCGCGCAGCAGCTCGCGCTGGAGGGCGTTCTCTACCTGCCCACGGCGGAGAGCTTTCACCTCGGAGCGCTTTACCGCGACCTGTGGGCGAGGGATGCCCTGAACGACGTCGTCGTGGACGTCATCGAGGCTGAGCTGGGTGGATCTGCCGATGTGGATCTGCACCTGGGCTGGGCCCGTCGTCAGTACCCTGAGTGTTGCCGCCCGGCGGTGCATGCGCCCCACTCGTGGCACCAGGACGGAGCCTGCGCGGCGAACGTCGTGGCGCCCGAACCGACGGTCGGACTCGTGTCCATGGTTACCGCCTGGATACCATTGACCGACTGCGGCGAGCACGCCCCTGGCCTGGAGCTGAGCGAGGGGCGCCGCCGTGAGCGCTACACGCCGGAGCAGCTGAGCGACCCCGATCCGAAGGTCGAACGTTGGCGCCCTGTCATGCGCCGCGGCGATGTGATGTTGATGAGCGGAGACAAGCTCCACCGCACCCATGTCGTCCCGACCATGCTCGCCGCACGCACTTGCGTGGAGCTGCGTCTGCTCTCGCGCGACCAGCCCCCGGCGCGCTTCGCCGACCATGCGCGCGTGCCCCTGCTGCGCGCCTGCCAGCCGGGGATCCCGTAATTTCAGGCGCCCATGACGAGCCCCATCATCACCTCTCAGATGCCGACGAAAACTTGGCACAACGTCCTGCAAGACCGGACCATAGCAGACGCCATCTGCGACCGCGCGCTGCGCGACGCCACCTCGGCGAGCTGCACGGGGCCTCCATACGCAAGAAGAAGGGACTCAAGGACCAACAACACCGAACACGTCGCCCCCCTCGTCACTCCGCTCCGATCCAGCGATCGAGTCCTCCGGGTTCGGTGATCGCGTAGCGTCGGATAGAGCGATCGCGTCCGCCGGAATGCGCACCGATTGCTTACATTGCAGCTCACTCAAGCGGACTTGCGCACTTGCGCAAGGAAGCCTGTCCGGGCGGCCGTGTCGACCAAGGGATCACACACACTCGCCACACGGAAGATCGTCTGGCGGTACCAACCATGGAATGAGAAGAATGAGCAAGGTTGCCAAGATTCCAATCACCAACGCGATTTCCGGGGGGGACTACACCGCTGCCATCGAGATGGGCCCAGAGAAGCACCCTGCCAACGTGATTCTCGATACTGGCAGCAGCACTCTCGCCGTTTGGCGAAGTCAGTTCGGCAAGATGCCGACAACGCCGACCAACTATGTGCAGTTCGTCGCATACGGTACGGGGTCTTGGGCCGGGCCGCTTCTAAACGCGCAGATCGGCTTGGGCACCGGCGCCCACTACATAGATCTGCAAGATACGCAGATCGCCCAGATACAAAACGGAGAGTTTGGCGGGAAGCCGCTGTTCCACCCGGCTGATGGGATCCTTGGTCTCGCCTACCGTTCACTCAACACCGCGGCGGATGTCGGGCCCGACTTCCCACTGCGCCGCTACAATACGCTGCAGAAGTGGAACGCGTTGAGCCAGGACTTCACCACGCTCGATCCGTGGATGGTCAACCTGGTCAAGGCGCATGAAGTCGCCAATGTCTTCGCGTTCTTGACTCGCCGTTCGGCGGTGGACTACAGCACACCCCAGCCGGCCACCAATCCGCTCAACCACGGCTGGTTCGTTCTTGGTGGTGGCGAGCAGTTCACCGAGCTCTACCAGGGGGAGTTCAAGAGCGCCGCGGTGGTCGCGGATGAGTTCTACAACGTACGGATGCTCGATATACAGGTCGGCGATCAGGCGCCGATCCCTGTTCCAACGCTCGCAGAGGTCCATGAGTCAACCGGGCAAGATTCCTCTCATTTGAGGTCGAATGCCATTGTCGACAGCGGGACCAACAGCATCCGGATGTTCTCTCATGTCTATAGTCACATGCTGCAGAGCTTTGCCAACCTCAATCCGGCATTCGCCCTTTGGATTTCCGCCGCGCAGGGCGACTCCGTACCGCTCAAGCGCGAGAGCCTTGCGCAGTGGCCGTCGATATTCGTGACCTTGGGAGGCGTCCATGGGCCTACCCGTCTTGAGATGAAGCCCGATACCTATTGGCAGGTGAACGCCAGGCTTGGCGGCGGCGCGCTCTTCAAGATCTCGCCATCGAGTTCGCCGCAGAGCATCCTCGGATTGCCGCTGATGAACAACTACTACGTTGTATTCGATCGCTCAGCGGCGAACGGTAAGGGTCTGGTCAAGTTTGCCGCCCAGGCTTCAGGCTAGGGTTGCGCCGGGTTGTCGCGGGTGGCGGCGAAGTGGCGGTGGAGCTCTCCGCGGGTGGTCACTCCAAGGGCCTGGTAGATCTGCTTGATGTACTGCCGCACGGTGTGAGGGCTCAGGTCCATTTGCTGCGCGATCTCCTTGGCGGCGCACCCATCAAGCAGGAGGATCAACACCACCCTCGGGCGCGGGGGAAGCTGCTCCACCGCGTGCAGCAAGGGCTCTGTTCGCGGCGCTTCGAGGTGCAGCCAGGGCACGCTGGTCAGCACCATGTGCGCGATGCGTCGTTCCCGCTCCTGGAACGGCTCGCCTCCCGAGCGTCGATGCAAGCCAGTACAGCTCCAGAGTCCCTTTTCGCTGGGGTGCACGGAGAGGATGGCATCGGCAAAGCCGCTCAGGTAGCGTTGCCAGTTTGGATTGCTCTCGCGACTGGTCTTGCCGAGGCTCTCGTACAGCGCGATCGTGCACGCGCGCCCCTCGGCAATGCGCTCCATCACCAGCGCGGTGCCGGGCGCGCTATCACGCGCGTCCTGGGTCGATTCGGCCAAAGACAGCAGCTCCTGTTCGCTGAGCTGACCGTATTGAAAGCCGTAGGACATGCCAGGCCGGTCTCCGCCGAAGCGCGACAGCGTCCATAGCCAGGTATCGGCACGAATGAGCTGCGAAAGCCCCTGCAGCAGGCGTTGCCGGCGAGCCGGCAAGTCCGTGGTGTCCGCAACTCCGCCAAGCAGGCCTGCCAGTGCGGCGACTTCGTCGTTGGTGAAGTGCGGCTCGCGCCCAGTGCTCATAGACCCACCGACAACACGCTGTCGGCTTCGCGAGCCGCACGGCCAAAAGCTCGCAGTCCAGCGCGGTCCGATGCGTGCGCACGGTCCGAGCCACCTCGTCTGTAGATCCTCACCATCAAGAGCCACTCCCTTCCCTCAAATGAGGGAATTCCTTGACGCGCATCGAGCTGCTAGTCGAGTTCCAAGGTCGTCTTCTCGGTGTGCGAGCTGTCCGGTCGCAATCCGAGGCGCGGATCGCGACCGGATCGAAGAACCGTAGAGCGGCCTGAACGACACTGAGCCGTCGAAGTGCGTGGGTCCTTTGACAGCTGCGGCTCCCACGAAGGAAGGTCGATGAATACTCTTGATATGAGCCTTCACTCGCGCTGTCTGGGCAAGTCGCTCACCCTTGCGGGCCTTCTGGCCGCGCAGTCCATCGCCACGTTCGGCTGCGGGGAAAAAGCGGATTCCGACGAGTCGGGTGGGGCGAGCGGGGCCCCCGGCGCAAGCGACACCACGGACACGACAGCCGCTGGTGACACGGGCGGCACCGGCGCCGCGGTGGGGAGCATCGACCCATGTGGACTGCTCACGACGCAGGAGCTGGAGGCGGCGTCCGGCGTGGAGTTTCGCTTCGAGCCTGACGAGAGCGATGTGCAAGAGTCCAACGGGAACCTGCTGGGAAGCTGCACCTGGGCAAACGTCGGGGGCACGGGCGTCACGCTTCTGTGGACCCGTTGGGGCGAAGACGTGAACGACGACGCCTGGATCGATGGTTTCATTCGTTCCCAATCGGAAGACTCGGGCTTCGCCGCCGAGGAGCTGTCCGTGGAGGGTCATCGTTCGAGTTGGGCTGTCGACGAGGAGTTCTCGAACGGCACACTGACGATATTTTTCGACCTTCGGAACACCATCACCATCGGCTTGGTCTTGGAAAGGGAGCTGGACGAGCAGCGGCAGATTGCACTCGACGTCGCCGCGATCGCGCTGCCGCGAATCTAGTGCGAGGTGCCTGGATCCGGTCATTGCTTTGCGGACGGACTGAAAAACGTTTCTCAACTGGCTATATCGGAAAGGGATAGGGACTATCCCGGTTCGGGTGCGGCCGAGCTGTCGGGGTTGAGCCGGGACAAAAGGTGGTTCCGGTCGGGTGGGTCAATCTTCAGGGAAGCCTAGGTCAATGTTCCACCACAGTTTCCGGTACGGTGTAGCGGCCCGGAGCACAGTTCATCTCCACTCAGCGAACTCTCACATGTGGTGGTCGAGCGCGCTCAGGCGGTGGTTCCTCCGCGTTCTTGGCGTCGATCATCTCGTTGAGTCGCCACGTGTCCCACAGCACGCCGAAGGTCGCAAGCCCGAGTGTGCACAAGTACAAAGTTCCGGTAATCCACTTGCCCAGGTAGAAGCGGTGAGCGCCGAACCAGCCCAAGAACGCGAGCAGGACCCACGCAACCGTATATTCATGGTTACCGCGCCGATAGCGTGCGCCGGCCGCACGGCGCAAGCCCGGGATGAAGAAGAGGTCGATCATCCAGCCGATGCCGAACAGTCCGAAGCTGCACCACCACAAGGGGCCCGTCCAGCGTTTGCCGAAGTAGAAGCGGTGAGCGCCGGTGAAGCCGAATAGCCACATGATGTAGCCGATCGTCGTGCTGTGGGTGGGGGTGGTGATGGGCCGAAGCGTAGCGTTGCACCCTTGTTGGCTTGCCATGGCTTCCTATCGGGCCCGGGCTGGTGCGGTTGCCTCAAAATCCGTGGCAGGACGCCCTGCCATGCACCTTCACCGCGCAGCACCGGCGTGGGTTGCTCGATTGATCTGGGAAGCTGCCATGGAGCGAAACTGGAGCGTTGCTATGGCCATGGCAATGTGGCTGGTGCCAGGCATCCAGGGCCATGGAAGGTGCTGGGGGCCGGTCTGGCGGAGTTGAGGATCGCGTACACGTCTTGCTTCGCCTCGCTGCTGTAGAGGAGGAGCTGGAGATGCATATACTGTACTGGTCCACCAGCGTACCAATCCCATTCCGTGCCCTTCCCGTCCGGTGCCGGTCGGGCAAGTAGGCAGGTATCGAGACCGTGCCACCGGCTGCAGGCGACTCGCCGGAACCCATTGGCCTTCTCAAGGTCGAGTACCCTGACGGCGAGTGGTATCTCGAGTATTGCACAGCTCGGTCTCAGGACGGCGACCAAGGCGCCGTCGCGACGCAAGGTCAGCCGAGTGACATTCTCGATCGGGCCGGGTGCTTGCACCCAGCTGTCCGAAACGCGCAACGTGTATCCATCATCCGGGTGCGCTATCGTGCGCGCCGAGGGTGGCACCGGCGCGCCGTTCCACGGTGCCAGATCGTCGAACATCCCGGCGGCCTCGGCAACCGACTTCTTGATCTCGAGATCATTGCTGTAGACGACCGTAACGCACAGGCAGGTGGATATCAGCACGACCCATGAGGTGCGCTCAGAGACGCGTCGCACGGGGGGCAGGAGGACCACGCCTGCCAGCGCCGCTAGCAGCATCCACCGGGATGCCTCGACCGCCTCCCACGACTTGGCGACTGCGATGGCGAATCCCAGGTTGGGTGCCAAGACCGATACCATCAGCAGGGCCAGCGTGCCGCAGACCCTACGGTAGGGTGTCATGTAGTTGAGCATGGTTGCAGATGAGTAGCGGGCCGTCAGGCGGAGTCTCGCTCGTTGGGCGCCAGCATATGGTGCTTGCCCGGCGGGGGCGCGGTGGTCTTGTCCGAGAACACGTACTTCCCCTTGCGGCCCGGGATCGGCTGGAGGGGCCAAACCGGGCGCCTGATCGACACGAATGCCCTGGGGTGGTAGTTCGCAATCATCCGCTTTCGGTCGTCGACGACCGTGACCCACGCCCCATCGGGATGTTGCCACGCAGTTCCGCCCGCGTACGCAAAATCCATGGCGCTGGCAGATGGGGGCCCCCATCCTGTGATTGCCATGATGCCTCTTGCGTAAGGTGAGTGCGCCTCGGTCCTACGGACTTCCGCCACCTTCCGTGCAAGGTCGTCGTCGACGAACGCCTTGACGTAGGACGCGGCAAGGGTGACTGGCCCGAACAGTCCGCCGGCCATCCCGACCCCCCAGTAACCGACGTCGACTGAGCTAGGAAATGTTCCTTCTGTTGCCCAGTTGTAAGCCCACGTGGCCGGACTGATCAGGCGCCCCCACGGGCCGAGTTCCGATTGCTCAAGCCCAATCGCAGCTAGCCCGCATCCATCACCAAGGCACGTGATGCTCGTGCAAGTGATCGGCTTCG
>JAPPOR010000114.1 GCA_028817905.1 Myxococcales bacterium
GAAGCCGAATCCCTGCGCGATCCGACGCAGAGTTCATGAATAATCCGGGCTAGCCAGCACGCTCCTGTTCGACGTGGCCCAGGACCTGGTCGATGGCTTCGAGCACCTGGTCCGGGGTTACCGGCTTCGGGAGGAAGTGGACGCCCTCGTCGAGTACACCATGGTGAACGATGCTGTCATCGGTGTACCCGGACATGAATAGGACGGGCAGGCCGGGCCGTCGCTCGGTCAGCATTTCTGCCAGCCGCTTGCCGCTCATTTGTGGCATCACGACGTCGGTCAGCAGCAGGTCGATGGGCCCGTCATGGGAGCGCGCCAGGGCCACCGCTTCTACTGGTCCCGCGGCCTCGATGCAGGTGAAGCCCGCTCTGGTGATCACGGTAACGAGTACCTTGCGAAGTTGTGGATCATCCTCCGCCACGAGGATCACGCCGCCCTGGGCGAGTCTGCGTGTCGGAGACGGTGTCGCAGCGACGGTCTCCGGCTCATCAGAGCACGGTAGGTAGATTTTGAACGTGGTCCCGTGACCAACCTCGCTGTAGACGAGGATCGTGCCACCGTTTTGTTTGACGATTCCGAACACGGTGGCGAGCCCCAGCCCCGTGCCACGTCCGGGGCCTTTGGTGGTGAAGAACGGTTCAAACACTCGCGCGCAGGTTGTCTGGTCCATGCCCGCACCGCTATCAGAGACCGTCAGGACCACGTGTTGTCCTCGCTTCATGTCCATGTGCGACGCAACGAACGCTTCTCCGAGATTGGTGACCTGCGCTTCGATGGTTAGACATCCTCCCTGCTCCATGGCGTCCCGCGCGTTGACAGTCAGGTTGAGGAGGATTTGCTCCAGGTGACTCGGATCGGACTTGATGCGGGCGGGCCCGTCCTCGAGAAGGATGTCGACTTTGATGTCTTCACCCACGAGACGCTCGATCATCGGTCCCATGCTACTTAGAACCGAGTTCACGTCGAAAACCCTGGGTCTGAGCACCTGCTTGCGGCTGAATGCCAGCAGCTGGCGTGTGAGGGATCCTGCCCGCTCGGCAGCCGCGATGATTTGCTCAAACTTCCTGCCCAGACGCATCCGGCGCGAGCTGGCTTGAGCCTAAGGCCGCGAACCCCATGATCACCGACAACAGGTTGTTGAAGTCGTGTGCGATGCCGCCGGCGAGCCGTCCGACGGCCTCCATTTTTTGTGCCTGTCGGATCTGTTCCTCCAGCTGGCGCTCATGAGACAGATCCCTGGCAATCGTGGATAGGAGTGCCACCGACCCATCGGCTCCCCTGTGCGAAAGGAGCATTTGGGACATTGGGACGATCGCCCCATCATATCGAATGAAGTCGGTGGAGCCGCTCCAGGAGCCCTTGCGGATGGCCTCCGGTATTCCCTCGCTCTCGACCAGCATCGCAGACGCCTTCGGATGGACGGATGCCACGTTGTACTTGGAGATGTCCTGGTCGGGGGCGATGCCCAGGAAGTCGCGTCCCGCTCTGTTGATGTAGACCAGCGTGCCGTCCCGTTGGGTCATGCAGACGAAGTCTGGGGTGGCGTCGAGGACGGCGGATCGGCGTGCGTGCTCCAGCTCGATGTTCTTTCGCGCTGTGATGTCGATCAGTGCTCCTACGGTCCGAACCGGCAGCTTGCGATCGCCCACCTCGCCGAAATAGGTCGAAGACCGGGTAAGCAGCCAGCGTGTCTCGCCGTCCGGGCGCACGTAGCGGTGCTCTACGTCGTAGTAGCCGTCGCCCGTGGGATCGTGTGCACGACCGACCGCGGTTTGGATCGCGGGAAGGTCGTCGGGGTGAACTCCAGCAAGAAACTTGCCCAGGGTTGCCGGCTCGTCGCGAGTGACACCGAATATTTCCCTCTGTCGTGGAGACCAGTAGAGGTTCTCCGCCGCCGGGTCAGCCAGATGGTCGTGTTCAAAGATTCCGATCTGGGAGGCCCGCACCGCTTCTTCGAAACGCCCCTTGGTTCGCTGCAGCTCGTCGTCGATCTGATGACGGGTTGTGATGTCGATTACCGAACCGAGGGTAGCACTAGGGCGTCGCCGTCCGCCGGCACCATCGAATCGGGTCGATGCTCGATGGTGAAGCCAGGTGACCTTTCCCGAGCGAACCACCCTGTGGACTATGCTGAGGCGTCCTGTACCGCCGGGTGCGAGTGCTTGCTCCCAGGCCGCAAGCATCTTTGCGCGGTCATCCGGGTGGATGGCCTCCCACAGCCTCGAAAGGGTTGGTTCTTCCACTGACGTGAGTGCGTAGAGTTCGCACAGACGGTCTGACGCGGACAGGTGGTCGCTGGAGTGATCGTACTCGTAGGTGCCGATCCCCCAAGCCTCGACCGCTTCGCCCCATTGCCTGCTTGCCTCCCCCGCGCCCTTCATGCCCTGCAAGATTATCTCCGCAGCTCGTTGGGAACAACACGCTATGGTCCTGTTCCTGCCCCGAGAACCGGGTCTGGCCGACAAGGCGCTCGTCGTCCAAGTGGGAGGGCTAGCCGGCTATCCCGCTGGCGAACTGTGGCGAGCTGCGGTCAAAAGCCGCTTCGGCTACCTGGCCCGGGCAAGCCCCCGAGCCCCGGCGTGCACAAAAGGGCGTCCTTGGGGTAGTAGCGCGCGAAGTTGAAGCACATTTCGTCTTCGCTGCTGTTGCCAAAGGTAATCGTCCGTGCAGTCGGGTTCTCGTACACGCATGTGATTCTCACGCGATCCCCGGACTGGACCACAGCATCCACTGCTGTCACATGCTGGTCCTCCCAATTGAAGGGCGCGTCTTCGAGTACCTCGACGCTTCCATCCGGACGCAGCACCTCGAACTTGGCATACACACCGTACGAGTGCATGTGCGGGGAGCTCGTGATGATGTGGACCGGCTGGGCTGCCACGACGTTGCAGATGGTCTCGTTCTCGCTTCTGCCACCTGGGGGCACGGTCGGGTTGCCAGTGAACATGTAGGTCGTGGCGGTGTTCGCGCGTGGGGTTCGGGTAATGCAGACTTCGAGCCCGCTTTCGTCCTCTTCAGGCTGGTCGTTGCCCACATTGTAGTAGTGCATGTCGAGCCGGAAGTTGCCGGACGAGGGCATGTGCACACCAACGTCGCTGGGGAAGACCTCCATCTCCTTGCCAGGCGACCAGCTCGTGATGAAATCGAACGTTCCAGCGTAGAGGATCCAGTGGTGCACGACACGCTTGTTGTTCGTTAGGGGCTTGATTGCGAGGGCCTGGACCGGGCCGCTGCCACTCCATGGAACTGGGATATTGAACTGCAGTTCCTGTTCTGTATTGGCGGGAACAACGTGCGGTTGGCCGTTTCTCTGAGCCCGTATCTGGTAGAACTCCTCGCAGTCCTCGGGCCAGGCGAGCTCCTGGCCGTCCTTGGCCACCGTCTGATCGGGGTCTGCCGTGTCCTGACAGTCCCGGGACGTTTGCGGCGCATCAGCCGCGACCCACGCGTCGATCGTACGGATAGCTTCTTCGGTCAGCGGAGTCTGGCTCAGTGGCGGCATCGGGCGGGCTGCTTCGTGGATGCGCTTACCGATCAGCTCGTAGACCTTCTTCGTCGGGTCAGAGATCGCATCTGCCTGGGTGTCTTCCCACGTTACGAGGGGCATCGGTGCTCCGCCCGCTAGGTCATTGGCGTGGCAGGTTTGGCAATCCGACTGGAGGATCGACCGCGTCTCGCACCAGCTGTCACCCGCGATCGGCGCGGCTGGGACTTCCGCCGGGGCCGATGGCGACGGCGGAACGGTCTCGTCGACCGGCGGAACGGTTCCGTCGATCGGCGGATCCGTACGGTTGGGCGTGGTGGCATCGCCAAACTCGTCGAAGCCCGGAGCGGAGTCCTTAGGGTCGTTCTCGGCATTTTCGTTGCCACCCGCGCCTGCCATCGAGCCTGCCATCGAACCCGCCATGGACCCAGAAGCCGCATCGGAGGGAGAGGGCGTTGGCGGCGCTGGCTTTGGCGCCGCGACCGCGGTCGGCGCCGCGACCGCCGGTGCGCGGGCAGCCGGCTGGCCCGTATTTGGCAGCGACCGCGCCTGCGTTGGGGTCTGCGCCGATGGTGCCTGCGTCACGTCCAAGCTGCAGCCGCAGGCCAGCACAGCGGCTGCCAGGCCGGTCCACAGGAGAGGCGTCATGTGAAAGGGGCGTCGGTTCACCGGGGTGGGCATGTCCATCCCATCAGGCATTTTGCTACTCCAACCTGGGAGCGTCCGCCCTCGGCCACGGTTGACCGGATCCGAGGGACGCGACACACCGTTTGCGTCGACAGCGACCAACGTCTAGAGCTTGACCGCTGGCACTGCCAAGTGAGTCACGGCGTCGACGCGTGGTGGTTCCCGCACCCGGGCAACCCGACGCACGCTTCTGGCTTATCTCCCTCCTTGCGGGGGGTCAACATCCAGGTTGAGCCTTAATACGGCTTGGTCACATCCGACGCGCGCCTCGCTTGTCCCCGGTTTTCACAGCATCCGCGGCCTCCTTCATTGGTTGCGGACCCTGTGAAAACCGGGCCCTGCGCGATCCATCACGGCAGATGTGACCTGGTCGCACTAATCTAGCGTTTGTCGGCCGTTCCTGTCAGGGGTGCCACTCTGCTGTCGGGTCAAGTCACCGCGTACCCGGAAACATGCCGTCCATGCCCCTGAACTCAAGGCATTCCGCAAAGGCGATGGAACGGTGGGGACCCGGCGCGGCATTGCCGCGACGGGAAAAAGGGCGCGTGCCCTTTCCCGGATGGACACTAGCTAGCTAGGTGGAGGCGAGAATGTACGAGCTGATCTATTGGCCATCTCTTCAGGGACGCGGTGAGTTCGTACGCTTGGTGCTCGAGGATGCGGATGTCCCGTATGTCGACCGCGCCCGTCAGCCAGGTGATGAGGGGGGAGGTTTGGAATGCGTGCGCAAGCGCCTGTACGGGGATGGTCCGGGCGCGCCGGCGTTTGCACCCCCATACCTCATCGATGGCGACCGTACTCTGGCCCAAATGCCGTTGATCTGCGCATACCTGGGGGAGCGCCATGGCGATTGTCCCCAGGGGCAACAGGCCCGTCGCGAACTATTGCAGCAAATGGTCACGGTGGCCGACTTCCTGACCGAGATCCATGCGACCCATCATCCACTCGGCGCGGGCTTGTACTATGAGGACCAAAGGGAGGAGGCTGCTCGCGCGGCATCACTCTTTCTGCGTGACCGCCTGCCCAAGTGGCTGCACTACTTTGAGCGCGCGTTTGCGGCCCCTCTTGCGGACACCAGGTCGTCTGGTTACGGGTGCACCTACGTGGACCTCGCCCTGTTTCAATTGGTGGAGGGGTTGCGCTACGCGTTTCCCAACAAGGCGAAGGCGGCGCTGACGCGGACGCCGCGGCTGTTGGAAGTTCACGCGCGCGTTGCAGCGCGCCCCCGCTTGGCTGCGTACCTGGGTTCCGAGCGCCGCGTTGCGTTCAACGAGCAGGGCATCTTTCGGCACTACCCGGAGCTGGA
>JAPPOR010000306.1 GCA_028817905.1 Myxococcales bacterium
CTGGATGGATACTTGGCCGACGGGCGCCCTCGCGATGTGTGGCTGCATGATCGTCACCTGGGTGAACGACAATCCAACCAACATGCTACCGACGAGCCACGGGCTTTGGTCCCTTGCGAGCCAGAGCAAACCGGGTATATGGTCTGGCCATGCGGGTGAGGGGGCACACGCGCATAACTGCGGGGAGAAGAGCATGCCGCCGCCCTGGCGGAGCTTGACGACGATGCCGGTACCTATTGCACACGACTCGGGAACTCGTGGAGGCCCTTCGGGCGACGCATCGAGTGCGCGCCTGCCTTCGGGCGACGCATCGAATGCGCGCCTGCCTTCGGGCGACGCATCGAGTGCGCGCCTGCCTTCGGGCGACGCATCGAATGCGCGCCTGCCTTCGGGCGACGCATCGAGTGCGCGCCTGCCTTCGGGCGACGCATCGAATGCGCGCCTGGGTGATGCAAGCCGGGCGTTCGCGGTCGGGCTGGCGCAGACCAATCAACCTGTGCTCATCGTGACCGCCCAGGGCGCGATCGTGTTCGGGAATCCCGCTTTTGAAAGGCTTGCGCAACCCACAGCCCGCCCGATCAGCCTGCACGATGTGCTTCACGCAGAAGCTGCCGATCACATCCTGGAGCAGGCTCTGACCTTGCACGACCAGCAAGGTTTCACGGTCGAGGCGCTCCTACGGCGAAGTGATTCCGCGGACCACCTCGAGCGGCATGGTTGCGAGACCGCGGAGCGGCTCCGCCTGCAGGCGACCGTCTGTGTGGACGAGCACAAGTGCCTCCGTCACGTGGTTCTGACAGCACCGCCGGCACCGCCGGCACCTCGACCAGGAGAAAGCACTGGCCTTGCCACCTCCGGACAAGAACCGAGCCTGGAGGCGCGTGCCCTGTTTGGCCTGGCAGGCCGGGTCGTAGGTGAACTGGCGCACGATCTGAACAATGAGCTGTCCATCCTGCTCAACTACAGCTTCGTGCTTCTGCGCAGGGCACAGCGGGCCGAGCCACCCCTTCAGGAGCACCTGGCGGAGTTGCAGCGCGCAGCCTGGCGGGCATCCGGAATCGGCCGCGCCTTCGTGCGCTTCGGGCGACAGCGCAACGCAGACCAGGGACGGTGCGATCTCGTCTCCACGGTGCGCGGCATGGAGCCCGTCATGAACCTGTCGCTCATGGGAAGCCGGGCCCTCGTGGTAGACACGCCCGACACGGCCCTGCTCGCGCAAGTTCCACGGGGCCGACTCGAACTGTTGTTGCTTAGAGCCGCCGTGCTGGCCAATAGCCTGCCCCCCGAACGCCCCCTGTGCGTGGACCTGCGTGTGCAACCACGCACCAGCGGCGGTTCGGAGGCCGTTTTGCAGGTTGGCCCCACGCTGACCGAGGGAGTGCACCTTCCAGGCCAGGGCCCCGAGGGACCGGCGGCCGACAGCGGTCTGCTGGCCCGGCTCCGGGACTCCTTCGAGCGCGCAGGTACCGTACTCGAAACGATCCCACTGGGCGATGACACGGCAACGCTGGAGCTGCGCGTGACCCTCGACGAGGATTGATCAGCTAGCTAGCTAGCGCGAGCAGGGCATCGAAATAGGCAGGCCAACTCTTGGAGACGCATCCAGGATCCCGAATCACGACGCCGTCGAGGGCCAGCCCCGCAAGGGCGAAGGCCATCGCCATGCGGTGATCGTCATAGGTCTCGATTTCACACCCCCGCAAGGGCCCGGGCGCGATCGTCAGCGAGTCCGCATCCGCTTCCGCACGGGCGCCCAGCTTGGTCAGCTCGCTCGCCAGTGCCGCAAGCCGATCGGTCTCCTTGATGCGCAGGTTCGCGACGTTGCGCAGGCGACTCGGTCCCGACGCGAACAGGGCGACCACCGCCATCGCCAGGACTGCGTCGGGCATCGCATTCATGTCGACGTCGATGGGCCTGAGTCGGCCGCTCGGACCGACCACCGACACCCCCTCCGGCAGGGCTTCGACCTCACACCCCATGCGCTCCAACAGGGACAAGACACCGATGTCTGCTTGCTGCGAAACAGGTGACAAGCCCTCCACCAAGATGCGGCCGCCTGTGATCGCCGCGGCCGCAAAGAAATACGCCGCAGTGGATGCATCGGGCTCCACGGTGTAGCGCCGCCCCCGGTAGCGCTGCCCGGCGGCCACGGTCAGCAGACCCGGAGCAGCAAACGTGGCCTCGACACCAAACGCTTCCATGGCGGACAACGTAACGTCCACGTAGGGGCGAGAAACAAGCACTCCATCGCGCAGCCGCAGGTGCACATCCGATCGCGCGAAAGGAGCAACCATCAGGACAGCAGATACATACTGGCTCGAACGGCTCGCATCGATGGTGGCCTCTCCACCGGTCAGGCCGCCCCCGGCGATCGTGAGGGGAGGGCAACCGGCGCGGCCGTCGATACGGATATCTGCGCCCAAGCCAGCAAGCGCGTCGACCAAGTCCACGATCGGACGTTCGCGCATGCGTGCGACGCCATCGATCACGACAGGCCCTGGACTCAAGGTCGACAGGGCGGTGAGAAAACGAGCAGCGGTTCCGGAAGCGCGGACATCGACCGTGTCGCGGACCGCTTGCAGATGGCCGGACGTGCCACGGACGCGCCAGTTCGAGCCATCCACCTCGATGTCAGCACCAAGCTGCCGCAGGGCCCGCTCCATCACCCGCAAGTCGTCACTGTCCAGCACCCCTCGCAACTCACTGTCCCCGCCGGCGAGGGCCGCAAGCACGACTGCGCGATTGGAAATACTCTTCGAGCCGGGTACCACAACACGTGCGGACAAGCCGTCAAATCGTGGAATCTCGAGCCGTTCGGGCAAAGGCATGCGGGGTTTCCCACGTCTGGGCCCAGCGCGCCGGGATGAAGCCAAGGGCCAGCCGGAGTGTACATGTAGACGGTCCTAGGATTGTGAGCAAGCGGCGACCCTGTGCGCATTGGAAACCGGGCGGACAGGTGCTAGGCTCGTCGACTCATGGTGAAGCTGGGCAACTCGCGCCCGGGCTCCGCCCGAGCAAAGGCCATCCGTGCTGCAACCATGTGAGCGTGAATAGGCCGCCCGAGCGTGATGCGCCATCGAACGGGTGCCGATCCAAACAGGGCGCAGAAGGATTCTGAAGGAGCCGTCCGGTGGCGAAAAAAGTGTTTGTGGGCAACCTTCCCTACTCGGTTGGTGACCAGGAGCTGAGGGAAGGGTTTGAGGCCTACGGGGAGGTCGTCTCCGCCAACGTGGTGCTCGACCGCGAGACGCAGCGACCGCGTGGTTTTGGCTTCGTGGAGTTCACGACTGAAGAAGCCGTAGCCGCGGCGATCGAAGGGCTCAATGGACGGGAGTTCGGGGGTCGAAACATCACCGTCCGGGAAGCTGAAGACCGCCGGCCCCCCCGAGGCCCCGGGGGCCGGCCCTCTCGACCACCCGGTGGCGGCGGCTACCGCGGCGGCGGTGGCGGCGGCTACCGCGGTGGCGGTGGCGGTGGCGGGCATGAAGGCGGCGGCTACCGCGGCGGTGGCGGTGGCGGATTTGGTGGTCCCCCCCCGGGTGGTGGCTTTCCGGACCAACCCGACGAGGGACGGCGCCGCAACGCCAAGAAGCGCAAGAAGGGCCAGCGCAAGGAGCGCGATTGGGATCGCGACGGTGGTGCCAACGTGGGCGGTAGCTCCCGTCGAGAACGGGAGAAACGTACGCAGGACTACCTCGACTACGACGACGACTAGTAACCATCCCCCGGCAAACCCGGGGGGTCTCCAACGGAGCGCTAGCGTTCGTGCATGATGGCCTGGCGGATCCACGCCTGTTTGGCCGGAAACATCACGATACGATCTCCCTCGAGGCGCAGGCCGAGGTCTAAAAAGGCGCGCTCGAGGGATGGATAGGGTGATCGCCACACCCAGCGGCGAGCCAAGACCGAGAACACATCGGTACCGGTCACACGGTCAAGCGCAGCGACCACCTCGGTCGCGCGCATGCCTCGGGTTGCAGCCCGCTGCTGCTGGTTGAGCGCAACCACTGCCGTATCCAGGGATTGTTGACCCTCTGTTCGGCGCCTGAGCTCCATGTCCGCCAGCAGGGCGAATGCCGCGCCGGCCCAATAGACACGCCGAAAACTGTATTCCTCATACATGCGCTCGCTTCCCCGTGCCAGGCTGCCACGGGCGTCTGCCCCGAAGCGTGCGCCGGTCCACATTCGGGACCAGGCCGCGCGGACAGAGTGGTCCCCCGCGCGCACCCGCAGCACTTCCTGGTAGTAGGTCGCAAAGCCCTCCGACAGCCAGGCATCACGCCGATCGACGAACGGCAGCCACAGATGGCTGAACTCGTGCACACTGGTCCACTCCTTCGTGAGCCGCCGCAACGTGGCTGCGCCGCCGACGTGAAAGCTAATCGCTGCGCCGCCGCCCCGCGTCACAAAGCCAAAGTCAATCCCCCCGCTCCCAGCCATGCCCGGCAAGAGGATCACCAGGGCGCGCTCGACGGGGAAACGGGCATCGACCGCGGCCACCGAGCGCGCAGCATGCGATAGCCAGGGCACCGCCAAGCCCGCGATGTGGTCGGCCACGCCTGGAACGGTGGCAACCGCAAAGCGCGCGCCGGCAGCCTCAAAGGACTGTTCCTCAAACACCCCCACGACGGTCCGCGAGCGCAAACCGAAAACGCTGGCGTCGGGACGATACACGCCGTCGCTGTCACGCGGCCATGCCGCGATGAAGCGACCGCCACGCGGGGGCTGCACCCGGATCCGAACGCCAGAAAACACCTGCCATTGCCGGCGCGGAGGCCGCCACAACCACACCCCGGCACGCACGACCAGAGCATCGCCATAGCGTCGTCCGGCGCGCGCAAGATCCACATGATAGCGAACACAGTCGCCCGCAAGCGCGTCGGAAAGATCGATCCATCCGGGAGTGAGCACGAGGTGTCGCTCCCGCTGACCTGGGCGCTGGAGACGCGGCTGCGTGAGCCACGTGCGGGCCGCCGTCACGCCAGCCACCAGCGCATCCGGTGGCGAACCAGGGAAGCAAACTCGCACGTTCGCGGCGGCAAGGTCCGCCTGCCAGACAACCTCGTATTCCAGCATGCCAAGGTCGACCGATGGCCGTGAGGGTGGACGCTGGCCGTCGGCACCGGCATGACAGGCAAACACACCAAGAACCAATAGACACAGCCAGGCTGACCGGCACCCCGCTTGGTCTTGGACACCACAGCGCTTTCGGCCCGATCGAAGACACCGCAAGTATTCGGTCGTTCGCGAAGATTTCTGTGAAGCCCAATCCCGGCGGGATCCACCCGGGAGTTGGCGAGATATCCGGGCCAACTCGCATGGGATACTCACCGAGGGTCCGGCCGAAGCGCGATCGCTGCGGACTGAAACAGTTGTGCGAGGGCGCATCGTGCCAGTGATCGGCTTCGCAGGGCTTTCGGTGAAGGAGGGAATACTCGCTGT
>JAPPOR010000106.1 GCA_028817905.1 Myxococcales bacterium
GCGTGGCTTGGGCTGGCGGTGGGGTGCGCAAGCTCCAACGATCTGAGTCAATCTGTCAAAGACGTTTCGGCCGCAGACGCCGGTCGTTCGGTAGCATCCATACAGGGGCGCCATGAAGACGATGATGGCATCGGCCGCCATGGCGGATCGTCTCGCACCGAGCGAGATGATCCGAGGGCCGAGCGGGACGCCGGGTCGGACGCGAACGATGCGCCGATGGACCCTGAGTGTGAGGCGTGCGACGGACTGTGTTTTCTTGGCCTTTGTTTGGGCGGGGCCCCAGCGGGGCCGACCGACCCGCAAGGCGACGGGGGCATCGGCGCGGGCTGCCAGTCGGGCGATGACTGCGCGAGCGGTGTCTGCGCCTTCTTTGCTTGCCTTGAGCCCAGTTGCGGCGACGGAGTCTGCAACGGAAACGAAACTGCGGAGAGCTGTGACCGTGACTGCCCGACCCGGTGCGGAGATGGCCTGACAACCGGGGAGGAACGGTGCGACGACGGAAACACGGTGACCGAAGACTGTGACTACGGCCAGGAGAGTTGTACGGTATGCGATGAAACCTGCCATGAGATGAGCGGTCTGACGCGCTACTGTGGCGACGGTGCCCTGGACGAACGCGAGGAGAGCTGTGACGACGGGAACGTCGAACCGGGGGATGGGTGTGACGCCGACTGTGGCGTAGAGTATCTGGAAGGCTGCGGGGATGGACAAATCGTTACGGGGGAGGCTTGCGACGACGGGAACGCCGAGAATCTCGACGGCTGCAACGGCGCCTGTCGGATCGAGCAGGGCTGGATGTGCCCCGAGACATCCGGGCGATGCCGGCCGATCTGCGGCGATGGTCTGATACGCGGCGATGAGGCGTGCGACGACGGGAACTCCGAGGACGATGACTACTGCAGCAACGACTGCACGACCTTGCGGGCATGTGGAGATGGCCTTGTGCAAGCTCCGGCGGGGGAGGTGTGTGACGATGGAAATACGGAGACCGAGAGCTGCGAATACGGCGACCTCTCCTGCGCGGGATGCGACATGGCGTGCCAGCCAACCGGTCCGCGATTCTGTGGCGATGGCAAGATTACGGACGCTGAAGCGTGTGACGATGGGAACGCGATCTCGGAGGCTTGTGCCTATGGCGCAACAAGCTGCGACGTATGTGGCGACCGCTGCCAGATCGTTCCCGGCGCTACCAGCTACTGCGGCGACGGTGAGACCAGTCATGATGAGCAATGCGACGATGGCAACGCGGAAACGGAGGTCTGCCACTACGGCGATCCAGGCTGCATCGTGTGCACGGCCAACTGCCAGCGCATCGACCGGAGCGTGTACTGCGGCGATGGGCGCGTTACGGGCGAAGAGGCGTGTGACGACGGAAACAGTGCGACGGAAGCCTGTCCGTACGGCCAGGGCCCCTGTACGGTTTGCAACGCCAACTGCCAGCTGGTCGCCGGCCAAGAGCGCTACTGCGGCGACGGAGAAACGACTGGGGACGAGCAATGCGACGACGGAAACACCGAGACGGAAATCTGCCCGTACCAGGGCGGTGAGTGCAGCGTGTGTGACGCGGGCTGCAAGCGCATTCGTGGCGAAGAACGCTACTGTGGTGATGGCATCGTCTCACATGAAGAGGCGTGCGACGACGGCAACCAAGATGACGATGACGGCTGTACCGCTACGTGTTCTGTGGAGCCGCAGCCCCCAACGCCAGACAGCCCGGAGCCGTAGTGCGCATCGCCGTGCCAGTGCGTGACTCCTGGGCTAGGCGAGTTCTGTGAGGTCGGTTAGTTGGGTGGTCGCGACGAGGGTACGGAAGCCTTCGGGGGTGTCGAGCCCGATTCGGCTGAGCTCCGACGCAAGTCGCTCCGCGTTGGGGGCGGGCTGGTCGGTCGCGTTGGCGACTGCGACGCCAGTGATGACAAAGCCCCCTTTGGAGCGGTGGCCCAGGAGGGTCGGCCTATACCGCCGGCCATCGTCTAGCTCCCAAATGACATCCATCGGTTCGCAGTCGTTGTCGGGAGCGTCGGTGGCAGTCACGTCTTCGGCATCGCCCGCCTCAGCGGCCAGGAAGACGGAGACCATGTCCATGACGTCCGAGGGAGGCGTTTCGGAGCCAATGCTTGCTGCCAGTTCCGGTCCGTCCGGGGCGGGCACGTACAAGTAGAGCTCTTCGCTCTTGCAGTAGTCGGCCAGCACTTTGGCGGCCAGGCTTGCCCGTTCGCCGAGCTGCTGGCAGGTCTCGAAGGCCGTGGTCAAATAGGCGATCACCGCTTCCGAATCCACTTCGAAATCAGAGACTGTGATGCCACCTTCGCGACGGTCCCGCAGGGCATTCCTGCCGTCGCGAAGCATTTGCTTGTACTTGGCGGTGAGTGAACGCGTGGTACAGCGCTCGAAAAACTCTCTGCAGCTGTCCATCGCTGCTTCGAAGCTGTCGGCGTTGCCGGCCTTGAGGCAGACGCGCGCCCGAACCATGTACGAGAGCACCAGGGGAAGTCCGGCGGAACCGTGATCTATGAGATAGGCGATCACGCTGTCTGCCATTTCCTGCGCAGTGTGCGGTTCGTCGCGCTCGGCGAGCGCCATCGCAAGCGGCAGTCGGATGTACACCGAAAGGAAATCGATGTCCGCGGCTTCGGCCTGCGCGAGATAGCGTCGTCCTGTCTCGGCCGCGTCCGTGGGGCGACCGAGCCGCAGCAGGCAGCGCACATGCGATCCGGCGAGCAGGGGCCAGACAAGGTGTTCGCCGGCAGAAGTCTCGAGCAGGCCGCGTCGGTGGCTCGCCATGGCAGCGGAGAAGTCTCCGGCGATTCTCCTCTGTTCGCCTAGGGCGAAGTGCAGAATGGGGCGCCAGCTATCGGCCCTGCGCGCCCAGCGCTCCACATGCGGGATCAGACGTCGCAGCCGTGCCAGGTCGTCGCTGAGGGCTACGGCGATCAGTTCCGTTACCAGCATCGGGCTCTCGTAGCGGAGCTCGATATTGCTCCTGACCTGGGCTTGTTCTAGCTCACTGCGGACGACGTCGGCTTGCATGCCCTCGCCGTGCATCAGATGCTGGAGCATGCGGAGCTGCAGAGGTCCGAGTCCCATCAGGTTGCTGCCTTCGAGGTCGCTGGCCGCACGCGAAACGCCTTCGGAGCCAAGTAGGCACTCGATCAACCCGCGCATGAGGATCACCCCGTCCCGCGCGGTGGTGAAGTAGGACGCTTGCAACCCTGCTCGGTCTGGCTGCGCGAGGCGAAGAAGCACGCGATCGTAGGCGGCGCGCGCGGACAGGACCCTCCCTGCGAGGCGTTCGCCCACCGAATGCCTTAGGCGGTCGGCGATCAGGAACCCGGGCGCGAGCGGGGCGAGCGCTTCGACCACGGGCAGTCGCTTCCAGCGTTGTCGATCGTTGCTGCTGGAGACGATGCCCACGCCGTGCACCATCAAGGTGGCCAACTCCTGCAGGGCGACCTTGGGAGCGAACGCAGCGCGCTTGGGGCCGAGTTGCTCGTACCGGACGGTAGCTGCTCCGAGAGCTCGCTGAATACGCTCCATCGGGTCGAGTGCGGGATCCGCGTGCTCGAGCTGATCCAAGCCCGAGTCGCGCTCACAGGTCGAAAGGAGCCAGGAAAGCACGTCCCACGCCTGAGGGCCTAGCGCCAACGCGGTGCACAGGCGCGCGTTGAGGGCGTAGGCGTCGGCGGCCGGCCTTCCGAGTTCTTCGCACAGGGCGATAGCGCGACGGTAGCTAGCTTCGAAGTCCGCCGGCAGGTTTGCGAGAAAGCGCTGATAGGCGTCCCCGCTGGTGTTGGTCAGTGCCCTGGACTCGAGCGCGTAGGTGACCAGCGCGTCGAGACCGCGGGCGTGGTCACCGGCGTGCAGAAGGTGCTGGGCACTGCGGAAGGGTTCGCTGGAGTCTTCGAACACAGCGGCGATGCGCCGGTGGGCCTCGCACTTGGTAGGGGCATCCAGGTCGGCCACCAATGGTCCGATCCACCCCGACTGCGCCAGCGCATAGTGCTGCCCGAGCAGTTCGACGACGCCCGCGGTCAACAATTCGTCCAGGCTGGCCAAAGTTGTTGTCCTGGACGCATGCCCCACAAGTCGGTGGCATTGGTCGACGCTCCACCGGTCTGTTGGAGCGAGCGCGAGGACGCGCGCCAGTGTGATGGCCGCTTGCGACAGGCCCGCGACACGTGCGGCCATGGCGTTGGCCAGGCTGTCGGGAAGGTCGGCAGCGTCGATCTCCGCTGGCAGGGTCCAGGCGCCTACCGCGTAGCGGGCCACCCCGCGGCTGACCAGGTGCTGGGCGAGTTGCATGAGGTCGCGCGGATTGCCCGCGGACACACGGTGCAAATGGGTGGCCACGAGCTCCAGGTGCGCGGGCGTGCCGAACACGGAGCCGAGCAGGGCTCGGCATTCGGCGGCGCTCAGGGGCTCAAGGCCGATCGCCTTGCTGTGCTCCAGCAACATGCGAAGACCGGGGGTCATCACCTCCGGGTCGTTCTGTTTGCAGCTCGTCAGCAGTGTGATGGCATGCTTGTTGGCTACGGACGCGAGCAGGGCCAACAGCGCTGTGGACGGTTCGTCGATTTGGTCGACGTCGTCGATGATCAGCGCGAGCGGCTCATGGTTCCCCATCGCCAGCATGAGGTCGCGCAGGGCGCCCTGTAGTTGGGCACGCTCTGGGAGCCGTTCCGTACTTGGGTCGGCTTTCGGTGCAAGTTCGGGGATGATCGTCGAAAGCAGGCCGGAGTGGGGGGCGGCGAGCACACGTGCCCGTTTTGGATGCACTTCGAGCAACTGTTGGCACAGGGCCCGGGCGACGCCGTAGTCACCTTGCTCGGCGTCGAGTCGATCGGCCCGCAGCACGGTCGCGCCCGCGAGTTTGGCTTCCAGAGCGCAGGCTTCCAGGGCACGCGTGCGGCCCAGGCCGGGCACGGCCGCGATGGCCAAGGCCCTGCCGCGCCGTTGCCGGGCACGTCCCAGCCGCGTACGGAAGGCCGACAGTAGCCGCTCGCGACCGACGAGTGTGGGCGTGACCAGGTATGCGGCCGAGGCGGTCAACTGCTCGCGTGCAGGCAGCCCAGCGATCGAGGTCAGTCGCTGCATGACCTCGGCTGCGCTGTCTGGCCGCTCGCTGGGGTCGAGTTGGATGAGTTCCATGACCAACGCGTCTAGGGTCGCGGGGACCTGTGGACCGAGTCGTGAAGGTGTTGCCGGGGGCGTGCGCCATAGTTTGCGCAAATGCCGAAAGCTGCGCGCGGGATAGGCGTGCCGGCCCGTCAGGAGGTAATAGAGGGTGGTTCCCAGCGAGTACAGGTCTGCGCGAGCGTCGAGGGCCTCGCGGTTGAGCACCTCTGGCGGGCAAAAGGGTGGGGTGCCGACGATTGCGCGGTTGGGCCCCATCGGGCTCAGGGCTCCAAAGTCGATGAGTTTGGCCGTCATGTCGCCCACACGCAGTACGTTGCGAGGGCTAATGTCCCGATGGAGAAGACGCCGCGAGTGGATCAGGCATAGGGCGGAGCACACGTCAGCCATCCATGCGCAGGCGGGTCCATAGGGGACGGGTGCGGTGGCCTGGAGGTCGTCGCCGACCAACAACTCCATCGTGTAGAAAGCACCGCCCGGGCTGACCTCGTAGTCGTATGCCTCGACGACATTGGGGTGGGACAACTGGGACAGCACGTGGAATTCGCGCTCGAAGAACTCCATCGCGCGCTGGGCGCGGGACGGGTCGTCGAATTCGCGCATGCCCTTTAGGGCCACCTCCCTGCCGGAGGTGCGATCCACGGCGCGGTAGACCACCGCGACCCCACCCCGGCCGATCTCCTCCCGGATCTCGTAACGCTGTGTAATCGCGCGGTTGCGCTCCAGCGCAGGGGGCCGCGCTGAGACCGCAGGGGCTATGGAACGCGCTCCCATGTACCTTTATTTTATAAAATTCAACCTACATTGACAACGCGATCTCTGAACATACGAGCATCGAGGCGCACGTGAGAAAAGTGCTGACAACGGGGACGCGGAAGGCAACGCCCGCGGCGCGTTGGCAATGACACCAGGCGCCGCAGTCCCTCTTTGCCCTTCATGTCTACCCTCGCACGCGCGAACGAAGAGTCCTGCACCGCCATGGGGGTCGCCGAACCAGGGGCCAGGGGAAGGTGTGCCGTTGGAACATCCCAGGTCGAGTGCGTGTGCGCACGTGCACCATGACTCGGGGCCACCGACCGCGCGCCCCGCCAGATGCGGGACACTCCTATCAGGGATAGACGATTGTCGCAGTGCGGCTAGCCCGCCAGGTCGTGTTCCGGCTTCATGACTTCGACGCGCCTCGCTTGTCCTTCGACTCCATGTCTCCAACGACGGGATGCGACGATTGTTGCAGTGTCGCTCCTTGCCAGAGCCTGCTAGCCAACACGGGTCCCGTGCTAGCAGATAGACGGCTAGCGCGGTCACGAGTCGCACCCGAACAGTAGGGAGGTTCTATGCCGACGCTTGGCAAGTCGACAGAAACAGTCGATGGCGTGCAGATCAGCGAGCTTTCGTCCCGCGAAGGACGCCGGCGCTTTCTCGGGTACGCCGGTCTAGGTGCTACGGGACTTGCCGCAGCGGCCCTCGACGGCGCGACAGGAGCGACAGTCGCCTTGGCCCAAGCCGCGTCGACCGCTGAAGGTGAGCTAGGTGTATTCGACACCGTGCAGGAGCTGATTGAGCTGCCTTCCAGCAGCGAAATCACGACGGCCGTCGTGCATGGCTATCACGCCCCTGGCGACGGGGGCGGGGGTGTATTCCGGCTGGTACCGGACGACAGCAGCGCGGGAGACGAAGGGCTCATCATGACCCCACTGGAGCAGTCGGGCCGCTGGCACCGACTCTGGGACCAGAGTGCGATCAGCGTTCGTTGGTTCGGGGCGACGGGCGACGGTGCGACGGACGATACGGCGGCGATCCGCGCGGCCGCGAGCGCGATCAAAGACTATACGAGTGGCCCCGGGACCCTGGAGTTTGCACGAGGGGTGAGCAACACGGCGTACTCGAGGCCGGCCCTCTTGTTCCCTGCCGGACACTACGTGGTCTGGGACACGATCACACTGCTGGGGACCAGCGTCACAATCGCTGGAGATACGAGGGCCGTGCTGGATCAACGGGCTGAGGTTCCTACCCTGGCGTTGAACGATGTTCGCCGCGTTTCCATTCGCGGGCTGACCTTTGTCGGAGGCTTGCACCATATCTCCCTTGGAAATAGCAACATCGCAAACTCCCTGTTCACGATCGAGGACTGCGACTTCAATCATTCCTCGGGCGCGTGCGTTCGTGCGGCGCAGCCGAATCCGGGCGTTCCACCTGGGGACCTTCACCTATCTGCACACCTCAGCATCAGGGACTGCCGTTTCATTGCGATCAATCCCGTGGTGGAGACCTACGCCGACATTACGCATTTCAGCGACTGCTGGATCAAAGCCATGTGGGACCTTCCGGACGACACCGCCGTGTTTCGCAATATGAGCGGGCATCTCAAGCTTAGTCATGTCTCCATGGTGCCTCCGGACTTCGACCCCGCCGTGCTGGGACGCCGATGGATCGACAACTACGGTTCCGTGGATGCTGAGTACACCCGGTTCGGCGGCGAGGGCAGTGGTATTCCGATCATCTATCACTATGCGCCGAATCAATTCGAGTGGCCTTGGTACGGGGCGGGCATCGTCATTCGAGATTGCGCCCTATTCCCTGGGCCGAACTACCCAAACGGCGCTGTCGTGAACCTCGTGAATCACATTCCGCAGACGCTGCTGATCACGGGAAACCGCAAGGTAATAAGCTGTCCGTACGTCAAGCTCTTGGACAGTTCGAGCCTCGACATCGCCAGTTACCTCGCCAATCGCTACGCTGGCTATGGTGCAGACCTCAGCGATGCGTTCAAGTGGGAGATTTCCCCCAACCAGGCATTGTTGGCGGGCAAGCCGGCGGTGCCGAGTGCCCTCATGCGCTTTGTGCGGCCGGAGCCCCCCATCTTTCCGGACGTTCCTCGCACGGTGAGCAACGTAGTCGTCCAAGGGGGACGCTCGGAGGCAACCTGGAAGTTGGTCATTCCCCCCGGCCTCAAGAGCTTCACGGCTCTGGTGACGTTCACGGCCAACACCAACAATGGTGGCAGCGGAGCGTATATGACCACGTCGACCTATCTGCTGTCGTTCATGACGGCCTGGAATCAGTCGGTGAAGGACTATGTGCGGTCCCAGGAGCTCTTCGCTCCCACCTTCCCGGCACCAGCGACCTCGACCATGACGGCGTACTTTGACCCAGCGACCAGGAGCGACGAGCGTCCGCACCAGTCAGGGGGTGACCTCTACGTCGCGTTCAGCCACGATACGGGAGGCGGGATGACCTATCCGACTATCAGCTTCAAACTGATGCAGTACATCATCCATTCTGGGTAGGATCCCAGTCGAGCGCTTAGGCAAGGGGCTCCTACGGTTGCTCGTTCCCTAGTGACTCGGTGATCTTCCCCAGCAGTTCCTTTGCCCCAACTGGCTTCAATAGGAAGCTGGCCGCCCCTTCGCTGATGATCTTCTTGGCTTCGTCCGTGAAGCTGTATCCGGACATCAAGATGACCTTGACGCCGGGATCGATCGCCTTCAAGGCGCGGAAGACCTCGGATCCGCTCACCTCGGGCATGATCACGTCGAGAAGCACCAGATCGGTGTGCCTCCACGACTTTCTGAACTCCTCCACGGCGTCACGACCGCTTGCGCAGGTTACCACCTCGTAGCCCTTGCGGGAGAGGACCATACTCACGGAGGTGGCGACCCCCTCCTCGTCGTCGACGACCAAGATCCGTCCGCCTCCCCGCTGCTCGGTCAACGCCGGCTCCTCGGCATCGTGACCTTCAACGGCCGCAAGCGGGAAGAACATCGTTATGGTCGTCCCAGAGCCTGGCTCGCTCTGCACGTCGATCGCGCCATGGTGATTCTTCACCGTTCCGTAGACAGATGCCATCCCCATCCCGGTCCCCTTCCCCTGGAGCTTGGTGGTGAAGAACGGCTCGAAGATATGTTTGCGGGTGCCTTCATCCATGCCGATGCCGGTATCGCTGATCGCTACGCGCACGTGGGGTCCCGGGGAAAGTTCGAGCCCAGCTTCTGCCAGAAACCGCTCATCGAGCATCGCCAGCTCTGTCCGGAACGCGAGCTCGCCTCCCGCCGGCATGGCATCTCGTGCACTGAGCGCCATGTTGAGCAGCGCGTTCTGGAGCTGCGAAACGTCTCCGACAACGCTGGCGGGGTCCGCGTCCAGTTGGCGGGTGATGCGGATTCGCTTGTCGAAGCTGTGACTCACCATCGACGTGACTTCGGCGATGAGTTTGTTGATGTCGACTGTGGTGACCACATACTTGCCCTTGCGCGCAAACGCCAGCAGTTGCTTCGTGAGCTCTGAGGAGCGACTGATGCCCCATAGGATCCGATCGACAAACGACTGTTCGATCGATTCGGGATCGAGCGACTCCTTGAGCAGCTCCGCGAAGTTCAGCATCACCATCAGCTGGTTGTTGAAGTCGTGTGCGACGCCTCCCGCAAGCTGACCGATAGCCCTCATCTTTTCGGACTGATGCAAGCGCTCTTCCATCTCCTTGTGTTCGGTAATATCGACAAAGGAGATGATGACTCTCGTGATGTCTCCGCCCTTGTCGACCACTGGCACGCCGTTGACGAGCAGCCACGCGAAACCCTCACCATCGCGTCGCCCCAGAACCAGATTCTCGATGGGCTCCTTTGTCCTGAGCACTGTGCTGACTGGTAGCTCATCGATGCCAACCGGGCGGCCATCTTCAAAGAAGAAACGCCAGGCCGGGTCGGACAGGTCCTTGCCGACGACCTCCGTTGCCAGGGGCGCGAGAAGACGGTTGGCCATCTGATTGCTGAGAAGGATCTCGCCGTTCGGGCCGTGGACCACGATCGCGGTATGGACGCCGTCCACGAGCGCCTTCATGGAGGCCTCACTTTCCCGCAGTGCCCGTTCCGCAAGGACGCGCTCCGTGATGTCCTGGAACACCCCATAGACCCGCGTCACCTTTCCGCTGTCGTCCTTTTCGGTATATCCCTTCGCGTGAACATGCCGGATGTCACCGCTCGGCTGCACGATCCGGAGGTCAAATTCGTATCCCTGGCCGGTTTCCACGGCCCGGTTGAAGAGCCGAACCACTTCGGCGCGGTCCTCCGGATGGTAGGCCTCGATCGCTTCCTCCACCGAAAGCGCATACTCGGAGGGCTCGTAGCCAAAGATGCGCTTGACCTCGTCGGAGTGAAAGAACGACCCATCTGTCAGGCTTACCGACCAATGGCCAATATGGGTGATCTCTTCGACCTGGTCCAAGGTCATCGCGCTGTCCCGCATGACACGGTCAAGCAGCCGGATTTCCGATATGTCCTGAACGGTTCCTAGGACTCTGGACGCCCCGGAGCCCGCTTCCTGCGCTACGCTCCCCTGGGTGCGCACCCATCTGTGTTGGCCCGCCGGTGTCTGGATCTCGGTCACGAAGCTAGACGGTTTCCCATCCTCAAGCGCAAGCCGGACTGCCCGCATCAACATCTCCGAAGTGGCTGGCGCATACATCTGCGAGATCCGCTCGAGATCGGGCACGTCAGTCGCGTCCAGACCAAAGGCTTCGTGGACCGCGCGGGACCCGGTGAAGCCGTCGCCCTCCCGTTCGTACTCCCATACACCGAGACGCGCCTGTGCAGCGGCGCGCTCGAGCTGACCCATGCGGCGTCGCAGCGCAAGCTTTTCCTCGAAGGCACTTCGTACAGCCTGCAGCGACGCGCCCAGGACCGCAGGATCCGCCTCCCGGTCCACGATGCCGTCGCACTTGAACTCTGGAACGACGGCGGGCGCGTCGCCGCTTGCACGCTGCGCAAGCGACACCACCGGTACCTGTCCGTTCTCCAGAAGCGCGCCTGCCACTTCCGAACGGGCCAACCCATTGCCCACGGCCGCATCTATCATGATGAGATCGATCTCGGGGGTTCCACTGCGCACCGCCTGCGCTGCCTCCTCTCCCCAGCAGACCCGGTGCACCACGTGACCGGTCTGGACAAGCTGCCGCCCGAGTGCTTGCGCTCGCGCGTCATCGCGCTCTACAAGAAGCACCTTCGTCTTGCCCGGATCCATGCGTACCCCCTGACGTTTGCCAGTCTACTCGCCCGAGCCGACCAATCCCATCACGGGGTGAGGTGCGCGCCGATCACGAACGCGAAGAGCCTTGCCTGGCTGGTGGCTACCTTGGCCGACCTGGGGCGACGATGCGGCCGGCGGAGCGGGCTCATACACGTCGTGCCGTCGTGAGCCTTCAAACGAATTGTGTATTCGCCCTTACCAACCGATGGCGCCGCGTGGTCCGCCTTCCAGCCCCGGTACCCTTCAGCCCCGGTACCGGAAGCGTCGCCTCTCGATTGCCGCTGATGTGACGTTGGCATCTTTGGGGTGGCCGGCACTCGGCGGGCGGCATCGGTTTGGACCGCAGCAGTCGGGGTCGGCTCGTCGGCTCGAAACACCGACCGCTATGGACGCGCGGTCGCCAGTCCTGTGTGCATAGCCCACTCCGGGGGTGGACCAGCACTGGTGCCAACGCGGTGCAACGACGTGGTGCAACGCCACCGGGCAGGCTGTCTTCGAAAGCGCGGGCAACGCCAAGTGTGTTCCGCGAGCGAGCTGCCACTGGCGCTCGCTCCCCGCGGAGCTGCTCAGCTTTCCGGGCGTTCCGGGTGTGGAATGCTCCTGTGACCGCACGGGGCCCGGCTCGCAGGTGGTTGCTTGCGCCGCGTAGCCCCCGGTATCATGCGTGGGCTGATGGGCCTACGGACGTGCGATTCAGGGTGAGCGAGCTCGACGGACAGCGCCTTACCCATGAGGCCATCGAAGAGGACATTCGCGCCGTCCGGGGCAGGCAGCGCGTGCGCGTGGAGGCGCTCCAGGGTGTGCGCGAACAGCACGGCCAGCTGCGGGGCGCGCGGGACCAGGAGCTTGCGGAGCTGCAAACACTGTCCGCAAAGCTGCGTGCGCCGGGTGCCGAGGCGGGCCTGTGGGCGCGCATTGGCGAGCGTTTGTCGGGGCTTTTTGCGGGTGAGCGGGCTGAGCGTCAATCTGTTGAGCAGCTGTTGCGCGCTCAGTACGAGACGAGTCTTGTTTGCCTGCGCGAGGCTCGAGAGCTTGCGGATCGGCTCGAGCAGATCCGCGCTGACCTGTACGATGAAATCGACCAGCTCAATCATCGCATCGTTGCGTCGGCCCGCTACGAGGACGAGTCGTCGGCGCTGCTGCTACGGTTGCGCGAGCAGCGCTCGGCGTTGCGGCAGCGCCTGCTGGGCGAGCTCTCCAAGGTCGAGCGCCGCGAGGAACAAGCCCAGGCCGATAGCCTGCGTCGCCAGATGGCCGAGCTTTCGACCCAAATGCAACTCCACGAAACGAGGGATGAGCGGTTGGGGCGTCTCAAGCAGAGCACGGAGCTGCTTGCGCAGACGATTGCGAACCTGGCCAGCGACATGCGGCGTTACGTGGGAGCAGCCACGGAGAAGCTGGATCTCGTGCTCAACGTCGACCATCCGATGGTCGCCAAGCTGGTGGTGCTTGCCGGTCGCGAGCCCGAGCTGGCCGGATATCTGGTAGTCAAGCTGGCGGCGCTACGAGGTGGGCTAGACCACGCGTTCGACGCTGAGCTTGCGCGCAAGGGTCTGGAGGCGCGATGGACGCGATTGCAGACCTGAAGCAGGAACTGCGTGGCAACGGAACGCGTCTCGGTGGTGGAGGCTTCACGATTGACCCGCTTCGCGCCCGCGAAAAGCTCGAGCAGTTCCGACTCGATGACCCCCGTCGGTACGTGGTTTCGCTGGTGCAGGCCGCGGTTGCGGCGGGTGCGACCGCGATCGACTTCGAGTTGGGCGCCAGGGATGTGACGATGCGCGCTGGGGGCCTCTCTATCGAGCTGGCCGCGCTTAACGATCTCGAAACCGCGCTCTACTCGACCCCACGCGATGCGCACGGGCGCGCCCACAAGCATCTCGCCCTGGCCATAGCGGCCGCCCGAGCACTCTGTCCCCGCGAGATCGAGCTCCGTAGTGGCAGGACGACCGTGCTGCTACCCGCCCGGGGCGAGCCCATTGTGTCCCATGCTGCTGCCGCCTCCGCCATTGATGGACTCGAGGTGCACGTGCGCGAACGCTTCGGCAAGGTCGCAGCCATGCGGTTCTGTCGAGACCTTTTCGGGCAGTTGGCTGAGGAGCGGTTTCTGCGCGAAGCGGGTGTCGCGAGCGATGTACCGGTTCGCGTTTCGGGGGCCTTGATCTCGCGCGGTTTCGGGATGTCCGCGGCGGATGCGGTCTGCGCCCGGGCTCAGGAACGCCCTGGTCTGCGGGTGGCCGTAGGCTTCGGCACCAGCCCAACGCCGCAGCTGGCGCTCTATCAAGACGGCGTCTGCATTCACGTGGTGGACGACTGGGAAGGCGTCCCACACACCATGGCTCGCATCGACAGCGATGCCTTTAGCCTGGACATTTCAGAGGTGTCGGTCGTTCGCGATGGGTCCTATGAGGCCGCGCTTGCGGCGCTCCGCGGACCGCTTGAGGACGCGGTTGTCCATCTCGCGGCCGACGCGGAACACTTTGAGCGGGAGGTCCCGGTGCATGGGATCATCCGCGCGTGGCTCGCCATGGCGGGCTCGCCCGCACTGCTGCAGCGGATCGCGTCTGACCACCCGCTGCTCACCTTGTCGCTCTTCGCTCATGGGGCCGACGGGACAACCGAACTGAGCCTAGGCCGAATCCGGGCGCATCATGCAAGGACCGGCCAGGTCGAGACGACTCCAGTTGTGATCGCCCTGATCGACGGTGTGACCAGCTTCGAGCCTCAGGAGCTGAGTAGCAATCTGCTGGTTCTGTGCCACGATCCGGCCGACGAGCAGGCCCTGCGGGCCCTATTTGGCGATGCGGTGGTCGATGGCAAGGAGCGCTTTCGCTTTCGGCTACGACGGGAGCGGAACCACCGTCGCTGGCGCTCGCGACCGGCGGCCCCCAGTCTGCCCGAAATGGGTCGCTACCGACTGGTATCGGTTCCAGTTGGGGCGCCGGGGGTGCGGGGCGAGCTTGCGATCGAAGGTGTCAGAAACCGTCCCGGTCGCGCGACCTTCATCAAGGATGGACACATCCTGTGGGAGGATGTGGTCTCGGGGCCGGTCTCCGGGGTCACCTTCGTTGTCGAGGCCGACTTCTGTCCAAGCGACGACTACGGAGCGATCGAGGTGGACGATGCGTTTGCCCGCGCGATGGTCGCACTCGCGGCAGCGCTACGTGACGCGTTCGAGTACCTTGTCGACAACTATGAGGAACTGCGGCGTCGGCTTGCCGCGGCTGACCGCGACCCATTGCGCCATTCGCTCTTGCAGATGGCGGCGTTGATGACGTTGCCCGGGTGGCCTTCCCGATTCGGCTCCTCCTACCCGGCCTACGCACCTGAGTCGCAAGTCGTCGTACAGGCGATCGAGGCCCTTGCGGAGGAACTCCCCGCTCCGATCGATCTGGGAGTCGGCCCGCAAGAGTTGTACGAGGTGGACCGCTTGCACCCTTTGGTGGAGCTGCGTCTGCTTCGTAGTACGTCCGGAAAGCACCTCACACTGCTCGATGCGTGCGCCATGCTGCGGGAGGATGGCGTGCTTAGGGTCTTTCGTCGCAGGGTCACCAAGTCGCAGCTCAACCGAACAAGTCTGCGTGCGAGTGATGAGGAAGCTGCGCTGCTACGCAGGCTCTTTGGCCGCGAGCGCGTGGTGGATGGAGAAGTGGCGCGGATCAAGGCGACGCTCCAACCGCATCAGGAGGGCGATCGGCAGACCGCGGTCGAGAGCGCTCAGAAGGCGCTGGCGTCCCTTGAGGAGGCCCTCGGCCCTGCCGACGCACTAGACGAACCCAACGAAGCAGGTGACCCCGTTAGGGATGCCGAAGTCGAGCCCGTCCGCGGGGACGCCCTCTTGCGCGCCGTGCACGACGAGCTCATTTGGCTCCGTGCCAATCACTCGGGGCACGTCGAAACGCTTTCGCTTGACTGCATCTCCCTTGCTCCGAACGGAGCGGGGCGGGCTGTGGCAGTTGACGCCGACGGAATCTACCTCGACCCTCGGCACCCACTGATCGCGGGGTGCCTGGCAAACGTCGACGACCCCACGCCTGCTTGCTACCTGGCCTCGGTGGTCTTCTCTGCCATCAACGAGCGCTGGGATGAAATCACCGACGACCACGAGCGAGCCTTCCACGACGCCCTCGTGCAGCGCCTGATGGTCATGATGGCCTCGCTAGCCATCGGGCAGCAATGAGACCCCGGCGAAGACGGGGTAGTGGGCGGGTCGGCTGCCCAGGCGCCCGTCGGCTGTGTACTCCCGGCCCTCGTCCACCGCAAGGCTCAGAACGCATCCTGGACAGCCTTCGGGAATCCGGACCTCACGCTGCCCGTGGGGAGCGTCGCGCCACAGAGCGAGCACGTCGCTCTTGTCCTCTGCGGCCTCGTCCTTGGGGCTGCTCAAGCGCGACATCCCGCGCGATGTGAGGGTCAAGACCGAGCAACCCGGATCCTCTGCAAGGATCGAGGCGTAGCGCGCCGGCCAACGATCGCGGAGTTGCGGCGCGTCCATGAGCAGTGCGATCACGAGATTCGGGCCGACGGCGCGAATTGTCTCAGCCGTGGGATCCTGACGGGCAAGATCCTCGCAGATGAGTACCGAGAGGGTCAGCCACCTGCTGGGGTTCAGAAATGCGATCTCACGCTTGGCGACCGGTGTGTCTTCCCACAGCGCGCGTCCGGCCGGAAGGCGCGCCCCCAAGCCGTACTGCAGAACCTGCTGGCGATCGAGACACCAGCGGTGGTGCTTGTGCTGCTTCAGACGCATCTGGTCGGCAAGTACCGGCGTGTCAGCCAGTCCAGCGATCTGGGTGTAGGATGCGTTGGTCAGGCGCCTGCTCCCGCCGTTGCCGGACGGCTCAGATACACCTGCGATCAGGAACGCACCCCTGTCCATCGCAACGCGCTCCGCCTCTAGATACTCTTCTACGGTCAGCGCCAGCTCAGGTAACACGATGCCATGAACCGTTCCAACCCTGCGCGCAGCTAGATCCATGACGGCTTCGAACCGCTTTGCGAACTCGTTGCCGGCCGAATCGCTGACCTCCCTTCTGTACCGGAAGAGACCGAACGTGCTGGGCAGCGTCACGGGGGAGGGGTTCACGACCTCGAAGTTTGTGGCGGGATCGATCTCCGTAGGCCACGGCAATAGCAGCAGGTTCATGACCTCCTCGAGCGGACCGGCTGGCTTGGGCATCTCGTAGGGAGGGATCCACTGGGCGTGGAGGCCGTTCGCGGGCCGCAACGCCAGGTGATGGGACATCGAGCGGATCGTCAGACCACATTGGGGTGTGTGTTTTTTGGGTAGCACCGCGAGCTTCTCGACTGAGATTTCGATGCAAAGGCTCCCGCTCATCGTCACGAGCGGCTCCGCGACGGCCAGCAACGAGCTGCCCCGGATTTTCTCGATGCCGATGCCGGCGCAAGCTTCGTCCGCGATTCCGCACAGTTTGATGAGCGCCGCGAGAGTTCCCCGATTGGCGTCGCGGATGAGCTCGGACAGCAGGGTCTGCGCACCGGACCGGATGGTTGCCCAGAGGTCGGCGATTGGGGTGGGAGGAGGCATCCTGCCAGCGAAGCGGGCCCAGGCCTTGGTGTCCGAGGCACCCAGGTCGTCTTCCGGGGGACTGGCTTCCGCTTCGGCATCGTTGAGCGCGTCCCGCCACGAGTTCCCCAACTGCCGCGCTTCCGTCGGCCAGCCGGGACCGAGGAGCGTGGGGTCCGCGTCGATGACGCGCACATAGGCGCCCGACTGGCGCAGGAGGTCCGCGGCAACGGCGAACGCGTCGGGCGGCCAACCCGTCCAACCTCGATCCGCCACCTCGGGAGCTAGGTACGCGATCAGCTCGCCGATTGAACCACTGTCACAGTCGACGAAAGCATTCATATTGGCGTCCATGGGTCAGGCCAACAGCCGGGGCCCGCGCAAGTGTCTGAGGTCTTTGATCGCTTTTTCGGCGCTTTCGGCGTCGTGGTGAAAGAGCTGGGTGGTTCGTTGAAACAGGGGCGACACGCTGCGTGGGTCAAGTTCGGCGGGCACCGGGGACATGCCTTGCCGCAGGTACCACCTAGTTAGGTTGGAAGGCGCGCCAGCCAACGCGCTGGCACACGTGCGACCTTCTAGGCCCCGCGCGAGGGAGCGGGTTAGAGCCACGTCCAACGCGGCCCTTCCCGCACGCCGCGGAACGTGTTCAGCGGGCAGCTCGCGCTCGAGGCAAGACAGGGGAGCGGCCGCGAGAAAGGCGACAAGCACGCTTTGTTTGCCCGTATCAAGGGCATAGGGAAACCCCTCGAAGCAAACGACGAGCGCCACGGGCATGCGGTTGGCCTGCGGTCCGGCACAGACGGCCCAGCCCGTTCGCTCGAAGGCACCCCGGGAGTCCGTGACCAACGCATCGACGATCGTTGCCCAGCACCAGTCGCGGTCGATGCGCCGGGAGTGCGCAATCGATGGTCGGACGAGCCGCTCCCAGCACGCGATATGCGCGGCTCCGATGGGCTCCACATCGATCGGGACGCTTGGCACGTCGCGCCCGGGCAACCGTTGGAGAAAGCTGGATCCCAAGTTCATCCCCCCCGACTCACTCAGTCTCGCCCTTTTACTACCGCAAGCCGGGCTCATGGAAGTGCTACGCGTTTTCATCGGGCGCTGTGAAGCGCCCCACAACAGAGGGATTTTTCACCTGCGCGGACCTTGCAGGTGGAGTACGCAAAGAACATAGTCCGAGTGCCTGTGGGGGGTCTCCGCGGGCGCGCGCTTTCGCGATCTTGGACTAGATGCCGCCGCGTGTGAGACACTGCGGTGTGGGGGTAGGCCCATGGCCTTGAATGAAGATCTTCCCGTGCTGGTCACGCTCGCCCGGCTCAAGGACTCGGGCAACCTGCGCACTCGTCAGGCGCTGCGCGCCAGGCTGCGCGGCCAAGAAGCGCAGAAGTTGGCCGGCCTCATGTTCAAGGACCCCGGGTCAAGCCCAGACGACAAGCTCATTGAACAGCTGCGCGCGATCGAGCAACTCGCCGGCGTCGATAGCTGACCGGGTATTGTCAGATCGCTCGAAAGGAAGCCACTGCTACTCGACGCCGGCGAGTTGCCGGATCGCTCGCAGACGGGCTGTCTGCTCGTCGTTGTCAGCGTGCTCTGCCCCTTCGAGCAACAGCGCTGCCAAGCGCTTCGAGTCCTCCGTCTTCAGCATACTGACCAGCGACTCCTGAGACGTGCCATGCCCTGACCGAATGCGCGCAAGCGTCACGAGCAATGGGAGTTCAGCATCAAGCGCCATGGACCCAACCACCAACAAGTACCACGATTACAGAATATATAAAATGATTCGACATTACCATGCGATCTGAGTCACAAACCGAGTCTTCGCTCGCTCAGCGCACGAGCGGGAAGTGCACGCACATGCCCTAGCCCGGATTATTCATGAACTCTGCGTCGGATCGCGCAGGGATTCGGCTTCACACGGCTTTTCGGCGACCGACCCACATACTGCCTGTATTTGCGAGGGCGACGAAAGGCGTGTGAAGTCGAAGAACAAGCGAGGCGATGCAGAGTTCATGAATAATCCGGGCTAGCTGCCTACGGCGGAACACATCTGTCCATAACTTGCGTGGGGCAGTGTCGCCACGCGCGAGGGCAACAAAACGGAGGACCCCGCGCTTTTTCGAGGTGGTCGTAGGGGCGCGTCACTCGTACCGCGACGGCTTGCCCGAAAGGCCATCGTCGCTCTCATCGTCCTTCGGTGTCGCACGTCAACGAAAGCCGCACCCGCGGTGGTCCGCATCCCAAGGTCAGAGGTCGCCCAAGTTTTCGTCGACACGCGTCGTCGACACGCGTCGTCGACACGCGTCTAGGCGGGCGTGTAGCCCAACAGGGCTTTGGTCTCGAGGTACTCCTGGAAGCCGTGTTCGCCCCACTCGCGGCCGTTGCCGCTCTTGCGGTATCCCCCGAACGGCGCACAGAAATCGAAGCCATCGTTGATGTACACCGCACCGGCACGGATGCGCTGGGCTACCGCGCGGGCCTGTGCGAGGTCTGCCCCGTATACGAAGCCGGCGAGGCCATACTCGGTATCGTTGGCGATCGCGATGGCCTGGTCCAGGTCCTCGTAGCTGAGGATCGTCAGGACGGGGCCGAAAATCTCTTCCCGTGCGATCGTCATGTCGTTGGTGACGTGCGCGAACACGGTGGGTTTGACGTAGTACCCGGCGCGCAGGCCCTCCGGGCGCCCGAGGCCCCCTGCAACCAGGGTGGCGCCCTCGTCGAGACCCTTCTGGATGAGCGCCTGAATCTTGTCGAACTGGCTCCGGGAGACCACGGGTCCGATGGAGGCGTCGCCGGTGGGGTCGCCCACCGTCACCTTGGCGGCCGCTTCCCGCGCCACGCGGATGGCTTCATCGAGACGGCTCGCCGGCACCAGCATGCGGGCGGGCGCGCTGCATGTCTGGCCCGAGTTGGTCATCATCGACGTCACACCCACTGCGACGTGCTCGGTGAACTGGGCGTCGTCGAGCACGATGTTGGGGCTCTTGCCTCCGAGCTCCTGGGCAACGCGCTTGACCGTGGGGGCGGCGTTTTTTGCGACCTCGATCCCGGCGCGCGTGGACCCGGTGAAGGAGACCATGTCGATATCCGGGTGGCTCGCTAGCGCCACGCCGACGCCACGGCCGTCGCCCTGAATGAGATTGAATACACCCGCCGGAACCTCTGCTGCATGTAGGATCTCGGCGAAGATCTGGGCCGAGTAGGGCGAGAGCTCAGAGGGCTTCAGGATCACGGTGCAGCCTGTGGCGAGGGCGGGGAAGACCTTGACGGCCACCTGGTTCATCGGCCAGTTCCAGGGCGTGATCAAGCCGCACACGCCGATGGGCTCTTTGACGAGCAGCGTGCCGCCTTTCTTCTCCTCGAACGCGAAGTCCTTCAGGATCTCGATGGCCGTGTTCAGATGCCCGATCCCCAGTCCAACCTGATAGCCCTTCGCAAGCTCCGCGGGGGCGCCCATCTCCTCGGTGATGGCGGCGGCCAGGTCACCCGAGCGCGCCTGGTACGCATCCGCGATCCGCTGCAGCACGGCCACCCGCTCTTCAGGCGTAGTCGCCGACCAGCTGGCAAAGGCGCTACGGGCTGCGGTCACCGCCCTGTCGACGTCAGCAGCCGAACCGAGCGCGATCTTGCCCGAGACCTTCTCGCTGGCCGGGTTGACCACATCCATGGTGTTGGACTCGACCGGGTCTACCCAGCTGCCGTTGATGTAGAACTTGAGATAGTTGCGCATGGTCGTATCACCCCTGTCTGCTGCGGATAGTGGCAGGCGAGGCCCTTGGGCCTGTGCTCGATGCAGCGGTCGGTGTGTCGCAGCGTGGCGGCGGGCGTCGCCACGCAACGGCCACGCGGCCGCTACTGGGTACCTTCGGCGTACCAGGTACGGAACTCCGAGTAGTTGGGCATGTCCTTGTTCTCCAGCCCGCCGTGGTTCACCACCGGGTCGATGGGAACGTGAATGACCGTCGGCTTGCGGCTCGCGAACGCGGCCTCAATGGCCGGACCCAGCTCTTCGCTGGCCTCGATGTAGCGGCCCTGGCAGCCAAGACCCTCGGCGATCCGATCGAAGCGTACGTCCTTGCTCCAGTGCACCCCGGGCTCGGACGTCTTGCCGTGGCCGAAGGTGCGCTTGTACACCCCGACCTCGAGCCCCCACTGGTGGTCCACGCCGACCACCGTCACGAGCGGCAAGTTGAGGCGCGCGGCGGTCTCCAGCTCCCCTATGTGAAAGAGGAAAGCCGAGTCACTCGTGAGCAGCATCGTCGGGCGCTTCGCGCCGTCGGCCAGGGATGCGCCGATGGCGTAGGGCAAACCGGTGCCGAGGTGCCCGAAGTTCTGGTTCCAGATCACGTCCTGCGGTTTGCACAGCGAATAGGTCCACTGGAAGATCACCGTGGCGCCTCCGTCGCGGACCAGAATGCCATCCTGGGGGAAGGCCTTGGTCGCCTCCACGACCCAACGGGCCGTGTGCATCGGTCCATCGAGCCGCGGCGCGCTTTCGGCCAGCTTGAGCAGGCGCTTTCGATCGGCTTCGATCCAGCGCGCCAGGTCGGGCGACGGCTTCCTGGGCCGAGCCTTCAGCGCCTCGGTGAGCTGCGGCACGACCGTGCGAAGGTCCCCGACCAGGGGGACATCGACGGGGCGGTTGACGCCGATCGCAGCCGGGTCGAGCTCGATATGGACCCACTTGCGGGTGGCGTTGTTGTCGGCCCAGTGCCGCCACTTGCCATAGTGAACCGGCTCACCGAGCTCGGTGCCGATCGCCACACACAGATCGGACTTGACCACCGCCTCGATGGCGGCGTCGGAGAAGCCATAGGGGAACGTGCGTTCCTGCACGCCCTGGATAAAGGAGGTGCCTCCGGACGTCTGGATCAGGGGGCATGCCATCGCGTCCGCCAGCGCTTTGACCTGTTGGCCCCCTCGCGAGGTGTGTACCGCGTGGCCGACGAGCAGGATCGGAGACTTGGCTGCCTGAATCAGCTCCGCTGCCTTGGCGACCATGCTCGCGTCCGCTCCGGGCTGCACCAGCCGATAGGCCTCGGGAGGCAGCGGTGCGGGCAGGTCCAGTTCGTCTTGAATCACGTGGGCCGGGTACTCGATGTAGACCGGCCCGGGGGTGCCCGATTGGGCGACACGCAGGGCATGGCGAATGATCTCGTCGGTCTGGTCGGCGTATTCGATGCAGGCGCTATACTTCACCGAGTTCTCAAACAGCGGCGTCTGCTTGACGAACTGGATACGGCCACGGCGTACGCGCTGCTCTGTTACGCGCCCGCGCTGGCCGCCCAGGAAGATCACCGGCGAGTTTTCGACCTTGGCACAGATCATCGAACCGGCGGCGTTGGCGACACCAGGGCCGAGCGTGGCGATGCACAGGGCCGGCCGGCCCGTCATGCGGGAGTACGCTTCGGCCATGAAGCCGACGGCGAGCTCGTGGTGCGGCGCCACGACCTTCCATCCACGTTTTTCGGCCTCGACGAAGAGGTGGACGAAGTTGGGGTCGGGAATCCCAAACAGTGCGTCGATGCCCTCGGCCTCGAGGAGCTGCAAGATGCGTTCGTAGACCTTGACCGGCATGAATTCTACGTAGCCTGCTTGCTTCGTGGACCTCAATCGCAAAGGTCTTGCTGCGGACGGCCAAACCATCGCAGTGCGAGACCCTCGCCCGTTGCCCGTGGCGTGATGCCCTCGAGGCGCCCTGGTCGGGTGTCGCCGTTTTGGGCCTGCTCGCGAGCGTGTCCCAAGCCGCTGAGGTTACCGGCGGCCAATGGCTTGCGCCGAGCGGCCAACGCGCAGAAAGGATCCCCTGCGCGCGGCGCGTGCGGTACGAGTTCAGACGGCGGCGCGCGTCGGGCGATGCGCCGGTGCGAAGCCTGTTGTTCTTCGCTGAGCCTGCCGGCCGCGGCCGAGCGTCGGGGTGCGCTGCTGCGACACCCGCTCGTAGCCGTGTGCGGGTGGTTGCTGGTGGACGCCGGGCGACGCCACACCTTGGAGAACAAGCGAGACATGGGAGCAAGAGTCGTAGACCGTGGCGAGATTCGTGGAGAGCTCGAGGCGTTTCGCGCCAGTGTGCGGCGGTTCGTCGGCCGTGAGATCGCGCCCTACACCGCCCAGTGGGAGCGCGAGGGGATCGTGCCGCTTTCCGTTTGGCGCGCCCTCGGCAAGGCAGGCTTCCTGTGCGTCGACGTGCCCGAAACCGATGGGGGTGCCGGCGCGGACGTACGCTTTTCGGTCGTTGTGCTCGAGGAGCTGGCGCGCGCCAATGCGGGCGGCCTGTGTACCGGCGTGATGGTGCACTCCGACATCGTGGCGCCCTACCTCGTTCACCACGGATCCCAGCAGCAGCGGCGCCAGTGGTTGCCCCGCCTGATTTCGGGCGAGGTTGTCGGAGCGATCGCCATGACCGAGCCATCCGCCGGAAGCGACCTGAAGGCGCTTTGCACACGTGCGCGCGCGCTCCCGTCTGGCTACCTGATAAACGGCCAAAAGACGTTCATCACCAACGGCCAGAATGCCGGGCTCGTGGTGACCGCGACGAAGACCGACCCAGAGGCCGGCGCGCGTGGGGTGAGCCTGTTTCTGGTGGATGCGGCGTTGCCCGGCTATCGACGGGGTCGCAACCTGGACAAGGTCGGCCAGCACATGGCTGATACCTCCGAGCTCTTTTTCGAGGATGTCTCGGTGGGCCACGATGCCCTGCTGGGGACGGAAGGCGAGGGATTCGGGATTCTGATGTCCGAGTTGCCACGGGAGCGTGCGATGATCGCCGTCTTCGCCCAGGCTGCTGCAGAGGCCGCGTTCGAATGGACGGTGGCCCACGTGCGACAACGGCAGGCTTTCGGTACCACGCTGTCGGCCCTGCAGAACACGCGCTTCCAACTCGCCCAACTGGCCACCGAACTGGACGTCGGGCGCACGTTCATCGACCACTGCGTGGACGAGCTGGCCGCCGGTCAGCTCGATGCGACCCGGGCCGCCAAGGCCAAGCTGTACTTGACGGAGCTGCAGGGGCGAGCCTGCGAGCTCGGTGTTCAGCTTCATGGAGGCTATGGCTACATGGCCGAATACCCGATCGCACGCGCCTGGGCGGACGCCCGCGTGCAGCGTATCTACGGCGGGGCCAACGAGGTCATGCTGGAGCTGGTGGCGCGATCGTTTCTAGGACGTGCCGACCAACCCTGACGGGCGATGCAACGCAAGAAGGAGCCAAGCGTGGAAGAGACCCGGAATGTCGGCGCCCTGCGTAGGTCGCGGGGCAGCAACCGGCAAGGCGAGGGCGGCTGCGCGAGCCTGTACGCGCACCAGCGTGGCCAGCTACGGGAGCGGAAGCGGGATGCGCGCGCGCACTAGGGCACAGATGGTCGCCGACGGTGACGACCTGGACAAGGGCACGACGCGCTCGGGGCCGCTCGCCGGGGTGCGTGTGATGGAGTTTGCGGGCATCGGGCCGGGACCGCATGCGGCCATGTTGCTGGCCAACCTGGGCGCCGAGGTGCTCCGGATCGATCGTCCGGGGGGCAACGGCTATCCGAATCCGGTCGTCGACTTCGGGCTGAGCGCGCTGACTGTCGACATCCGCACGGACGAGGGCCGCCGGCGCTGCCTCGCGTTGGCTGAGCAGGTCGATGTTGTGATCGAAGGAAGCCGGCCCGGGGTGATGGAGCGGTTGGGGCTGGGGCCGGACGTGCTGACGGCCCGCAACCCGCGTCTGATCTACGGGAGGATGACGGGTTGGGGGCAAACCGGGCCGCTGGCCAGCCGCGCCGGTCATGACATCAACTACATCGCAGTTGCTGGCGCGCTTGGTGCGATCGGCCGGCCAGGCGAGCCGGCCCAACCACCGCTCAACCTGGTGGGTGACTTCGGTGGCGGGTCGATGTTCCTTGCCCTCGGCATCGCGGCTGCCCTGTGGGAGCGCGAGCGGTCGGGTCGCGGGCAGGTTATCGACGCATCGATCGTGGACGGCGTGGCGTCGCTGATGACGTTCTTCTGCGGTCTTTCGGAGACGGGCCGGGTCTCGCTTGACCGGGACCGGAACTTCCTCGGTGGCGCGGCGCCGTTCTACCGCTCCTACCGCTGCGCGGATGGGAAGGAAATCGCGGTCGGCGCCATCGAGCCGAAGTTCCATGCGGAGTTGCTTGACCGGATCGGCGTGCATGATTCCGGTCGGGTCGACCAGTACGACAGCGCCACGTGGCCTGAGCGGAGCCAGGCGCTGGCCGCGATCTTTGCGACCCGGACCCGAGACGCGTGGGCTGAGCTGCTCGCGGACACCGACGCTTGTGTAGCCCCGGTGCTGACCCTTGAGGAATCGTTCGAGCATCCGCACCTCAAGGCGCGGGACGTGTACGTCACGCGTGACGGCCATCGCCACGCCAGCCCCGCTCCCCGCTTCTCGCGTACGCCGGGCGCCATCGCGCCGGCGCTCGGTGCCGGGGAGCTCGTGCGACGCTGGGGTGTTGCGGACGCCGCCGGTGCGTCGCCCCACGAGGAGCCGCGGCCATGAATGAACCCATCGACGCATTCCGCCTACGGGCGCGCAAGTGGCTCGCTCAGCACGTGCCCAAGTCCGCTCCTCCACCGGACGGGCCTGCGTCACGAACCTATGCGCTCGCCTGGCAGCGAACCCAGGCAGAGGGCGGATGGGGCGGCATCGCGTGGCCGAAAGACGTGGGGGGCTGCGGGGCGAGCGTGCTCGAGCAGATCGTTTGGTCGGAGGAGTACGCCTGCGCGGGAGCGCCCGACCCATTGGGGCCGACGTTCGTAGGGGTCAACCACGCGGGTCCGACGTTGATCGCCTGCGGCAGCGCGGCGCAGCGGGCGTTTCATCTGCCGCGCATCATCCGTGGCGAGAGCATCTGGTGCCAGGGCTTTTCGGAGCCCGGCTCGGGCTCCGACCTGGCCAGCTTGCGGACCACCGGCACGGTCGAGGGCGACATGCTCGTCATTCGTGGCCACAAGACCTGGTCGAGCTTTGCGGACATTGCAGACTATCAGGAGCTGCTCGTGCGGACCGACCCCGCGGCCAGCACCTCCGGCGCCCTGACGTGGGTTATCTGCCCCATGGATGCGCCCGGCGTGACGGTCCGACCGATTCGCACCATGGCCGGGAACTTCAAGTTCTGCGACGTGTTCTATGACGACGTCCGGGTCCCGTTGTCCAACGTGGTGGGTGGGCTCAATCGGGGGTGGGGCACGGCCATGTCGACCCTTTCGTTCGAGCGCGGCACTTCCAGTCTGGCGCTCTTGTTGACCCTGTTGACACGCGTGGAGGCGTTGCTGGGTGCGTGTCGCGAGGACCGCCCGTATTTGCGAGCCCGCATTGCCCAGCTGCGCGCGGAGGGCGCCGCGGTGCGTGCGATGACGTATCGGTTGGCGCTCGCGTCGGCGGATGCGCCGCCGGACGCGAGCGGATCATTTGCCCGCCTGGCGTTCGCGGAATACTCCCAGCGGGTACATGCCGCGGCCGTGGAGCTGTTCGGCATCGACGCTCCGGAGGTCGTGGGGATGCATGGCATCGGACACGACTACCTGGATGCGTTTTCCGAGACGATTGCCGGGGGCACCTCGGAGATCCAGCGCAACATCATCGGTGAGCGGGTGTTGGGCTTGCCGCGGGGCCCACGCTAGCGTCGGCTCGAAGAACCGGAAAAGGCGCCGATGTCCAACCACTATCATCCCGATCCCGAACAGGTGGCCCTCGCCCATGCCCTGGGGGAGTCCCTTGCAGCGATCTTGCCCCTGTCTCGGTTGCACG
>JAPPOR010000610.1 GCA_028817905.1 Myxococcales bacterium
TGGTCCCGGCACCTCTCGGGACCCGACCGGATGCGCGGGCATCGCGTGCCCTAGCGCGAGGCGGATGACCCGGGTTCGGCCCGCACGGCGTGGCATGGCCCGCTGTGGTCCGTCCCCGACCTTGCGGCATTCGCTTTGGCTCCCGACTCCAATCTGGCTCTCCGTGTTCGGTCGCTCGCCGAAGGCCCTGCGAAGCAGAACCCTTCCGCGGTCCCCTCGCCTGGTTTTGAATCATCCGAGCCAGTGGCATGCGCGGCCCCCGAAGAAAGGGGGGGGGCTTGCCCCTTTTTTGTCGGTGGACCGCGTGACACATCATGCACCCGGCGATCATTGTTTCACGGGGCCATTTCAAGTCGTGCGGAACACTCATCGGATGAACCGACAATCGTGCAAGCGATCGGTCAGTGACTGCTCGCTGTGGGATCGCGTACTGGTTGCGTTCGATCCTACGATTGCATTGCGGCATTCCGGTGTGTCGCGGCCAACGCAGTGCTTGCCCATCGTTCCCCATCTCGCGCTCATCTTTCTTAGGGTGTGAGCGTGTTCACTCTGCACTTGTTGCGCAGCCAACTCCAATGCGTTCTGATGCAACTGTCTTTGGATTTTTTCGCGCACCATGTCACGATCCTTTGCGCCAGGACGTTCCGATACGAGACGACGCTTTCGTCGCGCGGGGGGGGGTCGATGACGACCAGTGCAAGGGCGGACCGAATAGTGCATCACGATATCGAGCCTGAAGAGCTGCAGGGCCCTCGGCTTGGGCGGACGGTTGCAGATTGGTACCAGCGTATGCGCCCACCCTTTTGGGGGGGGGTGCGCTTGGCTGCAGACTCGGCGCGGATCTCACCGGTGCTTCTGGTGGAACCCGACGATCGAGCGGCAGCCAAGATCGCCACGAGCCTTCAGATGATCATGGACGATGCCCTGGATCGGGTCGCGACCTTGGCGGAGGCGCAGGCGGCGCTGGCCGCGGGTCGCTACGAGGTGGCGCTGGTGGAGCCGGCGTTGCCCGACGTACAGGCGACCGATACCGTAGCGCGTCTGCGTTCGGTGAGTCCCGAGGTGGCTATCGTCGTGGCATCGGAGGTCGCTGACGATGTGGCGGTCCAGGTGCTGTCACAGGGGGCACAAGAGGTGCTGAGCAAGCGCGGGTTGAAGCCGGAGGTTCTCCATCAGGCCCTCCTGCGAGCAGTGCTTCGGGGTCGTGCCAGCCAAGAGCTGAGCTATCGCGCGACCCACGATCAGCTGACCGGCCTGTTCAACGCTGCGAGCTTGAGGACCTGGCTCTCGGCAGCGGTCAGCCGCAAAGGCCCGGACGCTCGCTTGTGTGCGCTGCTATACATCGATTTGGACGAGTTCAAGCCCGTCAACGACCGCTTTGGCCACGAAGCGGGAGACGAGGTGCTGCGCATCGTTGCCAATCGCATTCAGTCCACCATGCGCAGCGGAGACCAGGCCGCGCGCATGGGGGGAGACGAGTTTGCACTCGTGTTGCGGGGTCTGGAGAACGCCGAGTACGCGCGCGGTGCGGCCCAGCGCGTGCTGCGGGCCCTATCCGATCCGATTCAGCTGGGGGTTGGTCCTGCCGTGCGCGTGTCGGCCAGTGTTGGGATCGCGGTCGGACCCCGGGAAGGCGAGTCGTCCGCCACGCTGCTGCGTCGCGCCGACCAGGCCATGTTCGCCGCAAAGGCCCACGGTCGCGCCTGCTGCTGGCTAGCTAGCTAGCTTGCGTTCGTGTCGCGATGGAGGAGGGCGGGAGGCCCGATCTTGCGCTTGCGCAGCGCTTTCATAGCACGCACGTAGACGTCGGTCTCAAAGGCCTTTTCAAACCGCGTGTCCAGGACGTACGCCTTCACGCGCAGGCGTACGCCCAGATAGTTTTCGGTGATGACCTGCTTGACCTGGACGTCGATCGGCTTTGGGAGGTGGATGTATCGAGACGACAGGGCGGCGTCGTGCAAGATGTCGCGTGCGCGCGCTATGTCTTGATCCAGCCCGACGTAGAAGTCCATCGTGACCTGCATATCGAGGGCACCGTAGTTGCCGCAGGACGTGATGTCGTTGATGAACTTGTTGTTGGGGATCGTCACGGTGTTGTCGTCCAGCGTTTGCATGCGTACGGAGCGCAATCCGATCGCCGTGATGTCTCCGTACTGACCGCCGAACTCTACCCGGTCGCCGACCTGAAACGGCCGATCGACCATGATCAGGATCCCGGCTACGAAGGATGCGATGACGTCCTTGATCGCGAAACCAAACGACACGGCGGCGGTACCGCCGATCAGGGCCAGGACCTTGTCGTCCAGGCGCAGGCTGAGGAACGAGACGGTCGCGAAGGTGCCGACATACACGAAGAACTGGAAGAACGTCTCCGCTTTTTGGAAGGCCAGGCGACGCTCGACGAACTGACTCCCCAAGCGCTCGACCACGCCATGCACCAGGCGCAGCAGAAACCAGACACCCGCTACCACAAAGACGGATGTAAAGACGCCGCCCCAGCGGATCAGATTGGCGAACTGACGAATGGACTCGCTCTCGACCTGGGGCACACCCTGGGCGGTGGCGAGCGTCGGCAACGTGAGGCCCACGGCCCCGAGTCCGCGCGCGACCCATCGACGATTGTGCTTGCTGGTTGTCATGCCGTGATCAGATGTTGACGTTTGAGGGCCACGGTGATCGCCCGCAGCCAGTGCCACGCAATCCGCACCCGCTCCCCTTTGCGTTCCAGGTAGCCACGACCCTGGGCGTAGCGCAGGGCCTCGTCCACGACCGCCGGGGCCATCTCCAGGCTCTCGGCGAGCTGGCGGGGATGGGCCCAGTCCAGCTGCAGGATGGTACGCAGGGCGAAGCGAACATTGAGGGGGACGGTTTCCAGGTCCCATGGATCCGGCGGCCGGAACAGGCGTACGGATACGTCCCCGAGCTCGTTCTCGTACAGCGATTGCTGCCACCAGTAGAGTGCGACACCGGGATTCCCACCGGAGTAGTCCCACAGGATTCGGTAGTATCCCCGCTCGGCCCTGCCGGTGGTCTCTTCGTTGGCATCCTCGAGCTGGCGTGCAACCACCAGTCCATCGAAGTTGGGGCGCACATGTGCATGCTCATTGAAGCGACGCAGCAGGCTTCCGATCTGGTCCTCTGACCAACCGCGCAGGTTGAGCACCCGATCGAACGCGATCCGCTCGCTGCGTGCCCGCTCGACGTAGCTCCATGCCGGCGTGCTGATCGCGATCACCCACGAGATCTTTTCGTGTGTGTCGCGAGCCATGTAGACCAGCCGGTCCAGGTCGGACAGGCCTCCGATGGCCGGGCGAATCACTCGCTGTAGATCGTCGATCGTGACGACCGTCGGCCCCCGCTGATTGATCGCCTTGACGATCTGCTCGTCGGTGGCGCGCCCGTCCAGCTTCAGTTCCTTGCGCATCGATGCCAGGAGACCTCCAAGGCCGGTGGTCGGGCATGCAAGTGCGAGCGCATCGTCGCCGAAGTGCTTTGCGATCCGGCCAAGGGTGACGCTCTTGCCCGCGCCTCGGTCGCCGCTGATGACCGCCAGGGTGCATGCGTGGGACCCGATCTCTTCGATCAGCTCCGCAACGCTGTCGCCTGCAATTTCGTCCAGAACGTGTGGCGCCTGCGATTCTGGATGGAGGCTCCGGCTCCGCGAGCGGTCGAGCGGCACACCTTCGCTGGCCTCTCCGCGCGCTTCGGCTTGGCGGGCGGCCTCCGTTCTGAACAGGTAGGCCAGCAGTCGGCGAGAAACCTCCCATTCCGACGCCTGAGCGACCAGCCAGGCCCACACTCCTTCGCCTAGCAGGTATGCGCCGCCGATCGCGCCCCGGACATAGCTCCGCGGGCCGCGGGCTTCGGCGCAGATCCAGTCGAAGATAGGCTTCTTGTCGCGGCGCCGCTTCATACGCTCGAACACGGTCGAGCGCCACCAGCGCGTGAGCAGAATCAGGGTTGGAATGGACAGCAGCCAGCAGCCCCGGATGACCCATTGATAGACCGTGCCCCTGCCGACTCCCAGCTCGAACAGCGAAAGGACCATGCCGGTTCCCACGATCACCATACCCACAAGGCGTAGCGAGCGGATACGCAGGCCGGCGCTCTCGCTGCTGCCGGCCCTCAAGTGTTGGCGAGCGGCGATCGCGTCCAGTGCGCGAATGGCGGTGGAACCCGTCATCCACCACGCCACCACCACCCACGCGTAGTCGAGCCCCATGGCCTCGCCCGTCTGGCCAAACAACCCTACGATCAGCGCCACGACCAGCAGGATTTCGACCGGCTTTCGAATCCGCATCAGGTACCACAGGGCCGTAGCCGTTCGCTCGGCGTAGTGCGTCGGCGGGGTGATCCCCAGCACGCGACGGCGAAGGCCGCCCAGCAGTTCGTTGGCGCTCTTACGCCAGCGCCGGAACACGGCGACGATCACGACGAACTGGAGCAGGCCGAAGATCACTTGAAGGGGTGCCGTGGCGAGGTCAGACCTGAGCTGGCGTGCCGTTCGTGGCAGTGTCAGGGCCTTCATTCGCAGCGTTAGGGCGATCTGTTGAACCTCGGCGTAGGCTTGACGCACTGCCTCCGTTCCCGCGCCCGTGTAGCGGCCGCGGACGCCTGGGCTGAGCCAGGCCATCAGTTGAAGGCGGGCGCTGTTCAGGACCAGCATGTCGTCGTACAGCGCCATGACTTCGTCCCAGTTCTGTTCGTGTTGCTGGTCGTCCAGGCGTCCCGCCTGCAACGAAAGCTGGTTGCGGAGCTCCGTGAGCATCGGCGTGGCGGTGCCATCGGGGATTTCGTCCTCGCTCGTAGAAGGCACCGGCTGTCCCCCACGTTCCAGGGCGGAAAGGCCCTGCTGAAGGTGTTGACGGACATCGCGCAAGTCGCCCACGAGCTCGTTGTAGATCCGGTCCGCTTCGATGCTGCGGGGGCCCTCCAGGACCGAGCGCCCCTCGAGTGCGCGAACCTTCATGCGCCACTTGACCGGCACCTCGCGCCGCTGCTGAACGGAAGCGCGCCGCTGCGAAAGGGCCGCTTCGAAGAGCGCCTGGGCTTCCTGGATGCCCAGCAGGCGGGCGTGCTCCTCGGCGATCACCCGTTGGGTTTCGGTGCGCGCTTGCTCGGCGGCTCGGAGCGCACGTTTGCGGGCTTCGGCGGCTGCCTGTGCTGACTGTTCAGCCTCGTCGGCGGCTTCCCGAGCAGCGCGTGCCTCGTCCGCTTTGGCGACGTTTTGACGCTGCACGTGCGTCTCGAGCAGCTGAAGGCGTGCCTCGGGGGACAGCTGCAGCAGGGCGAAGCGTGCAGCGGTCAGCTCGGCCATGGCCTTGTCCCACTCGGGGTCAGGAGGCGGTTGTGCGGCTTGCGGCTCGGGCTCGGGGGGCGGCTTCCTCCGCCGCCTGCCACGTCGTCGGCGCTTGGGAGGGGGCTCGGCC
>JAPPOR010001057.1 GCA_028817905.1 Myxococcales bacterium
CTAGAGGCCTGGCGATCGGATTTCGGAACACGCCGTCTTCCCCGCACCGACACCCCGCCGTCATCGCCACCAAGCGCCTGTGCCAGTCCGCGCTGCGCCACCGCTATCCTTCGTCCTGAGCCTCCAGTTCGCTGTCATGCGAGGCTTGCTGCACTAGCTCAATGGTATCGAATCCGTGCTGGGGCATCTTGGATGGCGCGCTACAGTGGCTCGGGGAAGATGCGCGGGTCACCGCGAGCCGGCGCCTTGCACCCATGGCCACGTCGGCGCCGTCCATGAACGGTAGGCAAGTGACGCCGTTCGGCGGGAGTTGGTGTTCCAGCAGCCGCTCATCGGAGCCGTAGTAGGGGGCTTCAATCCTACGCAAGTACTGGACATAGTCGCGCATTCGCCGGCGCATTTGGCGCGCCGCAAGACTCGAAGCGAACAGCGAGGCTGGCCAGAGCCAGCGGTCGTTGACGGAGCCGTAACGCCTGATCCGGCGCGTATTCATGGAAGCGCTGTAGAACCGGCGGATACCGTCGTTGACCGCGAGCTGCAACGTACTCGGACGCATCCTCGCTGGAAAAAAAGTCACATAGTTCCCGTTCATGAAGTCCCAGGATGGCGCCAGCAACCGCTGCCTTGGAATACACAAGTTCTCTTTCATCTGAATTGGGGTCAGTACGAAGAGGTTCAGAAAGTCCAGGCCGTGCTCAATCGCCCACTCCACGGTCTGTTCAACGTCGTCGACGCATTGGTTGTCGGACCCGGCCAGGAACGAAGCGTTTACTCGCAAGCGATGCTCGTGAAATCGCGCGACCGCTGCACTCATCTCTTGGAGTTGCAGCTTCTTGTTCCACGCATGCTGGTCTCCGGATTCCAGGGACTCAAAGCCAATGTAGACATTCCTGAACCCGGCGCGCGGCAACAACTCCAACATCTCGTCGTCGCGCGAGTTCTCGACACGCAAGAAACAAGTGAAGTTGCCGCGGACGCCGAGACCAGCGTCAATAATCGCGCTCAGCAGATTGCGGGTGAAGGCACGCTTTACAACAAACAGATTGTCAAGAAACCAGACACGCCTCGAGTACCTCAGCCGTTGCCTCAGCTCCTCGATGACAACAGGAATGGGCCGCGTTCGGTAGCTTCCGTATAGGTCCGGCGTAATACAGAACTTGCACGAGAACGGACAGCCCCGCGACGCTTCAATCGTCATCATGTAGAAGCGACGTCGGAGGACCTGCTCCAGCAGGCTCATCCTTCGATAGCCGCGGATCACGCTCATGTCAGTGAATGTGTCGAGATTGTGCGTGAACGGCCGTGAGGGCGTGTGCCAAAGCTGTCCCTCCCACATGAAGCTTACACCAGGCACTTCCCGTACGTCGGTCCGACTGTTCAGCGCTCCAAGCAGCTCAACGATGGTGTCCTCACCCTCTCCACGTACGATAAAATCGCAGATGCCCGATACCGCAGAAGGTACGGCCTTTGTGAGTCCGCCACCGCCAATAATGGGTATTCGTGCCGATTGTCGGATGTGCCGAGTCACCTCCTCCGTGCGCGCCAGATTGCCAGCCGTCACGTGCACCAGCAGTGCGTCGACGTCGGCCAGTTCCTGCTCAGAAAATCGAGAGATACCTTCCACGAGGGCTTCCACCTCGAAGCCTTTTTTGCGCAAGAGCGAAGCTATCAAGACCGTGCCGTGCCACGGTAGGACCGCACCCGCCAACAGGTCCCCATGCTCGCTGCCAAGCTCGAGAACCATGAGCCTGCGGACTGGTGCGCCGACGTATTCGAAAGCCCGATTGAGCAACCCCGTCATCCGTCCTCCTCCCTGGCCCTTTGGCCGCCAAGCCCGTTCATGCGCGCACTTGGCTCGCCGGCGTCCGCGCTGCCGAGGGCATGTGATCTATGACGTACTTCACTGCTTCCGCCCTTGGGCTCCCGAAGCGTGGCTGCAGGAGTGAGCAACCCACCTGTCGATACATGTGGTGCACCCCGAGCCGTCGCCGGCCTGCGCACGGGGCGTCCCAGCCAGTAGGCGCGTCGCTCGCTGACGTCCCGAACCGCTTGAGGGCTCTCTGGCCAGAAATCTGGCGCATCCAGCTTCAACTCGGCCGCTAGCGCTGACCGCTCCATCCACAGTCGCTGGGCCTCAGAGCGTTGTCCGATCGCTTCAAGGGCCTCAGCGTAGCGCTGGTAAGCGACTATCAGGGCACTGCGGTTCGCCACCTTGTGCAGACTCGCGAGCCCAAGCTGCGCGTGTTCTTCAACCGTTTCGTGCTCCGCCCCCTCCAGGCCGGAGGTATGCGCCAAACCGAGCGAGCTGAGCCCCAGCGCGTACTCCTCCTGGCTGGCGCCTTGACCGATCTCAAGTGCGACAAGGTACTGTTGCCGAGCAGCTGCCAGTTCTCCCTCCACGAACGCTACATCGCCCAGAAAAGCGTGGGCCCAACCAGCGCCCATCTTGATATCCAACGCGCGGCCGAGCTCCAGCGCGTTCTCGAGAAGGACGCGTGCACGCGCAAGCGCTCCCACGTGAAACTGGTGCCTGCCCGCAAAGATGGTCCCCACGTACACGTACAGGCCACTGAGCTCTTGCGCTTCCGCGTCCAGCAGGAGCTGAGTGCTGTGCCTGACACCGAGCCCCCAATCTCCGCACGCCTCGGCGAGCACACTGTAGTAGAAGCTTGCTCCCAGCATACGCACGGGGCTGCCCAGCTCTGCCGCAAGGTCGGCACTCACGTCAGCATGATGCTTTGCCTGCTCGAATTCGCCACAAAACGCGAGGGCAACACTAAGCATACCATGTGAGTGCGACAGCTCAGTGGGCTCCTCGTGTCGCTCTGCCAGATCACAACCATCCTTGAGCATCTGCACGGCCGGCCCGAATTTGCCCGTTGCGCACAGCGCTCGCCCGACGATATTTGTCGGGACGCACCGGTATCGTCGCATGGCAGGGTCGCTCGAAGCCCGCTGCAAGCAGCGCCGGCTCAGCTCAACGGCCATCGGGAAGTTGCCCTGAACGTAGTAGAGTCGGGCCGAAGCGCTGTCCATCACGTGCCACGCTCGGGCCTCGTCTGGGGCAAGGAGCGACTTGCAGCGCTCGACGTATTCCAAGGTCTGGTCCGTATTCCCCAGCATGCACGCGATTCGCACCAGCTCATGAACCGTGTACACGAGCAAGTCCCGGTCGCATTCCTCCTCCGCAATGGAAACGAGCGATTCGAAGCCACGCCGCAGATGGCCTATCGCGCCCATTGGGTCAAGGCGTGCCTCGGCCTGTTTGGCGGCACGGGTGCTACTTCTAGCGGCCAGGAGGTTCTCACCAGCGCACGCCCAGTGGTGCGCACTCGTGCCGTCAGCCGAGCCCCGCTCGGACAACTGCTCGGCGATGCGCCTATGAAACCCCCGGGCTCGTTCGGCGGAGATGCTGTGTTCCAGCCGCTCTCTGAGCGTGTCATGCGCAAAAACGACGTTGTCTCCAGCTCGCCAGCAGATGCGCAGGCGAGTGCCGTCTTGCACGGCCGCTTCCACCTCTTTGCTGTCGAATAGACCCAGACCGATGACGTCGGAGACCCGGAACTGGCGATCGATTAGTGCCGCGACCTGAAGGACCCCAAGAGAAGCACGGCTCAGGCCGTGGAAGCTGCGCTCGACAGCCATGCCTACGGAGCTCGGTGGCCGATAGTCGGTTCTGATCCTGTCCGCCAGTCCGATGGACCCATGCTCGTCTACGAACAGGTAGTGCTCCGTGCGCAACTGCCGCACGATTTGGACGTTTACGAGTGGGTGCCCCGCTTTGGCCAAGGGTACTGCCTGCACGAGCGCGTCCACGACCGAACTGTCTGCGTCACCAGCAAGTGCAGCCAGAAGCTCGTGGTTTGCGATACTGCTGAGCGCCGAGAGTTGGATCGTGGTGAAGAGCTTAGAGGTGACCTGCCAAGAAGGCGACCGACGTGAAGTACACAACAAGACAACGCCCGGTGCGAGCTCCGAGTTCGCTACGCCTTGAAGTACAGCGAGAGTCCCGTCGTCCGCGCACAAAAGGTCCTCGAGGACAAGCGCGACGGGTCGTACCTGCGTGAGACAGGCGAGCAGCCCAAGCACGGCATTGGCTACGTCCTGTGGAGCGACCCAATGCAGCTTTCCACGCCTGTGCCCTCGCCCTCGGCGCGGCATCCTCTCGAACTCCGGCACCAGCAGCTGTAAGACAGCTGCGTGTTCATCATGCAGTCCGGCAAGTGCCTGCCGCAGGGAGCCGCGCTGATCTAGCGGAAACGCACGTAATGCACTGGCGAGGCTTGCGAGAGCTTCGCGCAACGACGAGTAGGTGATGAACTCGCCCAGTTGGCGGCATCTCCCGTAGGCGATCAGGGCGTCGCGTGAAGCAGCGACCCGCTGGAGCGCCTCGGCGACCAGACGACTCTTGCCAATCCCAGCTTCACCCACCAGCAACGTCGCGCTGCTCCTGCCTCGTGCCGCGTCTTCGAAGAGGGCGCCAACTCGCTTCAGCTCCTCCCCACGCCCAACAAACCGCGTGTCCTTGGGCGTATTCCATGGGCTTGGCACCGGCATGTCGGCACGATCTGAGCTCCCTCCTGGGGCGCTATTGAACAGAGTTTCGTAGTACAGCTTGTGAATCCAGTCCCCGAGCTTGGCCGCGTCCTCAAGCCGGTCATCGGGGGAGCTCGCCAGCAAGGATTCGAGCAGGTTCACGGTATCAGGAGGAATTTCGGATGGCAGAGAGTCCAGGGCTACGCGTCCTCCGATCGTCGCACAGGGCCCGGCTTGGTCTCGCTCGCGGTAGCGAACGGGAAGCTCACCCGTCAGGAGCTCGTGCAGGATCGCGCCGATCGCGAAGAGGTCTGCCCTGGGGGTGATCGAGGACCGCCTTCCAGAATAGCACTCCGGTGCCATGTATCCTGGTGTCCCGGCCCATTGCTCGCGATGAACAAGCTCTATTCCCAGAGAGAGGCGCGCCAGGCCGAAGTCGAGCACCTTGATGCCAGGATCATGTGCCGGCAGGATCATGATGTTGTCCGGCTTGAGGTCGCAGTGCAAAACGTCCGAGGAGTGACAGTAGGCGATGGCCTCGCAGAGCTTGCGAGCGAGGCGTAGCGCCTCGATGACCTCGATGCGACCGTGGCGCTTGAGATACGCTGCCAAGGTTTCGCCCTGGACGTGCTCCATGACCATGTAGATACGACCGTCGGCGAGGAATCCGTGCGCCAACACCCTCACAAGCGACGGGTGGTCCAGCCGCTGCAAAAGCTCGATCTCGTCTTGGATAGCTAGCAGCTCTTCGGTGGACAGCGCAGAAACAGTTTCATGCGCAACCTTGATGGCTACACGCGAGCCACACCGGTCGTGAGCAGTGTAGACAGTGCCGAAGAGGTATTGCCAGAAGTTGTGGATCGGGAAAAGCAGCGGGCACATGAAAAAGGCG
>JAPPOR010000460.1 GCA_028817905.1 Myxococcales bacterium
GCTAGAGGTCAGAGAGGGACGGGGACCAGGGGCAACGCGTCGGCGGGCTCCTGGTTCGCCGCGACGTCGCGGTCCGCCGGGGTGGCCACGGCTTGCTCGCCAAGCGGTTCGGCAGCCAGGGCCTGACGCTCGAGCTCGGCCTCTTCCATGCGTTGCGAGAGGGTATCGAGCAGGGCTTCTGCGGCCGCCCGATCCTTGTGCCCCACGGTAATGACCTGCTCGAAGGCCGAGTTGCCGCCACCCATCAGGGCCGGTTGGGTGCGGCCAAGTCGCAGGGGTCGTAACCCCTCGAGCTCCAGCAACCCTTCGACGAGGTCCAGCTCCACCGGCTCGGTTCCTCGAAAGACGGCCACCCGATCTGGGACGCGGTCGCGCATACCTTCAGCATGAAACATCTGCGGCGTCTGTGCAAAGGGAGCCAAATGCCGAGAACTCTCCGGTTTTCTGACACGACTCAGGCCGGGTCGCCCAGCTGGGCGCGCCTGTCGTGCGGTCCGATGGCGACGGCTGCCCAGCTCTCCAGGGCGCCGAAGAAATCCTTGATTCAGCGTCTACGTAGGTCGCGAACGCTACAAACTCGACTCCCCGCAATGGTATCGCTGGTCAAGGATTCTGGCTGCGGGGTCTGCCGCGCGGGTACCGCGGCCGCGCGTCGGCTCCTTCGGTCATCACTCGGCGCCAGTAGCCCCAGGGAAAGTGCGCCAGTTCTAGCTTGAGCCCGTCCGGGTCCGGGAAAAACACCGCGTAGTAGTCCGGACCATACTCGGGATACTCCGCCGGCGCGTCCAGCACGGGCAATCCTTCGTCGACCAGGAAGCGGTGGAACGCGTCCACGTCGCGCCGCCGTGCTGCCCGGAAGGCCAAGTGGTGCAATCCCACCCGGTAGCGGTCGAACTCCGCGCCCTGGACCTCCTCGCGCGCCGGTCGAATCGCCAGGCTGGTGATCCCGTTGTGGAAGATCACGCTTTGCCCCGCGTCTGGCGCCCGTCCAAAGCCCAACTCGGCCAGTACCTTCTCGTAGAACGGCTGCGACCGGGCAACGTCATTTACGGTCAAGTCGATGTGGTCAAACCCCAGGGTCTCGATTGCCATGACCCCGCACGCTAGCGCGGATCATGCATGACTTCGACCCCCGCCTCGCTGGTCCTTCGACTCCACGGGCCCACAAGCCACTTTGCCGATGAGGCGCAATGGCGGGACCGGGATGGGTGTCATCCGAAGAGCGCCACGAATTGTCTGTGTACTCCCAAGGGTGTCGGACCCTTGGCCCGGCTGTGCGGTTGCTCAAGAGCCCTTGCGGGATACCCCGAGTGGACACTCTGCACGGTGATCTTGAAACCAGCCGTGGAGAAGCGCATTCGGAAGTCCTTGACGGCGATGCGCAGGTGATCTCCTTCGCGCTTGATGCGTCGGTAGGGATGGGGCGCGGGGCCGAGGCTCAGGCTTTGGCGTGCGTGGTCGCGAAGCCAGGTTACGCCGGCGTCCTGCAACCAGCGGAGTTGTTCTTCTGCCCGCGGAGCAAACGAGACCTGATAGCGTTCGGCCGGGTCATTGGGGGCCGTCAGCCAGCCGTCGTTGGCGTCCGGTGCCACGTCCGCGTACGGGACATAGGGCTTGATATCGAGCACGGGCGTTCCGTCGAGCATGTCCACGTCGCGGACGTGCAGTACCCGACCCTCCACGTTTACAAGGCGCAACAGGCTCAGCCCAAGCGGGTTCGGGCGGTAGGGCGCACGGGTGGCGAATACACCGCGCTTGGTCGTGCTCCGGGGCGGGGCCACCTTGGGCTTGAAGGTCGCGTTGCGGTCGAACCAGAAGATCACCCATAGATGGGACCAGCTCGCCACATCTTCGAGGGCGTGTTCGTATCCCGTCCGATCCAAGAGGGTGATGGTTCCCGCCACCCCGCGCGCCGCGGCCGGCTGCCGGGGGGCGCCGTGGCGCTCTCGGTATGGACTCGACACGTAGCCGATCGGTTCCAACGTGAGGGAAGGGTCGTGGGGCACGGTGCCGCGGACTGTAGCCCGGATTGACGAGCGGCGCCTTCGCCTAGCCCGGTTCATTCGCGACTTCGGCGTCGGGTCGCGCACGGATTCGGCTTCACAGGGCCTTCGACGACCGACGGGGATACTACCCGTACTTTCTGGGGTGGCGAACGTCCTGTGGAGTCGACGGACGAGCGAGGCGGCACCGGCGTCGCGAATGATCGGGGCCAGAGACCCTGGCGAGAAACGCGGGTGTTACGCCGCGGCCGAGCTGACCTGCATGGTCTCCAATGCGGTGCCCTTTCCGATCACGTGTAGGGCACGGAGGCACCTTGCGACTTGCGCGAGAGCAGTTGCGCGAGGGCGCGTGTGTTAGTGAAGGATGCGGGCCAGTGACGAGGACAGGCCGGCGGTGTTCGGTCCCCCAGGCTTCCTGGCGTACAATCGCTAGGGACGCTTGCGTGCATCCCAGGTGAGATGTGATGCGCCGGGGTCGGAACCAGGGAGGAAACCTCGGTGAACGTAGGACGAACGTGGAAGGTCATGTTTGAGCTCGGCTTGGTTGCCTGTGCGGTGCTCGGCGCGGGCTGCGGGGAGGACTCGAACGCGGGCTATCCGCCCCGTGGCGAGAGCTCCCGGGCCCCGGAGCAGATGGTCGACGAGAATCCCGATGCCGAACCCGGTGCAGACCCGGACGAGCCTGAAGCCCTAGACTCCACGTTTGACCCAGGCGCGGTCTACCTCTGGGGCGTGCCCGACCTCCATCATTTGGTCGTTCGCCGCTTCGGCGACGTCGCCCATTTTCTGGACCTGGAGGGCGACATGACCACCGGCCGCGTGAGCGTCACGTTTCCCTATTGGCCGGTCATCGGTCCGGACGGTCGGATGGTCTATGCGGACATTGACGGATTCGCCCGCGAGTTTCGTGTCGACGGAAAGACCCGGTTGCGGGAGCGCGAGCAGGATGGGTTCGGCGAGAATGTGCAGGACGATGCGGAACTTCCGACCGTGGGTTGCGACGATGGCGTACGCCGCGTCCAAGTCGGGTTGGACGGCGCGCGCTACCACCAGTGCATAAGGAGCAACGATTGGCGTTCAGAGCAGGGTGACGTCGTCTTGACGCGCACGGTCGCCGGTACCATGTTCGGCCCCGCGGGCAAGGCGCTCTCCCATGTCTTTCAGACTACCCTCTTCACGGAACTCCCTCCAGGGCTCCACATGATCGACCTGGAGAGTGGTTCCAGCGAGATGCTGTTCCCGGACCACGGCGAGATTCACCCCTCCGTCATGCGGGCGCACGATGACCACGTCTCCCTCGTCACAAGGAGGATGGACGACGACGGGCCTCCCGCCTTGTGGCATGTGAGCTATGAAGGCGATGTGACCGCCATGGGGGAGTACCCTTCGTACGTAAAGGACAGGGTTCGGGGGCTGCTCGATGAAACCGATCACCTCTACGTCGTCGAGGACGGCGCCCAGCTCTTCAGGCACACGGTTGATAGCGACGAGGCTGAGCTACTCTACTCGAGCGATGACGAAGCGCTGATCCATGTGGAGAGAATGGAGCTCATTACCGGCTATCACCGGTAGCAGCGGCGCTTCCGCGGCGTGGGTACCTGTCAGGAGATGGTCTCGATCGGTCGTCTCAAGTCATGGTGGAGGTGGTCGGGGTGCTGGCCGAAAGGCCTCTGGAAAGAAGGAGGCGGCGTACTCTGCCCGCCTCTTTGTGTCGGCTGCCCGGTCCGGATGGGAGATTCGGCGATAGACCAATTCCAGTACGGGGTAGACGCGAAGCAGCGCGGGATTGATCGCTAGGGCACGCTCGTAGGCGTCAGCGGCCTTGGTGAACGCGTGTTGACGCACATAGGTGGCGCCAAGGTGCTCGTACCGGCTGCTCGCGTTGTAGTGGCTCTCATCGAAGCGTTTGAGCAGTCGGAGCGCCTTGTCGAGGTCTCCATCTCGGGTCGAGACGGAGGCAAGCCCGAGCAGCGCGCTTTCGGAGTCGACACCGTGGGCGCGGCGCGACGCCAGATAGTGATTCCATGCCTGGTCCAGCTCGCCCGTGTCGAGCAAGAACAGAGCATGGTAGTTCTCGGCGGTGGATAGGTCGTGTGTGCCGGGAGTGGGAATGCGGGTCAGCGCGAGTCCGACCAGCAGGATCGGCGCGGCGCGTGCGAGGTCGCGCAGGCTCCTGATGCTCAGCAAGCCTGCCGCGGCGATCGGGCATAGTAGAAGGCACAGGGGTGCGCGTAGCCGGACATCGGTGAAGAACAACATGAGCGTGGCCCAATAGGCGATCGAAAGGGCGATGAGCCAGCGCGCTCGTGGGCGCGACCGGTGACGTATGGCCCCTAGCAGCGCGAAGGGAAACAGGGCACCGAAGCCGACGAAAGCAAGGTCGAGAGAACGGACGTGGCGCGAGACCACGTCGGGCTGATGGTTGTGGGCGGGCTCCCAGGCGTTCAGGCTTCCACTCACCTTTGCGACGAGTTTAGACAGTGCCTTGCGGGGATCGTCTCGCCATTGGGCCAGGAGCGCGTGGTTGTAGTGGGCCCTGGCTTCGGACGTGGTCAGGGTTCTTCCTTCTTCGATACTCGCCTTCAATACAAAGCCGCCCGCCTGCATGGACGGCGCTGCCGGTGCGAAGCGGGCGGGAACGTAGTAGGGCGTGGGGTTGTCCAGGGTGTTTCCGAAGTAGAGGTTGAAGCCAGGCTCGGGCAACCCGAGCGGCCCGTCTTCGGCTAGGGGGAAAAGCACCAAGCAGGCCCCTAGGACATAGGCAGCGGCAGCTGTGAGAAGCCGCCGGGGAGGATGGGTGTTGCGGCAGACGGCCCAGTACGCGATCGGGGCAACGACCAGCAGGGCAAGCACGTTGCCACGGACATGGGCTGCCAGGGCCAGTAGACCACCGGAAGAAGCCGCGGCAAGCCATGTGGGGCTGGCGATGAGCCCAACGCCGAGTGCGACGCCCGCGCCCGTGAACAGCAGGCCCAGGGCCGTCTTGTGAACGGTCACACTCGCGAGTGCCAGTGGGCCGCAAAAGCAGGAAACCGTGCACGCGACCAGACCGATGCGGGCATTTCCGAGCGCACGACCGATGAAGAACGAGGCGAAGCATGTCGCCGCTCCGAGGACGGTGTTGAGTGAGCGAACCGCGAGCACGTCATGCCCCAACAAGCGGTAGACGACGGAAAACACGGTCGCGGGGATGGTGGTCGCGAATCCCAGGATCGGGCCCACGGGCTCTCCGTCTGCGAGCGCCCGGGCGCACAGGTCGTAGACTTGCTCATCCGGCATCAGCTGGGAACCGTAGAGGCTGTCAGACCACTCTCGAGCCACGACCCATCGGAGCGCAAACGACAGCAGGCTCAAGCCGACCGCAACGGCAATCGGGTACCTGTCGAACCATCGCGGCGTGTCATCGTCTCGACTCTGCA
>JAPPOR010000131.1 GCA_028817905.1 Myxococcales bacterium
TGCTTCGCTCGCAGGTTGGCTCCCAGACGCCACCTTCCTACGATACTTACACCCCGGCCGATAGGAGGGAGGTATCGCAGCCATTGCTCGGATTTCTGTCGCTGTCGCCGTTCCGGACTCGCGGCAAACCCCAGCGTCACAGCTCCGCCGCTTGCGGGCGACCACGGCAGTTGTTGCCACAGCCGACGCAGTGATCGGGCGGCAGCGTGCGTGCTGGCCTCGCAGCCATTCGCTTGATTTCAATCGCGATCGCCCCGGTCCGCCCGGCAGCGCGCGAGCTCACCAGGAACTGGCACGCGCCGGCGACGCAGACGCTCATGCTGTTCACCTCACTGCGCGTCCCGAGCCAGCCACCGCAATCGCTCAGTGTATCGAGCCGGGTCTCGCAGCCGTTCGTTCCGGGGACATCGCAGTCACTGAGGCTCTCCTCGCAGCTCGCGGGGTGCTCGCGGGCGGCGTCGAAGAGGGTCGGCGTCGTGCAGGCGGCGCATCTGCAGCAGGTCCGCCCGTCTCTATCACCTGCCAGGCACTCGGTTCACTCAACAGGCGGCAGTCGCGGCGGTGGAGGTGCTTCCGGGCAGCCATACTCGAATGTGATCGAGCTGAACCGGCCGGTCTTGGCGTCCTCGCACAACCTGCCGAAGATCTCCACGTGGGTGCCGTCATCGCTGATCGTCCAACCCGAGTCGCCGCCCGCGTCGTGCGGCACCTGCTGCCTAAGGCCGTTTTCGTCCACGATCATCAACAACTCATCGGGCGGATTGGCCGCGGGCGTAAGGTTCATCGAGCACGCTTCGAAGCCTGTCTTGATCGTCTCCTGTAGCACCTCGCGCAGCTTCATCTCGAGCTGCATCGGATCGTCGGGCAAGATGTACTGCATCGTGCCGCCGCTCTGCGCGACCTGATTGAGAATCGCTACACCCTGCGCCCCGGGCAACCCGACCATGTAGGTCTTGATCGTGCTGCTCGCGAGCCAGTCGGCGGCGCGGTCAGGCTCCACCATTGTGGGCGCCATGGTTATGGCGGGGTCCGGGAAGCAGTTCGGCTCACCGTCCGTGAAAGCAACCACCACGAGCTCGCCGCTGAGCGTGGCACTCTGGATCGCAAGGTCTGCACGGTCGAACGCCTCCTGCATCGGCGTACCGATGCCGCCGATGAAACGGGTGGCCCAGTGCTGGCGCCAGGCATTGAGGAACTCCGGACCGGACTGGAACGGAATCTGGTTGGGCCCTTCGATGGGCTCGACCGCGCCCCCCGGTGGGGTCGCAAAGAACGGTATGCAGGCGACGGTCGGGAAGAAGATAGCGCCCACCGTTAGCCAATCCTGCAGCGGTGTGAGCGCCTGCACCAAGGCGTTGTTCGCCGCCTGCAGCTTGGAGCCTGCGACGCCCCACGGCTGGTCCATGCTCGCGGATTGATCGAAGATCACCAGCATGTTCCCGGGGGAGCGCGTGATCTTGACGTCGGGCTCCAAGCGCAGCGTGCCGCAGTGGTCGGGGTCGGGCTCGGTCGGAGGGCAGAATTGCCCGACGACGCACGGACCGGCGTCCGTTGCGCCCGCGTCCGCGCGCGCATCCCGTATGGGCAGGGGCTCCACGGACGCACTGGGGTTTCCGAAGTCCGTGTCTGCTGCCACTTCTCTCGGCGGCGCGCCGGCAGCGCCGCGATCTCCACTCGCGGCCGACGCCCTGGCGGCGCGTCCGCGTGCACTGGACACATCCCCGCACGCGCACGCAGCCAGCAATGGGATCATGCAGGCAACCACGCATCGTCTTGGTTCCATATCACCGCTCCTCGCCTGCGTAGCTCTCGAAGGCCGCCAGCAGAGCTCGCTCACGTTCGGTGTCGATGCACTGTCCGATCCGGCCCCGCTCACCTGCCTCACCACGCACCGGCACCTTCACCGCACCTCGTCGTGCACTGCACGACTTTGCGCAGTATGTCCGCCGTTGCGCTCCCCTACTTTGTGGTGACGGCGAATGGAACTGGATTGCGCTCCCGTGCTAGTCGCGCCTTGGGGAGAGCGCCGCTCCGGCCAACATGCACCATTTGCCAAGGTTGGTGTTCTTGTCGTTGCTTCCCCGTACCTTCAAATCATTGCCTCCCCTCATCAGGAAGGCGTCGATACCTCGTACTGCGATGCATCCTTCGCGAACCGTTCAGAGCGAGGGATCAACCCTCCGGTTCCAACTCTGTAGCCCGAGAAGAGGGCGCGCAGCGACGACCATCAGAGCCGGCCCGCTGGGCGTGCGGGCAGCAGAGCTCGAAGCGCAAGGGGCCCTCATCAGCGATCAGCTCGCCGAGCGCGCGCCAGCTGGGCGGCGCGTACGAGGGACGCGAACGAAAGCCACTGACGTACGGCCGCCCGTCGCGTGAGGGTCAAGGCACAAAGAGGTCTCGCTCGATGGAGCCCCGCACGATGCGTTCTGATGCTGCGCGGATAGCGTCAGCGACAACTCTTCCACGCTGCCGGTGGCCGAAGAACGCCCCGATTCCCGCACCCTGACGCGCAGCTCCAGCGTGGCGTCCGGGCGCTGGACCTGGGCGCTGACCTGCTCGGCCTCGGGTACCCAGCGCCGCAGAGACCGGATTCGCACGGCATGACGACGCTGGTCAATCAACTGCTGGAGGCGGTAACTACCAGCGCTGCGAAGATCACTATGATTCTCTTCTCAGGTGCGTAGGAGATTGCTATGAACCATAGACCGCTTCAGCGCGCGCTCGCAGCGCGGTGCGCTGCCGCAGCAGGCGCTGTCGCACTTGTCGGGCTGTTGCTCATGCTCGGTGCATGCCGCGACGAACGTTCCGGCCCGAACGCCGCGGCCGCCGCGTCGGGGAACACCCCCGCGCAAGCGAGTGGAAGCTCTGAAGGCCAGCTGACCGCTGGACCCTTAGGATCCGGAGCAGAAGACTTGGACGCGGCAGGGGCGAGTGGAGTGGAACCAGGAACGCCCGCTTCGGGCAATGGCGCATCGGCAGGCTCGGGGCCTACAGCTGGCAACACTGCGAGTGCGAACCAATCAGGCGGCAACTCGGGTGATCAGGGAGCCAGCGGCTCAGCGGCTATGAGTGGCGCCGCAAGAACCGGCTTGCCGACAGCTGGCAACAACGGTTCCGGTACTCCCTCGACCACAGCCGCTCTCGGTCCCGACTGCGATCGCGATCCACTTGCAGACCAGCAGCCCTACGGCTCCGGCTTCTACCAAAAATTTCACGGCTTGTTTGGCTGCGCTCCGGCTGCCGACTTGGCGCTTTACCGTAGAATGCTTCCAGACAAGTTCGCCATGCCGGCGGACCCGCAGGTCTGCTTCTACACGATCGACTTCGAGATCAGTGGTGTGGGTCCGTACCATGAAGCAGCGATCTTACTCCCCGTCACATACAAGGGCGAGTCGGGCAAGTACGTGTTGTCGATGGACCTCGACAACCTGGCAGCGACAGCGGGTGGCCGCGCGCTCGGTTTTCCGAAGTACATGGGCGAAGTCTCGCTGGACCAGCAGGGGAACGACTGGACAGCAACCGCGCGCGCGAACGGCACCGTCGATCTCAAAGCCACGTACACAGGGCAGTGCACAGAGAGCGACGAGTTTTTGTGGCCCGACTTCATCAACTTGACGCCGATTCCGCTAGGGACCACGTCGAGCCAAGCGTTCTTGCCGCCGAGGAGTGGAAGGGCGCTGAAGATTCCCGCTGAGTACCTTTCAAAGGCGGTCCGCAGTCTCAAGGGCACGATTAGGCTCGAGTTTGGAGATCACTTGCCTTGGAATGGCCTGGTCGACGAGTCGAAGCCGTTCCCGGGACTTTGGTCCGCGTTCGTAGGCGGCGTAGACCTCGGCAATCAACCGCTCGACTGAGTCGGTCATGCAATTCGTGCCCGAGTCGAAATGGCCCTGCTTCGCGCAGCCGATGCACTCACGGGACTGTGTGACTCGGCACGCGGTGACCCGGGCTCGACCTCGAGCGGACCGCGACCGTGTCGGCCGCTACTCTGGATCCCAGCGCAGACGAGCCCGGTCATCGGCTAGCAGCAGCTCGAACAACGGCGACAGCTTCGCGATGCGAAGCTTGACTCGACGACCCTGTCGCCGCGCGAAACAGCCGTTGGTGCTTGCAGCGTCGATCGCGTACAGGTTGTCTTCGTGCAGAAAGACCACCACGTGGACGCGGGAGATCCCGACGTTGGCGACGTGGGCCAGGCAGGCGTCGTCACAGCGATCGTAGGAGCCCAGCAAAATCCCGCGCGACGCCGCGCGGCGTCCGATCAGGGGTTGCTCGGATCGGTCGTGGGCCGACACAGCAAGCGTGCCGAACAGAGCCTCGCTTCGATCGAGCAACCTAGCGCCCGCGCGCTGCGGACCGTCCACGATGGTGAACGCCGTCCGCGCCGCATCCGCGTCCGAGCACGAGAGCCCCCCGTCCCTCGCCTCGGCACCGCCACGACCGGCCGCTCCGCGCTCCGCTGCAGCCACCATCTGGGTGTGTTGTTCGAGGTACACGGGGTCGGCGATCTGGTTCCACGCTTCGCGCCGTGACTCTGCTACGGGGCGTACCCCCGTGGGTAGCAGCAAGAGAGCATAGCGGCCCAGGCTCAGCATCGCTGGGCCATCACTGACCAGCCCCTCGAGGCGGTTGCTGAAACAATCGCTGAAGCCAAGCGACGTTCGCAGGTCCATCGCGCGAAAGCTCAGCTGCTTTGCACCCGGCCTGTGTGGGTGCGTCATCAAGAGCAGGTGGCGCAGGGAGATCGCGGGGTCGTCGCCGAGCGCTAAGTCGCACTTGCGATGTCGCCCCACAACCATGCTGTCAATCGCCTCGTGCCTACCCTTGATCCAGTGGCGGCTCGCAAGCGCGGCGGTGCCCACATCGTAGGCGAGCACAAGCAGTCCGAGCTGGGGGACGCCGACCTCTGCTCTGCGAATCTCGTCGAAATGCATATCGAAGAGCGCCTCCAGATCGGCATACCCCACGTGAGCGCCCAGTCCGTCACCGGCGCCCGTACGGTAGTCGATCGAGGACGGGTCGAGTCCGTGCCGTCTGGATTGGTCGCTCATCAAGACGCGAGAAAGCGGAGTGCATTACTGTAGCCCATGCTGAGTTCCTTATCGAAGTGACAGAGCACCCACTGCGCGTGATGTGTGGGGCGGTCGAGCACTCGACTACTCCTTGCGCTGCACGCTCGGCTGTGCGCGCGTATCGGGCGACGGGGGTTGCGGTCAGACATCGACAAGCGTCGACGGCGGCTACTAGAATTGCCTATCGCCATGAACGGACACGCCCCTCCCAGCGCATCGCCCCAGCCGGTCTACCCCGCATTGGGCGATCGCTATCGCGTCGATGGGGTCCTGGGGCGGGGGGGCATGGGCGAAGTCTATCGATGCCACGATTACGTCGCTGACCAAAGCGTCGCGCTCAAGCGG
>JAPPOR010000455.1 GCA_028817905.1 Myxococcales bacterium
GCGTCACCACGCCCGTACCCCGGCGTGATGATGCAAGAAAGGGGGCTTGGTTTCGCATGAAGAACAACACCATGACCGTGACAAGCCCAGCGACGAGCACCAGCCCCTGCACGAGATCGGTGACCGCGTCCGCGAGCATCCCTCCGGCGGTGGTGTAGGCGATCACAAACCCGGCGGCGACCGCGATCGCCACCTCCGTATTCAGGGTGGAGGAAGCGCCCAGGACCTGTCCGAAGGCCCTGACTTGTGCGGCTGCCCACATGAGTGACGTGGGTGCCACGATCAACACGCTTATGCGTTCCGCCCGGGCTCCGTAGCGCTCGGCGAACAAATCGGCGAAGGTCGCGAGGCCGCGCCGCCACAAGGGCACCGCAAACAAAAGGCCCATTAGCAATAGGCACAGGGAGTAGCCGAAGGGGTCCGCGGTCGCGCCCGAGAGCCCGCCGCGATAGGCCGCCCCTGCGGAACCGATGCACGTCTCCGCACCGAACCAGGTTGCGAACACAGAAAAGATCGTCAGCGGGTAGCCAAGGCGGCGTCCCGCCAGCAGATAGTCCCCTTCACTCTTGACGCGCCTGGACACGACCAGCCCGATGACGAGCTGAAGCGCAACATAGGCGAGGATCGCTACGAGCACCCGCGGGAACCTAGCCCGCATCCATCACCAAATCACGCGCCCTGGCACAACTGCTCGACTCCGCAGTGCTTTCGCCTTGGTCGAAAACACGGCGAGTATACCCTCCTTGTACGATCATCACGTGCCTTGGTGATGGATGCGGGCTAGCCCGGTTTGGCTTCCAGGTCGCGCGGGTCGCGTGCGTGCCCTTCGCGCGGTTCCCCGTTGGTGTCGCCAGGCGGGTCGGCCCGGGTGGCCTGAAGAGCAGCGCCTGCCCGATCCGTCCGGCAGTCTCTCCGGGTTGACCATCTGGGGTTGACCATCCGGGGTTGACCATCCGGGGTTGACCATCTGGGGGCCGACGGCGATTGTCCCTCCAGGAGAATTTCCCATGGCCGACCCGATCATATCCACGCGCGCCGGAGACGTACGCGGCATCGAGCACGACGGCATCCTCGCTTTCAAGGGGCTGCGCTACGCAGAACCGCCCACGGGGCAACGGCGCTTCGCACCCCCGGCGGCGCTTGAGCACTGGGACGACGTGTACGACGCGAGCTGTCTAGGGCCATCGTGTCCGCAGCCGGAGCAGCGACCGGCCGGCTGGAGCCATGAAGCCGAGGAGGACGAGGACTGCCTGCGTCTGAACGTATGGACTCCGGGTGGCGATCAGCGCCGACGCCCCGTCATGGTATGGTTTCACGGTGGGGGCTACGCTATCGGGTCGGGTTCGTGGCCCGTGTACGATGGTGAGAGGCTCGCACGACGGGGCGATGTCGTGGTGGTCACGGTCAACCACAGACTGGGGCCGCTGGGGTATCTGCACCTCGCCTCCCTGGGTGGCGCGGAGGTGGCCACCTCGGGCACCGTGGGCATGCAGGATCTGGTCGCGTCGTTGTACTGGGTGCGCGACAACATCGAGGCTTTCGGTGGCGATCCCGGGAACGTTATGATCTTCGGCGAGTCCGGCGGTGGCGCCAAGGTCTCTACCCTGCTGGGCATGCCCGTCGCCAAGGGGCTGTTTCATCGGGCCGCGATCCAAAGCGGCGCTGCGCGCTACGTGTTGAGCCCTGAGCAGGCCGACCAGGCCACTCGAGCGTACCTGGAGCGTCTCGGCATCGCTGCTGATGGCAACGCACTGAAGGCGCTGCGCGCGCTGCCCGTCAAGCAACTCATCGACGCGAGCCCTGGAATGGGTGCCGGCTCGGGCGGCTCAACCCGCATGGGCTTTTCTCCGGTGCTCGATGGCGAATTCATCTTGCACCACCCTGCCCACGCCCTCAGCCGGGGACATGCAGCAGATGTTCCGCTGCTGATCGGCACCAACTTCGACGAAGCATCCATGTGGTTGGGCGCGGAGCCGGCCCTGACCGACCCATCTCGGATGAGCCACGATGAACTACCGGCGCGGCTCGCCAACCTGGGGAAGCGCGCCGCCCCGCTGCTGGCGGCGTACAAGAAGAGCCGCCCGGACGCCCCGGCGATCGACCTGCTGCTGGCGATCAACAGCGATGCCACCATGCGCATCCCCTCGATCAAGCTCGCGGAGAAGAAGCTCGGCGGACCGGGAGCCGCGCCCGTCTGGATGTATCTATTCTGCTGGGCGGCAGGGCCGCTGCGCAGCGCGCATGGCTTCGAGCTGCCCTTCATGTTTGACAACGTCGGCAAGTCCGAGATGCGCCCGTCCCCGAGCCGCCAGCAGCTTGCCGATCGCATGAGCGATGCCTGGCTCGCCTTCGCTCGCGGCGGAGATCCCAACCACGACGGTCTGCCACCCTGGCCAGCCTACGACCTGCAGGCCCGCTCGACGATGATCTTCGATCGCGACCACTGCGAGGTCAGCGACGACCCCTGGGGGGCGGAGCGGCAAGCCTGGTTCGAGTAGCGAGCCCGGATATCCGCCAACTTTGCGGTTCGACTTCACAGCGCTTTCGCCTCGGTCGCCAAATACAGTGAGTGCCGAAAGCCCAGTGGGGTGAGGTTCTCATTGCGCAAGACGGACGCAGCAATCCTCGCACCGAAGGACAATGATTGGGCGGCGAGGGCGCGGTGGCCGCTGTCGGTCACCACGCTCGCCGGTATAGCGCTCGTGCTCGCACAGCCAGGCGCCGCAGAGCCCCTCCGGAAAGCAGACACGTCACCGGTCGTGATCGAGCTGTATACCCGTGCCGGGTGTCCCCACTGCGCGCGCGCCGAGCGCTTCCTGCGCGAAGTTATGGTGCGCCAACCCGGGGTCATTCTGGAACGACGCGATGTGGCCGCCGATCCGGCGGCCCTCGCCCGCCTGCACGCGCTGGTGGAGGCCTCGGGCGCGGGCCAGGCAGCGGTGCCTGCCATCTACGTTCGAGGCCAGCTCTTGATCGGTTTCGCGGACGAAGCCACCACCGGTCGAGCAATCGAGGCTTTGCTCGGCGGGGCCGCTTCAGACCCCGAAGCTGGAGTGGACGCCCAAGCCGCGGCGCCGCGTCGGATGGTGCGGCTGCCGGTGTTCGGCGACGTCGACGTCAAGGCGCTGGGCCTACCGATGTTCACGCTCGCGATCGCGGCTGTGGACGGCTTCAACCCGTGCGCCATGTGGGTCCTGTTGTTTGTGTTGTCGATGCTGGTCCATCTCAAGAGCCGGGCGCGCATGGCGCTGATCGGAGGCACGTTCGTGGCGGTAAGCGGCCTCGTCTACTTCGCTTTCATGGCTGCCTGGTTGAACTTCTTTGTGCTCGTCGGGGTCTCGCGCGCTCTGCAGGTTATCCTGGGCGTGCTTGCGATTGCGATGGGCAGCGTGCACGTCAAGGACTTCTTCGCGTTCAAGCGGGGGTTGTCGCTCAGCATCCCCGAAGCATCCAAGCGGGGTATCTACCGGCGCGTCCGGGGCGTACTTCAGGCCGAAAACGTCGCTGGGGCGTTGGTGGCTGTGACAATTCTGGCCACGATGGTGAACGTGGTCGAGTTGCTGTGCACCGCGGGTTTGCCGGCGCTCTACACCCAGATCCTGACTGCCCAGGAGGTCTCGCCAGCTCTACGCTACGCATATCTTGCCCTGTACAACGCGGTCTACATGCTCGACGACGCCGCGCTGCTTACGGTCGCGGTCGTGACCCTCAGCCAGCGAAAGCTTCAGGAGCAGGGTGGGCGCGTCCTCAAGCTTGTGAGCGGCGGCGTCATGGCCGCCCTCGGTGCTGTGTTGATCCTTCGCCCCGAATGGCTGCAGTGGAGCGGGTGAGACTGGTGATGGATGCGGGCTAGCGGGTCAACTTTGCGAAGTCGAACTCCTGGCCCGTCCCATCGATGGCGTACAGACGGAGCTCGCTGCTGTTCACGGTCACGTAGACAAAGTGCAGTACCTCGATACTGAATGCGGTGAACGACGACGCGCCGGTGTCGCGGGTCCCACGTCCGCCGCCGCCGGTTACGACGTACGTGACACCGTTGATCGGCTTTGAGCGCTCGTAGTGATGGTCGTGCCCTGCCAACACCAGCTGAACGCCACGGCGCTCAAGGATGCCCCCGAACAGGTCGCGAAAGGCCTGATTGGAACCGTGTTTACCTGACGAGTAGGCGGGTTGGTGCGTGAAGACCAGCTTCCACGGCTTGTCCGTTTGTGCGAGGTCGTCGTCCAACCAGTCTGCTTGCGCGGTACCCATCACCTCACTGTCCAAGCCGACAAAGTGCACCGGGCCCCAGTCAAAGGAGTAGTACTGTTCGACCCCTTCGGGGGTACCGTTGTCCGGCAACGAAAAGACTTCTCGGAAGGGCGCCCCACCGGCGGTCTTGTAGTCATGGTTGCCCGCGATTGGAAACATCGGGACCGAGGCAAGCATGGGCCTGTAGACCTGAAAGACGTGGCGCTCGAACTGCGCCAGGGTGCCAGCGTCGTAGGCGACGTCACCGGTGTGCACGGCCAGGTCGAACGGGCGCTCCAGCATCCTGGCGAACACGTTGGCCTGATCGAAACCACCGTATCCCGAGTCGCCAAAGGCCACGAAAGCCATCGGTTCGTTTCCGTCTGGCGCAGTCGTGAGCCCGAGTCGGTCGGTCACCGCCTCGCCGTCAGGTGAGAGCAGCCGGTAGCAGTATTGCCGGTTGGGTTCGAGGTGTTCGAGCTCGGCAACGTGCTGGAAGGCGTCACCCGGCCGCGCCGCGTAGTCGACCGCCGAAGGGACCTTCGCGACGGCGTCCCCCTCGGGCGTGGTGATCTCCACTGTGTACGGGGTGGCCTCGGCGGCTGTCCAGAGCACCTGCGCCCGGGTCGTGCCGAGTTGTTGCAGGTAGGGATACCGATAGAGCCCTTCGCCAGCCTCGTGGTCGGTCGAGCCGCACTCGGCCTGGGCCGAGAGCTCGAGCGGCTCGCGCGGAGCAGGAATGTCGGGCAGGGCGCCGATGTGCTCTGCGCGCAAGAGCCCGTGTTGATTGTCGTCTTCGCAGCCGAGCCCCAGGACTGCGGCGAGTCCCAGGCAGGCGGTACCGATGTGCTTCACCTCTGGTGTTTAGCATTCGTGATGCTGGGCAGCAAAAGCGCGCGCCGCGTGGTGCGTGTGCGTGGGTCTTCTGTCCCGGCAGGCGGCATCGCGCCAGGCGCAACGACCACAGCGGGGCCTCGTCTTCGGCGCCGGGTTTGCCCGTCCCTGGCAAGGCCATTGATGAGGCGCAAACCCGCAAGGCGCCCGCCCCGCGAGCCGGTTGCGGTCTGCAATTGGAGCGGAGCGAAGCGGCGCGACCTGCGGAAAAGGGGGGGTGGGTATACATAGCGCAGCATTGCCGCGCCGGGGGAAAGGGCGCTTGTCCGACTTGGGGGGCA
>JAPPOR010000752.1 GCA_028817905.1 Myxococcales bacterium
GGCTCCTTCTTGGGAGCTGGCTTCGAGTCCTTCTTCTCGGGCTCGGCCTCCGGCTCCCCGTCCTCTGGCTCCGCGTCGGTCGGCTCTGGCTCAGGTTCGGGCGGCGGTGGCGGCTCCTCAAAGATTAGCCGGGCCACCTCGTCGGGCACCTGCGCGATCCCTTCCTCGATCGGCCAGTCGGCGTTTTCCAGGTAGACCAGGAAGCCGAACATGCTCATGAACGTGAATACGACAAAGGCGGTGAACAGCCAGTCGATGCTCCGCACGAGGCCGGCCTTCGCTGCAGCAGGCAGTTGCGGGCGCGGCTGAACGGGTGGTGGCAGCACGAACTGGAACAGGAGCGTGATCGGTCCGATCACCACCTTGCCGCGCGAGCTGTCACTGATCTTTACCTGGTAGTGATCCCCGGCGTCCCGCGCAGCCCCGCTCTCGCGCATTTGCGTGAGGTCCTGAACGCCGCCCGGCAGCCCCACACGACCGCTCATCGCTTTCGTGTAGTTTAGGATGTAGTCGTTGCCCACCAGCTGAAAGAGCTCGAAGCGGTTGGGCATTCCGTCGGTGTGAATGACGAAGTGGTTTTTCTCGGAGCTGCCGACCGTCACGGTCTCGCGCTTCCGGATGATCCGCTCCTCGACGATCTTGCCGTTTTGGATCAAGCCGATGCGCAGCACTTTCGGGCCCGAAGGCTTCACCTGCACGGCCTGCATGGCCATGGTCATCGCACCCGGACGACCACCACCCTTTTGCGTCGTCTGCTTTGCGTTCATCGTTCGATTCTCTCGGCCACAGGCTGCGGTCTCCGTTTGGAAGCGACCGTTTCGGGTTCAACCCACCGGCCTGCCGAAGGCGTGCGATCCGGGCTCCGGAGCCGTGGGAAGTTCTCGCAACAACGACAATCTCTCGTGCGATAACAGTACACCCGCCATCCCAACGGGTCCAGCTTCTTCCAGCGATTCCGCAGACCTACGTTTCCGCACGAAACATTGAGACAGTGACGTAACAAGTGCTTGAGCTCACGTAACGATTACGCCGCCGGGGTCATCCCCGATCGCCGGAACAACCGAACACATCGCTTACGCGGGCCACCTCGCGCAGACGCCTGCGCGCCTCCGAGCGGAGGCTACCCGCAGCCATGAAACAGCAGGTGGACGTCGTCAATCCGAGCGCCACCCCGACCACAGCGTTCTGCATAGCAATCTGCTCAACGAGCCCCCGCTGCAGCCCCGCGAGCCCGTGATCGCCCTGGAACGCCATCCCGAGTTCGAGCATGACGCCCACGAATGCCAGGGGCGAGGCGGCTCTGCCGATGGTGACAAGCGCCTGGATGCCCCGTCCCGCCTCTTGTCGCAGATCGTCCACGAGCTCGGCGACCGCGCTGTCTCGGATGCTGTCGGCCTCAGCCGCCTGTGCGGCGATCTCGGCGACCGCCATGCGGGCCACCCAGGCCGGCATGGCCCGCTCGCACAGCGTTCGAGCACGCTCGATGTCCGCGGCGACAAGCTCTCGAAGGCGCTTCAAAAATGCGTCCGCATCCAGGTTGGCGCGAAAGGACAAGGCCCGCACCCTCGACCAAGCGATGGCCACGGCGATGGCAGCGATCGCGACCTGGAAGCCGTGAAAACCTGTCACCTAGTCAAAAAGGCTCCTCCTGCACCGACTTCACGACCGCGGGCAGGAAGCTCGTCCTGAGATCCATGACTTCGTAGCCAATGTTGGACCGGTTGAGGATGTAGAACGCGTTCGGCTTCTGAACGCGGCCCTCGATCTTGATCTCCTCGAGTTGAATCACCTTGGGTTCGCGTTTCTTGCGCTGCGCGTTGGCCGCTGGTGCGAACACCATCGCAAAGGCGATCAGCACAACCGGCGTGAGCCATTTCCTGTCCCCCATCACTCGTCTCCGTCCTTCTCCATCGCCTTGGCTCGGGCCGCCCGTTCTTTGGCCCGCTTTTCGCGCTCCATGCGCTTGTGTTCGCGCTCCACTTGGCGCGTGAGGTCCGCCAGATACGCCTCGCTCGGGTCGTTGCTGCGAAGGCGCGGCCCCATCTTGCCGCGATAGTTGTTGAACTCCAGGATGGAGCGCTGCAAAGCAGCGAGGCGATCCATCTGTGGGAAATCGCCACCAGCGGCCATGAACAACAGGCCAAGATTGAAGTGCGCCTCGGGCAGGTCATCCCGCATGCGCAAGGCCTGGTCGAACTGGCGCTTCGCATCCTGCCAGCGCTTCTTGGCCCGGTAGGCGTCGCCGAGATTGAGGTGGGCCTCAAGCATCATCGGAACGAGACGGACGGCGACTTCGAACTGCTGCACCGCCTGCTCGTAGTTGCCACCCGCCATGTACTGGATACCGAGTGCCATGCGCGCCTCGGCGTACTCTGGCCGTAGTTCGATCGCTTTGCGATAGGCCGTCAGTGCTTCCGCGAGTCGACCCTTCTCCTGGTAGGCTTGCCCGAGTAGGAAGTGAATCTCTGGGTGGTTTTCGTCGACTACCTTGGCCTGCTCGATGATCGATGAGGCAAGTTCCTTGCGCCCGCGCTTGAGACTCGACCGAGCCAGGGCGAGCATCGCGGGAACCGAACGCTCGTCGCGCCGCAGCGCCTTTCGCGCGACCTCCTCGGCCTGGTCCAGGCGGTCAGCCGTGACCAACACCTCCGCGTAGATCGCCTGAATGTGGAGGTTCCGCACCCAACGCTTGGCAAGTGGCTCGACCGCCCGCAACGCTGAGTTCACATCCCTTCGACGCAGATGAAGCCGCACAATCCCTTCAGCAGCCCGCTCGTAGTCCGGCTGGATCGAGAGCGCCTTGCGGTAGTAGGCAAGGGCCTGATTGGTCTGGCCTGCCCGGTCCGCAAGCACGCCCAGGTTGTAGGCCGCCTCGAAAGCACGAGGGTCTGCCTTGAGTGCCTGTTCGAAGGCCGCCTTGGCCGCGGCATCATTGCCCGAGCGTGACTGGGCAAGGCCCTGCTTGTACGGATTGACCGCGCTGCCCTTCATGGTGCGACGCTTGGGGAGTGGCTTGCCGGCCTCGGCGTCCGGTGCGCCCCACTTGCTCGGAGCATTCGGATCCGGTGGCGGCGGTGGCCCCTTGTCTGGCGACAGTTCGACCGCATCGATATCGGGTTGCAGAATCGTCACACCCGACTCGGTCGCTGCCCGTGGCGGTGCCGGCTCGACGGGCACCGCCTTGGCCATCCCGTCTGCTTCATCTTCGCCGCCACTGGTGGCGAGCGAGGAGCCCGTTTCGGTCTCTCCACCACAAGCAGCAAGAAGCGAGCCTAGCAGCAGCATCGACACAAGGAGAGTCGGACGAGTCATTAGCGTGTGCCTCCAGATAAGGGCGGAGGTGCGACATCCGGCTCGATGTCCAGGTTCAGGCCCCTTGGTGCGCGCGCAAACTCGCCCGGGCGATAAGCCTCGAACGACGTATCCTGCTGGGCTGCCTGTGCGACGCATTCCGCGATGCGCTCGTCACCATAGGCGTTGATGCGATCGGATGCCTCTTGCGTGTACTCGTTGTCGATGTTGCCGGCCCGGGCCGCGCGCGAGGCCAACGCGTAGCGCGCCACCGCAAGGCACTCGATCGGACGCACCTGCTGGTCGAGCAGCTGGCGAATTGCGTCTTCGACCTGGATCTTGATGTCGTCCTTGGCGTAGTCAGGCAGGCCCTTCATCTTCTTCTGCAGGTCCCTCGGCACGACGAAAGGCGTATTCAACACGGCCCGCGCCAGGATCTCGTAGATGCGCCCTTGGCGCACGAAAGCGCCGATCGTCCATACGGGTCGTCGATAGGAGGGAATGACGTTGTAGGCCTCAGCTCGACGCTTGGCTTCCACCGCCCCCGCTTCGATCTGTTTCTTCACTGTCTCGACGTATGCCTTTAGCGTGGCGGGACGACCAGGCTTGATGCCGAACTTTTCGAACGCCTTCGAGCCCTTGTCTACCAGCTGGAACCTTGCATTGGCCGCGTATTCAGCGGCATAGGAACCGGCCTCCTGGCCAGAGTTTGCAAACGCCGTGGCGACTGCGGACAGAGCACTGTCGCGGTCCTTTTGTGCTTGTTTGAGCGCCTTGCGCGCTTCTGCGATCCGCCAGTGGGCCTGCACGACGAGCTCGCCGGCGCCCTTGTCACTCCGGTAGCGTGCGATGAAGTCACGCATCTCGCGGATGGTTCGCGACCATTGTTGCAGGTTGTACGCCATCTCCGCGACCCGATAGCGCGCTGCCCGCTGCTCGGCTGGATCCTTCAGCGTTGCCGCAGCGCGCTGGTAGTATTCGGCAGCGCGCCGATACTGCTGCTGGTACTCCAGTATCTTCGCCGCATTGATGAGTGCCCCCTCGCGCCACTCGACTAAGCGCGCGTCGTCCTTGCTGGCGAACCGCTTGGAGTCCGCGAGGGTGCGATAGTTCTCAACTGCTCGATCGAAGTCGAAGAAGCGATTGGCGTTGTAGGCGAGGCGGAAGTACGAGTTTGCCAGGATCATGTCCAGGGAAGCCTGCTCCTCGGGCGAATCGGACCTGCGAGGGCCGACTTCGTCGATAATCCGCTGGTACAGCCGCCCGGCGGATTCGAAGCGGCTCGTTCGCTCGAGTGCGATCGCTGCCTTCTCCAAGGCCAGAGGCGCCTGTGGATGGTCTGGCTCGTCGTTGACCGCCTCTACCAACTCGGTGGCTGCTTGTTCGTAGAGCAGGCGCTGTTCCTCGCCCTTGGCCTGCTGGGCCCGCGAGAAGATGTCGACCGCGTCCCGATAGCGCAGATTGGTGAGGTCGGCACCCGCGATGCACATAGGCTTCTCGCGGTTCTCTGGCTTGTTGCAGTCGAGAGCGGCGACGGCGGTCCCTGTGCCGCCAGTCTCGAATGTGCATGCCCGTTGATTGAGGTCTGCCCCGAGCCGGCGCACCTCGCCGGTCTGGTTGAGCGAGACGGCGATGTTGCGCAAGTTGAGCCACGCAACCTGGCCTGTTTCGTCTGCTAGCTCGCCCAAACAGCGTGTCGCGTAAATGTCGTAGAAACGCTCGCGTGCGATGTCCCAGTACCCGTAGACGTAGAGCAGCAAGGTGTTGTTGTACGTGTACGACGCACGGACCTTTTCAGTGTCGTGGGCCTCATCGACCCGCGCCAAGTAGAGTTCGCGCGCGCGCGCCAAGCGTTGAAGAAGTTGTGGCATCTCCAGCGGTACCACGCGGGGCGGGCTGCCTTGGGGCGTGGGGGGTTCCGTCCGGATCTCCAGCGCGCCCGCTTCCACCTGCTGGTCGACGAGGCGCTTGACCGACTCGACGACCAAACGTGCAGCGATGGACAGGTATTGATCATCCAGGTTTGAGTCACGCACTTCCGCGTACTCGCGTGCGGCTTCTTCGTAGTTCTCGGACCAGTACAGGGCGTCGGCTAGGTTGAAGCGTAGTTCGTACGCCTGAGGGTTGTTCGGATAGCCCTTGATGTATGACCGGTAGGCCTTTGCCGCTTCACCGTACATCCCTTGCGCCGCGGCGCAAAGCGCCAGGTCCTGCGCTTCCACGCACGCCCGTCGCGTGCGCTGAGCCTGTTGGTGCACGTTGATGGCGGTGTTGATGAGGGCGTCTTCAGCAAGCTGGGCGGCCTGACGCTGCTCGATGGGGTGATCCTGGTTGGCCTCCCACCATTGGCTACCGGCGGCATAGTCACCGAGCTTTCGGCGCGCGTCGATCGCGGCCTCGGTTTGATTGTGGCGCGTGTGTGCCCGCGCGATCATGTTCTGGACTTCGGGCGCATCCTTGTGGAGCGGCCACCGGCTCAGCGCCAGTTTCCACACTTCGATGGCTTGTGGGTATTTGGCCTCGTCGAAGTAGATAGTCCCAAGGCGGAAGTAGACGTCGCTCGTCCAGGGTCGGCCCTGCGGCATCAGTTTCTCGCTCTGCAGGCGCTCGATCCCGCGCGGCAGGCCCTCATCCGGATCCGAGATTTGGTTCTCGTTCCAGTCGTCGTATGCGAACCCAATGCCCAGGTACTGGATCGCTTCTTCACGCAGCTCAGAGCCCTGCTTGCCGGTGCGCTTGAGCTCGTCGTCGGACCATTGCACCAGCTTCCAGAAGTGCTCCATGGCCTCCGGGTAGCGGCTCGCGCGATAGTATGCCCACGCAACCTTGTACAGCGCGAGGTTATAGTTGCGGTCCTCGGGCCGCGTCAGGACCTTGCGGTAGGCGCTGATCGCCTTGCTCAGTCCATGCTCCGAGAAGTCGAGGTCAAAGTGATACTCGCCGATGCGAAGCCACGTCTCGGCAAAGAACTTGGAATCTTTGATCGCGGGTTCACACGACCCGTAGGGATCTTCGAAATCCGTGGGTGGCGGGTCCGGCGTGCCGTCCAGCGTAAGAGCGGGGTGCCTGGAAGCATCGACGTCGTCCGCTGGTTCATCTCCCTCCGCAACCAGCGCCTCGCCCCGATAGGTGAAGTGGTTGCCACAAACCAGGTTCAGCCAGGCCAGGCGCGCCTCTTCTGGCTGGGCCATTTCATTGAGGCAATAGCCGATCAGGTAGTAGGCGCCGTCCAACCGCTGGTATTCTGGAAACATCTGGATGAGCCGCCGATACACGCCGATCGTGGCCGCGAAATTCTTGGCCGGCTCCACGAGGTGATCCGTGGGCTGATCCAGGTCCATCAAGCGGTCGCGCTCCTCCAGGTACGCTTCCATCTCGACCTGCTGCTGAATCGTATCGCGCTCGAAGTACAACTCCCCCAGGCGGAACATCGCATCGGGCGTGTACTGAGGATCATCCGGGTAGCGCCCCACGAAGCGCTCGAACTCTTCGATCGCAGACAGTCGCGCCTTGTCTTCTGCCGCTTCTTCGATGGAGATCTGCTCGCCAAAGCGCTGCTGCTTCTCGAGGCGCTGGCGGACATACTCGCGGTGCACGAGAGACAGCACGGTGTCGTGATAGGAGCCACCGATTTTGGTGAAGCGCGCGACCTCGCTTTCCAGCTGCTTGAGTGCAGCCACTTTTTCCGGAGTCGGTGGTGGTCGGTCGTCCCGAATGCGCCGGTCGGTTGTGTCCAGGAACGCGGGCGGCGGGGGTGGATTGCCGCCGTGCGCCGACGGCCACGGCACCCGACTGGCCACCTCCTGCTGGGCGGTCGCTCGCCATGGGGAAGGAGACGCTAGCACGATGGCTGCGACCGTCCCTGCCATGACAGGGCCCGAAACGCACGGACGACGCTCGGGCCCCTTTGCTCCGATGGTCATCTCGCGCCTCCGGGTTCGCGGTCCATGATCTCGGAGTATTCGGCGTCGATGGCTTGGAGGGCCCGGGTGCGCTCTCGCATGAGCAGCTCCAGTCGCATCCGGTGCTCTTCTCGGACCGACCAGGCCACGTCGATCAAACCCACGTCTGCGCGCAGGACCAGATCATAGAACTGATCGCTTACCTGTTTGAAGTTCGCGTATGCGATGCCTCCCACGACCTCCTCGGTCGTGTCCTCGAGTGCGGCCATCCGTGCTCGATATCCATCGAGCTTGACGCTTTCTTCGCCGACGACCGCCTCCATCTGCTGGACCCGCTCCGACACGACCTGATCCACGCGCGTGTCGTGGCCATCCAGCGCGACCTCGACGCGATCGATCCGGCGGAAGAGTGTGTCTACTTGACCACTACTTCGCCCACCGAGGCCCACGAGCAGGCTCCGCTCCTTGGCGACCAGCTTGCGATGCTCCTGCCGCAACTTGTCGTCGCGCCGAAAGCGCTGATCCCCAACTCCCACTCGGATCCTGCCGGCCTCGACGTCCATTTCCAGCTTGCGGATCTGCTCGCGGTAGCCGTCGATGGCGTCCCGGTGGGTTTCGAGTTCCTGGCGAAATGCGGCGACACCGGCGGCCTGCTGTGGGTCGGAGAACGCATCCGCAATGAAGCGATCCGTGGCGACGATCTTCGCTTCCATGCCCATGAGCGCTACCTCGAGCTTGTTCAGTTGCTTGAGGTAGCCTCGGAAGCCGCGGTCCATGGTGTCGTTTCGGTTCTGGAAGTCGTTGGCGGTTGTTGGCATCCCCCCCAACTCCCTCTCCAGCTCCCGGCGCCGCTTGCGCAATGCGGAAAGCTCGGCGTTGCCAAATCGCTTCAAGGACTTTTCGTCGATCGCGATCAACTCCTGGCGCACGCGGGCCAACCGGTTGCGCAAACCGATGGTGCGCTCCCGGTGCATTCTCAGGTCGGAGAAGATATTCACGCGGTTGTCGGACGCGAGCGCTCCTGAGAGGCGGTGGACGATCTCCTCGGTCTCCCGAACGAGTTGCTGGGCCTGGGACAGGTCGGAGAGCGTCGCCATCGCGCGCTCCATGTCGCTGCCCATCTGGGCCCACTGCTTCGCCGCTGGTGGGAGGAATGCGTTGGCGTCGAAGGCCGACAAATTGTCGTGCACGAGTTTGCGGAAGTAGCGCTCGGGATCCTCGTGTCGTGCGACCAGCATCTTCAACTGTTCGCGAAGCGGCTCGAACTCCGCGCTCACGCTCTTGAACACCTCGACCGAGGTCTCAAACCGGCCACCCCGGAGCAGCAGGTTACCCCGCAACAACTGGGCATCCGGGATCATCTTGCTATCTGGCGAGGCGATCGACAGCACCTCGAGGGCCTGCTCTGCGCGGGTGCTGTCTCCCATACGGAGGAACACCCAGGCTATCTCGTAGAGCGCCGACTCGAAGTGAGCCGACGTGCGAGGCACTGACTGGTAGGCCTGGACGGCCTCTTCGAGTTGGTCCGCTTCGTAGTAGAGACGTCCGAGCGCTAGCTCGGTGAGCTCCGCGACTTCCCGTTGCTCCTCGGTTGTGACCTCAGCTGCGCGCACACGCTGAAAGGCTTGAATCGCCTCCGGATACTGTCTACGGAGCGTGTGGATGACACCGATGAAGTAGCGCGCTTGACTGTAGTAGGGGCTGCGTGCGGAAACCGCCTCGAACGCCACGCGCGCTCGCTCCAGCTGCTCCGGATCCAGCCCGGCACCGACCTGCCCCTCGTCGTGATGCAGGGGAACCGCCACGTTGTAGAGATACTTGGCGCGGTAGTAGGCGGTGGCAGCCTCCACCTCCGAGGGCGGGAGCTGGGCGAGGTGAGCGAAGTAGGTGTCCACGCCGTCGAAGTCCCGGATGTGGATGGCGATCTCGATCAACCGACCCAGGGCACGCTGCACGTACGGTCGGAAAGCGTTTTCGCTCGCTCGGTCGATAATTAGGCGAAAGCGCGTACGGGCACCCAGGTGATCTCCTGCCCGAAACAGGGAATCACCCAAGAAGAACAGCGCGTCGGGGAAGGCGGGATGGCTTGGATAGTTTTCGACGATATCAGTGAAGATGACCGACGCGCGCACGTAGTCCTGCAGCCGGTAGAAGAGCTCCCCGTCCGTGAGGCGCTCCTCCACGTGCGTGGGGCTGCGCAAGCGCGCACGACGCAACTCGAAGCTTTGCAGCTGTTGCGCGTCCGATTCGATGTCGGTCAGCTCCTGAGTCAGCCGCGACAAGTCTTGGGCCCGCACGGTCGCGGACAGCGGCAGCGACGCCAAGAGAGTCGCAAGGAGCAGCCGCGCGGGCCGCGGAGGCATCACTCGCCTCCCTCTGCCGCCTCTTCCTCACCCCCGCCACCGGGCGTGGCGTCGTCCACGCGCTCTAGGAAGCGAACCGCAGGGCGCTCCTCAAGCGGCGCCGTTGGACCACCTTTTTCGAATCCGACCACCCGGAGATTCGTGAGCTTTCCTTCAGTCGCCGTGAACGTGTGCGTGGAACTCACGTTGAAGCGATAGCCCTTCAGGTAGGAAAAGATCCCGAAGCCGTGACCTCGATACTGGAGGTTCACGGTAAGTGTGTGCTCGCCGGGGACGATGCTGCCGTTGTAGACGTCGAATTCCTCCCGATCGCTGAGCGCTCCGGATTCGTCCGCCTTGTTGAAGATCGGCGCCCCGTCGAGCGCGTAGACCACGCGTACGAGCTTGTAGGAGTTGCCCATCTTGTTCACGTGCACCAGCCTGGCCTGTGCTCCCGCCACGACACCCTGCAGGACCGTTTCCGCAAGCAGTGACAGACGGGCCTTGGAGCGGAAGATCTGCTCTTTCAGCTCGTTGATGCGCTGTTCCAGGTCGCGTAGCCGCACGCCGTAGGTGCCGGCATCGATCTGCTCAGCCGACGTTTGGGTCTGACCCTCGACACCGGCCGGCTCCACCGCCGCGTTCGTACTCGCCGTGCTGTCGGAGGTGGCGGCGCCCGCGGCGCTCGCCGCGTCTGGCGCCTCCGCCGGCAGAGCTTGCGCCTCGCCACCGGCTGTCGGCTGAGCTTCCATCGCTTCGCCGTCTGCCGCTGGCGGCGCGGTCTCAGTGGCCGTCGCCGCTTCCGGCGTATCCTGAGCTGATGCCGTCCATACTACCGACGAGAACACCAACACAGCCAACGGCACTGCCATCAGTCTGTGCATCGTGTGCTTCCCCTCTTTCAACAGGCTAAGTGGGCCCCAGAATCGGCCTCGATATACGTGTCCGACTTTATAACAAGACGGGCTCGGGACGGTCAACGAACCTGGCCCCTTGCTTGAGTGCGTAACTGCCTGAAATGCCGCACGAATGATCCGTGCACCGGAGGCTGTCCTAGGCCCCGAGACGACGTCCCACAGGCGGGTCTGCACACCCCGGGTTCGGCAGGAAGTCGGTAGTTGTGACGAAACGAAGTACACTGTCGTAGTCGCGGCCCCGTAGGCATGTGCATATGGCACCCGATGCGGCGCGGCGATCTGAGGTCTCCGCAGCGATTCCTTCAGATCGTGTCGGCTCGTCGGGCGTCGTATGAGATACGTCTGTCACACGCCAGGTCTAAACCGGGGCCGGTCCTGAGGGCCGCTTGAATCGTCCGAATCTGGAGCAGTTGGAGGACCGCGCGTTGCTCGATCGGTTCCATTCCGGACACCCAGAGGCTCTAGGTGTACTCCTTTCTCGCTACGAAAAGCCGGTGTTCAATTTCATTCTGCGGTCGGTTCGCGATCCGCAGCTCGCGCAGGACCTCGTTCAGGAAACCTTCGCCCGCATTCTGCAGAATTCGACGGGCTACCAGCAGCGGGCGAAGTTCTCGACCTGGATGTATTCGATCGCGCGCAACCTGTGTATTGACCACAGCCGCCGAAGGCGGCATCGGCGCCATGTCTCCCTCGAGGCGAGTCATCGAGGTGACCAGACCGGGCAGCTCAAGGAGCAGCTCCCCGGCCGTGACCCATCGCCCGATCGCACGGCGGCGGCTCCGCGGGTGCGCGAGCGCATCGCAGCGGCCGTCGAGGCGTTGCCCCACGAACAGCGCGAGGTGTTCCTTATGAGGCAGCTTCAGGGGATGGCCTTCGCCGAAATCGCCGAGGTGGTGGACGCCTCGGAAAGCACCGTCAAGAGTCGCATGCGCTACGCACTCGAGCGGCTCCAGAGCGCTCTGTCCGAATACCGAGACCAGTGGGGGGCGTTGGGCTGACCATGGATTGCCAACAGTGCCAAGCACATCTCGTCGACCTGGTGTGCGGGGAACTGCCCCCGGCGCTCGTTGCTGAGGTTGAAGCGGAGCTGGCCCGTTGCGCCGACTGCCGGGCCTTGCACAATCGTCTACGCGACGGCTTGACGTTGGGGGCGCAACTGCCGGAGGTACAGCCGCCCCAAGCACTGCGAGAGCGGCTCATGGCGGTGGGAGATGCGGCGCTGGCGGGGACGTCGTCCATGGTAGGAACGGACCCCTCGGGGCCCGTTGGGCCGCGGTCGGTCGCAGGTGACAGCCGATCCTCTTGGGGTGGCTTCTGGGCGGAGCTCGGGCGCCTGCTCATGGGCCGCCAAGTCGCCATGGCGACGATCATGGTGCTGGTCGTTGCCGGTACCCTATGGATGGTGCCCGGTCGCCACCAAAAGCCCAAGACCGTTGGTGTCACGGTTGCCGGGCCCCAACCGGGGGACGTCATGCAAGGGGACGATACGGCCGGTCAGGCGGGACGCCCGGAGGCGGTCCCCAACCGTTTGGCCGGGGCGCCGCCGACTGTCGAGGCCAAGGCTGCTCGGAGGCTCGAACGCCCTGCCGGCACACGTGGGCAGCGGCAGGTAGCCAGGGCTGCGGCGAGCCGTTCCGGGCGTCGCGAAAATGCGCGTCGCAAGCCGCCGGTTCCGCCGGCCGACCAGGAAGAGCTTGCGGCGCTTGGTGCGGGTCGGCGTCAGGCCATGCGGAAGCGGGTGCGGCCAGCGCAGCCGAGGCTCGAGGCCGCTCCAAGCGCACCACGTGCCAGAGCGGCCACGGGTGCCCTCGCCGGCGCAGCCGCAGCAACCGAGTCAACCGTCCCGCCGGCCGCGGCGGTCGTGGCGGAGGCGCGCAGGTTGGTGGCCGGCGGTCGCTTGGAGCAGGCCATCTCACGCCTGGCCGCAGCGCTCGGGAACGCCCGCAAGCGAGTGGATCGTACGGTGTTGCGACGCGAACTCGCCATGATCCTGCTGTCGGACGGGCGCTGCGAAGCGGGTCTGCGGCAACTCGGACGGGTCCCCAAGAACGCCCGCACGGCCGCGTTGATGCGAGCTTCCGATGCATGCCTGAAGCAGAAGCAGGTGCGCTAGCCCGGATCATTCATGACTACGGCGTCGGATCGCACAGGGATTCGACGCCGTAGTCATGAATGATCCGGGCTAGGTGTGAAGTGCCCATGCGGCCCACCCGCGGGCGGCATGGTATATGCCATGCATGCCGACCGCCGTTTTGATCATCGATGACGAGAAGAATATCCGCCGTACGCTGGCGATGGTGCTGGAGGGAGCGGGGCACCAGGTTACGAGCTGTGACAGTGCGGAAGCGGGCCTAGCGGCCCTCGAGCAGCGCGACTTCGACCTGGTCATTCTGGACGTTCGTTTACCGGGCATGAGCGGCGTTGATGCGTTGCGCGCAATTCGCGAGCGGCCGAACTGCGCGTCTCTGCCGGTGATCATGATTTCTGGTCATGCGTCCCTTGCGGAAGCGGTGCACTCTGTGCGGCTGGGCGCTACCGATTTTCTTGAAAAGCCGCTGGACCGCGATCGGCTGCTCGTGAGTGTCAACAACGCTCTGCGATCGGACAGGCTCGAGCGCGAGGTAGCACGTTTGCGGGCCGAGGTGGCCGATCGCTACGAGATGCTGGGCGAGACGCCTGTCATGCACGAGCTATTCGCGGCCATCGAAAAGGTCGCTCCGACCCGCGGGCGAGTGCTGATTACCGGCGAGAGTGGCACGGGAAAGGAGCTGATCGCTCGCGCCGTTCACCGGCTCAGCGACCGGGCTGACAACGCCTTCGTGATGCTCAATTGCGCGGCGATTCCCGCCGAACTCATCGAGAGCGAGTTGTTCGGCCACGAGAGAGGGGCGTTTACCGGGGCCCAACTCCGCAAGAAAGGGATGTTCGAGCTTGCCGATGGCGGGACGCTCTTCCTTGACGAGATTGGTGACATGAGCCTTGGCGCGCAGGCCAAGGTACTGCGAGCTTTGCAGAGCGGTGAGATCAGCCGTGTTGGAAGCGAGCGTTCGATCGCTGTCGACGTGCGTGTATTGGCCGCGACCAATAAGGATCTGGAAGCCGAAGTGGCCAAGGCCAACTTCCGGGACGACCTCTTCTTCCGGTTGAACGTCGTGCCACTGCGCAGCCCTGCCCTGCGTGAGCGGGTAGACGACATACCGTTGCTGGCGAAAGCGTTCTTCGACGAGTTTGGCCGCGAGTATGGGGCGCGACCGAAGCGCGTGGACCCGGAGGTCTTCAACCTGCTCAGGGCGCGCGCCTGGCCTGGCAACGTTCGCGAACTTCGCAACGTGATCGAGCGCATGGTGATTCTGAGCAGCAGTGAGATCACACCGCGCGACGTGCCCACCGATGGCCAGTCCGCGGCTGCCGGTGGGGAGTCCTCGGGGGGAGGAACGGCACAGGGATTCGTGGTGCCGATCGCCTCCGATGAGGAGCTATCCCTACGGCAATTCCGCGACCGCGCCGAGGCCGAGTACATCCGCGCGGTCCTCGATGACCACGACTGGAACATCTCGCGAGCGTCCGTTCGCCTCAGTGTGGAACGCACCAACCTACACAAGAAGATGCGTGGGTTCGGGATCAAGCGCTAGCTACCTGGTTGTCATATCCAGGGAAAGGCAGGCGCCCTTGCCCCCGGCGCGGCCAAGCCGCGCTGTGCACACCAGCCCGGTTGGGAAAGGTGCGGGACCGCCACGGCCGGACAAGGGGGGGCAAGCTCGACCGCAGCAAGTCCCGCACGCCTGTCCTAAAGCAAGGACGGTGCCATTTCTGTGTAGAGCGCTATCCTGTTGAAATTACAGGATGGTGGGCGTGGCTTGCGAACTGGTCGGCACCCATGCATTGTGCGCCTGCAAGGTTGCCATTGCATCAGTGAAATGATGCAAAGCACAGTCACGTCCCGGATGACCTTCGGCGTCGGCTTCACAGGGCCTTCGGTGACCGATGGGAACATCCCCGCATCATCCCCTGCGCGATCCGACGCGGGGTTCATGAATGATCCGCGCTAGCCAGTCTTGTCATACTCGATGTTGAGACGTTTCATCTTTCGCCACAGGGTTGTGGCACTCAGGCCGAGCATCTCCGCCGCCCGTTCCTTGTTGCCGTTGACCTGGCGCAGTGCCGCCTGGATCGCGCCCGTTTCGGCTTCGTCGATCACGTCTTGCATCATGCGAGAGCCGGTCGGCGGCGGACTGGCGGCCATCGCGACCTCGGGTGGAATGATGTCATCCCGTCGAATCACCCCGTCGGCGGCGAGCGCCATCCCTTGCTCGATCATGTTCTCAAGCTCGCGTATGTTCCCGCTGAAGGGGTAGCGCATCAGGTAGTCCATCACACCCTCACCGAGGGTCGCGGCACGTCCCATCTTCTTGCCGAACTTGTCCAGGAAGTATTCCACGAGTAGCGGCACGTCTTCCCGCCGTTCCCGCAGCGGCGGCAAGATGAAGCGTGCGACGTTCAAGCGATAGTAGAGGTCCTGGCGAAACCTCTTTTCCGCGATGGCTTCGTGTAGGTCCTGATTCGTTGCCGCGATGATGCGGGCGTTGACCTTGATCGTCCGGCTGTCTCCTAGGCGGCGAATCTCCCCCTCCTGAATGGCACGCAGCAGCTTCGCCTGAAATGAAGGAGGTGTTTCGGCGATCTCGTCAAAGAAGAACGTACCCCCGTCGGCCTCCTCGAACAGTCCCTTACGAGCCGTCACAGCGCCCGTAAACGCGCCTCGAACGTGGCCAAAAAGCTCACTCTCCAGCAATGTCTCGCTGATGGCGGCACAGTTGACGGTCACGAACGGTCGGTCTGCGCGTTGCGAGTTTGCGTGAATTGCCTTGGCAACCAGTTCCTTGCCAGTGCCACTCTCGCCTGTGATGAGCACCGTCGCATCCGTAGGCGCAATCCTGACGATGCGCCCAAGCACATCGCGGATGGCACCGGACCGTCCGATGATGTTCTCGAACCGGTAGCGGTCGCGAAATTCCGCTGCTAGCAGTCCGATCTCGCCCGCGAGACGCCGCTTCTCGAGCGCCCGCTGCACCTTGACCAGCAGTTCCTGCTCGCTGAAAGGCTTCTGTATGTAGTCGTGGGCCCCCAACCGAATCGCCTCCACCGCGCTCTCGATGGTTCCGTAGGCGGTCATGACGATCACTTCCGTCAGGGGCGATTGCTCCTTCGTGGTGCGCAGGACGTGGATGCCGTCCGTCGAGCCCATCTTGAGATCCGTCAAGACCAGGTCGTAGCTCTCCGCGGCGATCTTGTCGCAGGCGGCATCCCCATCGTGGGCATCGTCGACCTCGTGTCCTGCCTCGCTGAGCATGAGGGACAGCGTGGTGCGCATGTTGCGCTGATCATCGACAACGAGAACTTTCGACATGGTCTCACCCGGCAAAGCTCCCCCCCCCTATCCAGCGGGCAGCCTGAAGCAGCGTTGCTTCAAAGCACAAATGATGCCCCGCTAGGCCCTGCTCCCGCAACCGTGCACCCGCTGGGTCGCTTCCGGGTAGGCAGATCACAGACGCCATTACCGCGCCACAGAAATCGTTCCTTTGGCCTGGAAGCCACAGAACCGACGGCAAAAAGCAGCGCACCGGCGGTCACGGGCCCGGTGCCCGCTCGTCGGTGCCAGGTGCGGGACCCCAGGCTGCCACTGCTCGTTCGATCTCCGTACGGAACTCCGCGGGAAAAATCAGCCGTGGCCGGGTAATGCGCTTGTTCCTGAGCTCACCTAGCAGGAACGACGCGTCTCCCAGCCGTTGCAGCGGCTGGTGTCTGATAGCCACCCACAACCCGTCGGCTGCCCCGTTTGAGGGCTCGCTATATGGCACGTCCGAGGGGGCGTCCAACCGCACGAACAGCTCTGGGTGCGGCGTTCCGCGCGCAACGATCTCGCGCGCCAGGCGCAGCGCATCATCGTAATCCTGCTGGGCCAGCGTATCGGGCAGTGGCAGGGTTTTGGGGAGGACGCGCGCATACAGCCTGCGAGTCAGCTCGGCCAGGAGCGGGTCCTTGGCCTGCTGCCAGGCCTGGAAGCTGGCGAGTAGCTGAATGTCATCCAGTGCGAGGTAATCCTGGACACTGTTGCCCTGCCCCATCACAGCGGCAACGATCGCCGGCGGCGTGCCGCGGGGCGTTGCTCCGTCGCGGATGAGATCCGTGAGTCGCCTGAGGACCGCCCGTATCAGTGCCTCAGCGGCTCGCGTCGCCTTGTGGTGGTACACCTGCTGATACATGAACTGGCGGGCGAGAAAGAAGCCCTCGATCGGGGGCAACCCCTTGCGACCTTCGATCGCGATGACCCACTGACCGTCGGGCGCCTGCTCGAACGAGAGCGCCTGCAACAGCCACGCCAGGTCGTAGACGCCGTAGCTGACTCCGGTCATGTGACTGTCTCGCAGCAGGTAGTCGCAGCGGTCGACGTCGAGGGTGCCGCTGATCGAGCGGGCGAGATACGGCAGCCGGTAGTTCCCTTGCAGTAGCTGCACCACGCGCGCCGCCATGCCGGTGCTCAAGCTCTCCAGCGCGCGGTGCACCTCGGTGCTGTCGTCTAGTAGAATGTCGTACGTCCAGACTTCGTGTCGGCGACCCCGATGCAGTACATCTTCCCAGAGGTGAGAGAACGGGCCGTGGCCCAGGTCGTGAAGCAGCGCGGCAGCCACCGCATCGGCTTCGGCCTCCTCATCGATGCGCTGCTCTGCCGGTAGCACCGCTTGCACCGTGCGCAACCGTTGCAGCAGCCGAACCATGACGTGGGTTGCACCCAGCGAGTGGGTGAAGCGCGAGTGCTCAGCGCCTGGAAACACGAGCGATGTGAAACCCAGCTGACGAACGTGGCGCAATCGCTGCATCTCGCGGGTCGCCAGCAGGCGCACCACCACGCGCTCATGGATCCCCTCGAAGGCGACCAATCCATGCACCGGATCTCGCAGGATCATATTCCGAGAACCCGGACGGCCAGCCCGCTGAGGGCGATCGCACCGCCCGACATGACGTCGGCGTGCCGCTCGAGGCTCCCAAGTGGCAGGCGGCGCAAGCCGAGATGTGCGGCTGTGACGATCGCTAGCATTACGGCGATCGTGACACCGGCGAATGCGAGTACCACCGCCAGCACCCAGCTCCAATGGTGCATGGCCGCTGGTGCCATCAGCAGCGGAATGAGCGGCTCGCACGGGCCGAAGACGAATATTATGAACAGACCCCACACCCCAAAGCGGCCGGCTTGTTGGGCCTCCAGGCCCCCGTGCGGGTGTCGATGGTGTTCGCCCAGATGGTTGTGGTGGTGCGAGTGCACGACACCGTCTCCATGCACGTGCACGTGACTGTGGGTATGCGCGCGGGAACGTCGCAGGAGCCCACGCACCAGCAGCACCAGCCCGAAGACGATCAATAGCCAGGAGGCCCATCGCCCTCGTGCCCCCTCGACCCACTCCATGCGTTCAAGGGCGACGTCCAGACCAAGCCCCACACCGCCAAGGACGATCGACGAGCCAACGTGGCCCAGACCGCACACGAGCACTACGGCCCACAGCCGGGTCAGGGACCAGCGCCGTGCACGCGCCAAGGCGATGAACGGCAACGTGTGGTCCACCCCAATCGCCGTGTGCACAAACGCGATCGTGACCGCCGTCCCGAGGAGGGCCGTAAGAATGGCCGGATCTTGCTGCATGTCCGACACAGCCATAGCAGACGAAAGGCGTCGACGGGAAGGGAGGGCGCGGGATCGCCCGGCAGTGGGTTGCATGTGCCCTCGTGATGTGGGGCGTCCCCGTCGGCCGGCTCGGTCGCTGACTCCCCTTTTGATCGCCCGCCGGAGCAGCAGCTAACCCGGTTCATTCATGACTACGGCGTCGGATCGCGCGGGGATTCGGCTTCACAGGGCTTTCGACGACCGACGGGAATACTGCCTGTATTTCCTAGGGCGGCGAAAGTCCCTGTGGAGTCGAAGGACAAGCGAGGCGGCGTCGTAGTCATGAATGAACCGGGCTAGGGGAATGCCAAGGTATCGAAGCGACCGTTGCGCGGGACGACAAAACTGTGTGCCCGTGACCCCGACACTGCGACCATGTCTGCGTGCCACAGGGGGATGACCGGCAGCTTGCGTGCTAGGATTTGCTGGACCTGGCGATAGGCGCGTTTTCGCTCCACAAGGTCCGTGGTGGTCCGGCCGCGTTCCAGAGCCGCGTCCAGGGGAGCATTGGCGAAGCGCCAGCGGTTGGCACCGACCTGATGCTCGTCGGGGATCCGGTCCGAGCCGAAGAACCAGCTCAGCACGTGGGGTTCCAGCAGCTCCGGAAACTCCAGCAATGTGAGCTCGAAGTGCCCGCGATTCAGGTCGGCGATCATCGACGCAACCTCGGTCGTGCGGATGCGCACACGTACGCCGACCTCACCCAGCATGGCTGCCAAGACTCGTGCCATCGAACGGCGAAAACGATCGCCTCCGGTTCGGAGCGTGAGTTCAAGGCCATCGGCATACCCAGCATCCGCCAGCAGGGACCTGGCGCGTTCAGGATCGTATTCGTACTGGGGCAGGTCCTCCACGTGCGCCCAGTGTCCCGGCGGAACCCAACTGGTCGCGGGAGCCGCCCGCCCAGCTAGCTTGGTGGCGATGATGCGTTTGCGGTCGATGGCGTGGGCGAGGGCTCGTCGCACGCGCTCATCCGCAAGTACTCTACTTCCGGTGTTGATCCCTAGGTAGGTGGTTCCCAGACCTCTTTCGGCCTTGACGAGGAAACCCGGCCGCCCTTCGAACATCGGCTGCAGCAACGGAGGCATCGCGTTCAGTACCAGGTCGCCCGCGCCCGCGATCAATCGTAGGGCGCGCGTGTTGTCGTCCCGGATCACGCGTAGGCGCACCTTGGGAAAACGCGGCTGGCCCACGTGCCAGTGCGGGTTCGCGGCAAGTACCAGGTGGCCCGGACGGCGCGACTGAAGCACATATGGCCCAGCGCCGATCGGTGCGGGCCCCCCCGGCTGTGCCACCGGCGAGTGCTCGTCCTCTGCCCGAAGGACCGGCAGCTCCAGGTCGGTCAGAAAGGTCGCGTGAGGGCCCTTTAGCTGGAAGGTGACCTCCAGCGGGCCCGTGACTTCTACTCGCTCGATGCGCGAATAGGTGCTCGCGTAGCGACTGCCCAGGGTTTTTGAAACCACGCTGCGGTAGGTCGCCTCGACATCGGCGCTATCCAACTGCGAGCCGTCGCTGAACTGCAGCCCGGAACGCAACCGGACGCGATACCGGTCGGGCGCGAGGATCTCGACGCGTTCGGCGAGGTAGGGAAGGATCTCGAGGGAGACGGGATCGACGCGCGTCAAGCCTGCGAACAGTAGGCGCGAAATCTTCAAGCCGTATGCGTCTCCCGTGAGACGAGGGTCGAGTTCCAGAGCGTCGCGGGGTAAGAGGATGGTCATGCCTCCATCGGTTCCCGTGCGTTCGGGCTGGTCGTCGCCACAGCCGAGTAGCCATACAAGCCCGACGACGAGCACACCGTGCCCGACGCGTGGGGTGCGGCGTAGGATGCGGCTCGCAACGGGACGGTTCACCTGGCCACGGTACACCAGCGGGGCCGGGCCGCGGCGAAGTGAGTCGGCGTGCCGCCGGAACTCCCGGGCACTCCTGTGCTCATTTGGGGTCATGTCCGCGATCGCGTCGATGGGGTCAGGGGCTTGGGCCCAGCCCGCCAGCGACCGACCGCCCTCCCTGGTCGAGCGCCTGAGGGGCGCCATCGAGCAGGCGAGTTTGGGGGACCGAGTAGGGATCTCGATCGTGAACCTGCGATCCGGGCGGGAAGTGCTCGCTCATCGTGCTCAGCTTCCACTCAACCCGGCGTCGAACATGAAGCTCCTGACCGCGGCCGCCGCCCTGCTCGAGCTGGGCCCCTCATACCGAATGCGTACGGGGCTCTATGGACGCCAGGAAGGTGATGCGGTGGTCGGCGGTCTCTACCTGAGGGGGTTCGGCGATCCGACCCTGACCGGCGGTGAGTTGGTGGCGCTCGGCCAGCAGCTCGTCCGCAGGGGCATTCGCAGAGTGGATGAAGTGCTCGTGGATGGTACCTTTTTTGATAAGCAGAAGCTGCCACCGGCGTTTGAGCAGCAGCCCGATGAGGTTTCGCCTTTCCGCGCGGCCGTGGGCGCCATGTCCGTGAATCGCAACGCCTTTGAGCTGCGGCTGGTACCTGGACGAGCACCCGGGGAACCGGCAGGCGTCCTGCTCGACGCACCGGCGTACTTCGAGCTCGACAATCAGGTGACGACGAGCGCGACCGGGGCCCCGAAAATCATCGCAATCCAGGGAGATGCGGACCAAAAGCAGACCCTCAAACTCCGCGGTTCGATACCGCGAGGAATCGCGGGCATCACCTATCGGCGCCGCGTCGAGTCGCCGGCCTACTACACTGGGCACATCATGGTCGAGGCCCTCAAGGCGCTGCGCGTTCAGGTGCCGCGTAGGGTGGGTATGGGTCCGACGCCGCGACGAACCGCGCTACTGGCCGAGCATCGCTCAGCCCCCCTTTCCCAGGTACTCGCTTCGCTTGGCAAAAACAGTGACAACTTCGTTGCCGAGATGGTGCTCAAGCTACTTGCGGCCGAGCGTGCGGGGGCGCCGGGCAGCAGCCCGGCGGGTGTCCGGGTCGCGCTCAATGCACTTCGTAAGCTCGACGTGCCGGCAAGCAAGATCAAGATGGTCAATGGCTCTGGGCTCTTTCATGGGAACCAAGTTGCTGCCTCCCACCTGACTACCCTGTTGGTCGGAATGTACCGGCGCCCCGGGTTGCGCCCCGATTTCCTGGCCCAGCTGGCCGTTGGGGGGGTCGACGGCACATTGGAGCGCCGCCTAAAGGACCTTCCGGTGGCTGGCATCGTGCGCGCGAAGACGGGCACGCTTAACGGGGTGATCGCCTTGAGCGGCTATGTCCTGGGCCCGAGCCCCGAGCGCGGCTTTGCCTTTTCGTTCCTCGCCAACGGCGTGGAAGGGAAGCACCAAGCGGCCCGCGCACTTGCGGACCGCCTGGTGATGGCGCTGGCCAAGTCCCTGTACGTTGTCCGACCGTGAGGGACCGCGCTACTCGCGGATCTGCCGGCGAATCTTCCCGAGCGCTTGCTCTTGAAGCTGGCGGATCCGCTCGCGTGACAAGTTGTACTTGTCGCCGATTTCCTTGAGCGTGAGCTCCTCTTCATCGTTGAGGCCGAAGCGCCAGCGAAGAATGCGAGCCTCCATGGGCGTGAGGGTGCCCAGCAGCCGCTGAACCTCTTCCGCCCAGGTTTGACTCACGAGGTTCTCATAGGGTGTCGGAGTGTTTTCCTCCTCCAGGAAATCGACGAATTTGCGTCCATCCTCGTCATTGACCGGTCGGTCGAGCGAGAACGGGGTCTCCGCCCAATACCCTCGGATCTTCTCGAGCTTTTCAGGAGTAATTCCGGTTTCCTCGGAGAGCTCCTCGGGGGTGGGCTCTTTGCCCGTCCGGGTCGCTATGGCTTGCGTCGCTCGCGCCACGCGGTTGTACGTATCCAGCATGTGTACGGGAATCCGTACCGCTCGACCCTTGTCTGCCAGCGCACGGCTGATGGCATGTCGGATCCACCACGACGCGTAGGTGCTGAAACGGTAACCACGAGTGTGGTCGAAACGCTCGACCGCCTTCATCAAGCCAATGTTGCCTTCCTGAATCAGGTCGATCAGTGGAAGACGCCCGCGGTTATAGCGTCGCGCGATGGAAACAACGAGCCGAAGATTGGCAGCCACAAATTGGTTCTTCGCCGTGCTCTGGGCCTGTCGGGCAGCGGCTACACGCGCCAAGTAGCGCTTGAAGGCTGCCGTGATCCGAATGTCATCCCCCTCGATGTCGCGCTCAGCGGAGTACAGCCCCGCCAAGCGATGCACAGCCTGATCCGCCTCTCGCACAAATAGACGATCGCCGTCCAACATGCGCAGACGGGTCGCAAGCGCCGAGGCCGCCTTGTCCCACTTGACCTGGTCGGCCTTCTTCACGCGTCCCGTCTTGGCCGCTTTGGCGAGCTTTCGCAGTCCCGGGAGCTCCGGAACAGGCTCCTCAACCGCCCGATCAAGGACCACCGCCACAGTTTCGAAGACGGGCGCGTAGGAACAGAGCGCCTCCCAGTAGGCAATCTCGAGCCGTTCGACTTTCTGAGCAGCCTCCATTTCCTCGGCCGGCGTGAGCACATTGTGCCGCGCCATCTCCCCGAAATACTTGGAAAGTGTGCTGTCTCCGCTAGACTCGCGCCGGAGTGCCTTCAACACCTTATCGGGCTCGGTCTGCTTGCGTGACGTGCCAGCCTGGGTCACAGGTGTACCAACCGCGACTTCCCTGTCAGGCCCATCGGTCACCGCCGTCGTCTCATCGACCGCCTTCATCTGCCCTTGCTTTGTCGCCCGCGCCATTTTTCTGCCTCCGAGACACCGCCGGCGCGCCACCGCCGGCCGTGTTGTTGCCCGCTGGATTCCCTGTCGGGAAAATTAAGCACATCTTGTGCCAAGAACTTCCTTTCACGCGCGTTCATGCACACTGCTCGGGAAGTGCTCTAAGAACTGGCTTGGTCTCTCCCCGATGTCCCTGATTGTGGACATGTGGCATGTGAAAAATGTTTTCAACTACGCAAGAGCGAACGGGGGGCCGCCCAGCGTTCTTCGGGTGAAGCCCACCTACTTTGTAAATACGTCTGCACCCTGATCTTTGTTGCACCCCAGCTGCGGAATTGTCAGTTGTCACAGATGCTTTTGCCCTGACAACCGGCGGGCGGCGCCCGCCAATCGTTCACCTACTCACACTCTCTTAGTGCCCGGATTGGGGCAATTCGGCCCAATAAAATGTCACCTGTATGAACAAACGGCCAAGGACCGCGACTGGCCGACGCCGTCGTTGCCACCCGTCACCCACGGTGCACGCCTTGAAGCGCATCTGTTGCACCCCGCTCGGCGCTTTCGCCCCCTTAGAAAACACAGCGAGTATTCCCGGCTGGTAGCCGCGCGGGCCCTTGTGAAAGCCAAACCTCCGCGATCCGCCGCCCAAGTCACGAATCAATCCTGGCCAGGATGAAATGCGCGCGGTGTCGAGCTACCTTCCGGCTCCATCATGCCTGCTGCCAGCGCCCTCGTTGGGCTCTTCCTGCTCCTGGTCGTCCCGCCCATCGCCGCCGCGACGCCGAAAGAGATAAGCATTTCCGTCGGTTCTGCCCCCGGTCAATCCACGCGTATCACACTCGTTCCGAAAAAAGATTCGTCGGTGATACAGGTCGGCGGTCGTGTCGCGGCCCGGTTGGACGGCTTCATTGGCAACACGCTGACGGCTGAAGCGGTCGACATCGGTGGCCACATGGTTGGGGTGGCTCGCGTTGCGGGCCAGGGGCGGGTCTGGGCATTGGTCATCGTTCGGTCAGCCGGCCGCGCCCACATCCCTTGGTCCGGTGAGCTAACATTGCGGGGAGACCCTGGCGAGCGTCTTGGCCGCGGTCTGGAACTGCGTGACCGCGATGGAGACGGTTACGCCGACATCGTCGTGGGGGCTGTCGACGAGCGGGCGCGCCTGTGCGGGCGGGCGAACCTCCCCCTGCTCCGCAGGCAAGCGCTGGATCGCAAGACCATGCGGTTCCGTCCGGTGTTGCTCGGCCGCGAGCAGGAGAGCGAAGCTCCCGTGCTGATCGCAGGGCAGCCACCGGCGGATCTTCCCGCCGCTCCGACGATCGACCTGCTCGTGCCTCGCTCCGTCTCGAGTCGGGCGGGCACTGCTCCGGGTGGGTCGCCCGTTCCAATGGCCCCGCACGCGCTCTCGGATGGCGACGCCACCACCGGGTGGTCCGAGGCGGTGGGACGCGGAGGGCGGGGTGAGTTCGTGACCTTTGGATGGGATTCCAGCCGCTTCCCCGTTAGCGGCTTGGCCTTGCGGGTTGTCGCGGCGGATTCGCCCCGCACCTTTGCGCGCCCCAAGGCCCTGTGGCTGCTCACTGAGACGCAGCGGTTCCGGGTCGAGTTCCCCGTGGACCCCGCCGAAGCGCCGGGTGCCGCGGCTTTTGTCGCACTGCCTACGCCGATCGCGACGCGTTGCATGTCCTTGGTGGTTGACGCGCACTACCCGGGCGAGGACCCCGATGCTCCCGTCGCCCTATATGAGGTCACAGGCTACTCCACGCTGGATTCCGGGGTGGGCCTCGCGGGGCTGGTCGACGAGATGCGGCTCGGAGGTTCGGACGCGGCGCGGCTGCTGGCGGACGCGGGGCCTGCGGGTCGCGATGCGGTGATTGCCGCTTGGCCGAAACTCGAGCAGCAAGGCCAGGTGCTTGCCATCTCGGTGCTGGCCCGGCACGCGCGTGAACACGTGCCCGCGATGGAGGTGCTGTCCCGGGCCAACCGGAGCGAGCACCCTCAGGTTCGGGAACGGGCCCTCGCGGCGCTTGCCAACCTCGGAGACGCGGGTTTCGCCCGCCTGGCCCTCGAGATTCCTGGCCCCGCGGCCGAGGCGAGTGCGCTGGCGCTCGCTCGGGCGGGGCGCCGCGAAGTGGTCATGCCGGTCCTGAACGCGCTGTCTGGGGCGCCGGCGCCTGAGCACTCCCAGCTCCGCCGTGCCCTGGCGATTGCGCTGCAGCGCAATCCGGAAGCCGGCACAGAGGTGGCACGCTGGCTTGCTGATTCGCCGGCGGTTGGAGCCGCTGCCAACGCGGCGCTGGCGCTCGCCGGACTCCCTGACAACCATTCGCTCGTGACACGCATCATCGCCGACTACCGTGACCGGGCCAGTGCGTTCGAGGATCGCTACCGCTTGGTGCGTGCGTGCGCCAAACTCCCAAGCGATCCTGAGACAGACGCGTGGCTGGCCAAACTTGCTGGCGGTGCGCAGCAGTGGATGCTCAGGGAGGCGGCGCTGGACGCCCTGGACGGGCGCGACTCGCCAGTCTTGGCTGGGTCGGCTGAGGCCGGCCTGCTGGACCAGGAGCCGAGAATTCGCGCACGCGCGGTTCGAGCCCTAGCCCGCCGTGGCCTGGCACAGGACCGTGTCCTGAAGCACCTAAGGCAGGACGTTTGGTTCTTGGTCCGCGTCGCGGCGGTCGAAAGCGCACCGGACTCGCAGGCCGCGCGGGCGGCGATCCGAGAGCGCGTTCGTGATCGGCTGGGCGTTGTGCGCGAGGCGGCGATCACGCGCTTGACGAGGCTCTCGGATCGAGATGCATGGCCCCTCGTCAAGGCACGACTTGCCAGCGACAAGGAGTACCGTTCCGTGCTGCTGCGGGCGATCGAGTACAGCCGAGCGTTGTGCATCCGGCAAGGCGCGCCGATGCTACGTAACCTTGTTCAACGTGGTCTCTCGCCCGGCTCTCTGGAGTCGGACAAGGAAGTCGCCATTGAGGCGCTCTCGGCGCTGGCGGCCCTTGGCGGAGACGATGCCCAGGAAATGTTAGCGGTCCTATCTCGCGGAGACCTTTCGTCTGGTCTTCGTCGCGCGGCCGAGCAAGCGGCGAAGCTCCAGCCCGGCTGCAGTCCATCCCCGTGAGCATTTGGGGCTCCCAGCGCTCGGCCCTACGGCGCTTCCCCATGGAGCGGTTGTGTCCTATTCGTACACCATGGTACCGTCCACCCACAGCCACGGTTATGGTGGTTTTAGCGAGGGTATGCATGCAGAAAGTTTCTAGGATCACATGCCTTTTGGCGGCGGCTGGGCTCGCGCTAGGAGCTTCCAGTTGTGAGCAGACTGCTTCGGCCAAGGTCAACGTCGAGAAGCTGCCAGCGGTGACGCCAAGCCTCCCCCCGGTGCCCACG
>JAPPOR010000674.1 GCA_028817905.1 Myxococcales bacterium
GGCCTTTAGAACGCCAACCCGATGGCACCGTTGAGCGTGAGGTCTTCCGCTGTTGCGTCGTAGAGGAGCGTACCCTCGATCAGCAAACGCAGCCTTTCACCGATCGCGATGCCCACGGTGCTGCCACCCACGTGATGGAGTGAGTCTCCCACGATTCGCAGGCCATACTTGGGCGTGACGTAGGTCGCGAAACCCGGAGTCAAACCGTAGCCCAGATGCACCGGGACGATCACGTCCATGAACAGCAGATCCTCATCGAGAACCGATACGCTCAGCGGTGCGCCAACGTCGACGCCTGGGGAGAGAATAAAGCCCTCCTCGCGATCACCCACCAACATGTACTTGAAACCGAACGACGCACCCAAGGGGAGCCAGGCCGACCCGTGCAGTTCCAGCCGGTCGGTCACACCGGCCCGTACAAACACGACGAGCGCGGGGATGGTGAACTGCTCAGAGCCGCTCGCGGTGGTCGTGACGGTCTCCCCGTCGGCTGTGCTGGCTGTCACGGTAGACTCGTAGTCGATCCCATAGGTGGTCATCGTGCCCGCCAACCCCACCTGGGCCTTGCCTTCGGGCATGGTAGACGCGTCCTGCAGCGTCGCGTAGTTGGCGCACCCGCACAGGACGCTGCCCATAAGCCAGATGAATAGTCTATCGGTCCGCACTGTTGTCATTCAGCCTCCAGAGAACGTGAAGTGAATCCGTCGCATGATCGAACCACGCGCGGTGTGTGGGCCCGACGAGCGGTGCCCAAGAAAACTGCGCTGCCGGCGCGTCGCCCCGGGCGTTCCGGATAGGCACACCCGACTGAGTCAGAGGTTTCCCGCCTTCGAGCCACGACGAGCGCGCCACGCCGCAAGCTCGGCCCTGCCCGCAGGCGGTCTCGACCCCCTGCAGTTCTGATGCCGGGGCGTGCATCGCTCGTGCCGTGGCCGCTGGGCAAGGCGGGGCGCACTCCGCATCCACCCCGGCCACGATGCGCGCCGGAGAGGTTCACACGGCACAGATCGACTTGCGCGTCGGCACACGGCTCCAAGGCGATCGCCATTCGCTCGGTCATGCTCCAAGAGTCAGCAAGTCACATGCCAACGAGATCTGTACGCTGTTGCGATCTCCCTCACCTGCAAGTGTGGAACTTCCGCCACAGGTGTGGCCGCCTCGCGCCCGCTACCAGGCGTCACCCACCACAGCTGATTGGCCAATTCCTTGGGTCTGTCGTTGCCTACTTGGCAGCGGCAACATGCGATGCACGGAGCACCTCGCCCTGTCCGCACGGTGAGGCAGTGGGCATGTTGCGAAAGTGCGAGCGTCTGACGGCGTCAAAGCGAATGTTCAAGGGGTGCTACTTCCCCCAATCCGTCACTCTGGCCTGCATCCGGTTGCAGCTCGAGTAACGCGTAGTCATTTCAAGCGGGGACGGCAGCAGGAACCGCTACGTACGGTGAGCTACTCGAGTGGATAGGCAGGGCCATGCACACCAAGGCCAACGGACGCGTCCGCGGATGCCCCCCCCGCCATCCTCACGGACTTTGGTCGCCGACAGGTCGGGCCACGAACGCCTGATCAAGTACATGTTGCGGCCACCGCGTTCGGCCCAGCGGCTCGGGCGTGTGAAGGGCGGCCGGATTCGCTTCCGGCCTGCGGCCCGCCCTACGACCGCAGCCGGGTACGCCGCGTCCGGCCCGGCGGCGCACAGCAAGAGTTGCTTCCTTGAACTCGCCACAGAGCGGAACGTGGGCGTGGCGTCTTGACGCCGCCAGAATGCAGCAGGCTCCCGCAATGCGATGTTCTGACTGGTCGCTACAAGGGGAAGAAGGTCCTACCTTCGCACAGGGCGTGTTCCATGTGGTTACCCACCGCGCTTGCGGTGCCCAGGCAATCCGCGCGATCGTTGTGCCTGGATTTGTCCACGTCGACCACGCCACTACCGGGCGCGCGCGGCTACGGCGCTGCGCCCTATCGACCCGACATCGATGGCCTGCGCGCAGTCGCCGTGTTGCCAGTGATCCTGCACCACCTGGCACCGCCCCTGTGCCCGGGCGGTTTCGTCGGGGTCGACGTATTCTTCGTCATCTCGGGCTTCGTCATCACGCGCATGCTGCTCGCTCAGACGGGCCCGTTTTCGGTGTCGGCGTTCTACATGCGCCGTGTTCGGAGGCTACTGCCTGCGCTGCTGTTCTCGGTCCTGCTGACCGTGTTGGGGGCCGTATTCGTGCTCACACCCAATGCGATGGTGGGCCTGATGCGCTCGGTCGGTCCAGCGCTCCTGATGTTTCCCAATGTGCACTTCGTGAACCACACCGGGTACTTCGATCCCAGTGCCGAAGAGATCCCGCTGCTGCATACGTGGTCGTTGGGGGTGGAGGAGCAGTTCTATCTGGCATGGCCATGGCTCACGCTCGGCTTCCTTCAGCTCGTGGGATGCGGCCGCCGGCGTCTGGCCGAAGCACTCCTGCTAGTGCTCCTGCTCAGCTCCTTCGGCGCCAGCGCCTGGGCGGTCGCGGAGCTGCCCAAGGCAGGCTTCTACCTGCCCCACTTCCGCGCCTGGGAGCTGGGTCTGGGGGCAGCGGTGGCGGCGCTGCCACAGCGCCTACCGGGCTGGGTCAACCGACATGGCGACGCGGTCATGGCGCTGGGGGTGCTTTCGGTCATCGCCAGCATGGCCATGCTGGATGCGGAGTCGCCGTTTCCTGGACCGCACGCGCTGCCAGTCACACTTGGAGCGGCAGCCATGGTCCACGTCGGCGGCACAAGCCAGGGCATTGTCTCACGCTGCCTGGGGAGCCGGGGCCTGGTCTTGATCGGCAAGCTCTCCTACAGCCTCTATCTCTTGCATTGGCCGCTGTTCGTGCTCTATCGGCACTATCGGGCGGACGCAGGCGTGCCCTGGCTACACGGCCTGTGCCTGCTTGCCGGAGTGTTGGTGCTGGCAGCCTTCAGCTATCGCTTCATCGAGCAGCCACTGCGTCACCGGGCAACCAACCGCGTGGTGCTCGCGAGCGTCTTGTCCGGGGCGGCCGCCCTCGGCCTGGTCGCCTGGGCAGGCGTCACCAGTGGAGGCTGGCCAGACCGCCTTGGGGTCGATCCCGGGCTGGTCACCACCACCCGCGAAGCCGTCTGGCCGTGGCACTGCAAGCCTCGCACGATCGCGGGACTCCCCGGCGAGCACTGCGTGCTCGGACTCCCCTGGGAACGCGCCGAACAACGGGTCGTCTTGTGGGGAGACTCCCACGCCGGCCACCTTGCGCCGCTCTTCGAAACCCTGGTGGAGGGGTCGTCCACGAGCGTCCTGCTTTACGATCAAGGCGCTCCGTTTCTCGACGACGTGCACGTCAAGCGTTGGCACCAGCGGACCCGCAACTCACGGGTGCCCGGACAGCGGCATGCCGAGCTATTGAATTTCTTACAAGGAACGAAAACGCCCCCCATCGACGTGCTGGTCCTAACCGCCGCATGGAGCGGCTACCCGCCCTCGCTGTACGAGCACGAGCCCTCCGAGCTCCCCTCACCCCGTGGTCCACAGCTGATCGGAAAGGGTCTGAGGGCCACCCTCGCCAGGCTGCCGGAGAGCCTGCCCGTGCACGTGCTAAGCGACGTACCGCGTCCCCGCAAGGCACTCGGAGGCTGCGATGTGCAGCGGCAGGGCGGCCTGATTCTGCGCGCACCCTCCGGGCGATGCGATGCTCTGGACCGGGGTTGGGTCGACGCGTGGCACGATGCCACCACCGACGTCTTGGACGCGTTCGCGCACGCTTCGCCGCGTGTGCGACTGTGGGACATGGTGGATCTGCTCTGCGATGCAGGTTCATGTCCCACCAAGCGCAACGGCCACCTGCTGTACCGTGACACCAATCATCTGAGCAACCGGCTCACGCGTGACGACCGGACCTGGCTGGCCCAGCGCTTGCGTCTGAACGAAGTGCTCACCATCCCCTGAAACGCCGACTGCAGATCGGGAGGCCGAAAAGGCCAGTGTCGGGATGGGATCGAGCTAGACTGTAGACGCAAGCCCACCCAACCGATGGCCCCCAACGTTCCTCAGACCCGCAACCTGCGGCGGCCCATGGCGACGCGGCGGTACGTTCTTGGCACATACGTTGCTTGTTCAAAGGGCTGCGTACCGTGCCTGTGCCGTGGTGTGCCAGGCGCGGCGAGGGTCGTTGAGGGAGCGCAACCCGATGCGGGGTCTCCGCAGACAAAGGTTGGCCTCCAGGGGCCTTGGGCGGCGGTCGCGCGCTCCGGTGGAAGGGTCGGCAGGGGCCGATGGGCGCTGTCATAGGAAGGTGAGCCATGGAAACGAAGCGAACAAAGCAACTCGGTGCGGCTACGTGCGAAGGCGACGCGCGTGACGCGGTGCGGTCGACCACCATGTGGTACGACCCGTGCCCCGTCCTACGCTTCGGCCTGCTGGCCGCGGGCCTGCTCCTGTGGAGCACCGTGGAGCCGAACCCTGCCGCGGCCTGCGGCGGCCTGTTCTGCAACAACAACCAGCCGGTCAACCAGACCGCCGAGCGCATCATCTTCGTCGACAACGGCGACGACACCACCACGGCGGTGATCGAAATCCAATACCAGGGCCCCTCCGAGCGCTTCGCCTGGGTCCTGCCGGTCCCTGACATCGCCAACCCGGATGACGACATTCGCGTTTCGAGCACGATCGCGCTGGACCGCCTTCAGCAGGCAACCAATCCCCAATACAACCTGATGCTCCGTTTCGAAGACGGCTGTGCCGTCCCCCGTAGCACAGGGGTCCCAGCCACCACCTCCGCCGGAAACGGGCCCGTCGATGCGGACGACGGGGAGAGCGCCGTCACGGTAGAAGCCTCCGGCAGCGTCGGCCCATTCGACTGGACCTTGCTCGGGGTGGATCTGGAACAGGGCGATGATCCCGTACAGGAAGCCGTCGACTGGCTGGAGGACAACGACTACGACGTCACCGCGATCGGGCCCGACCTGCTGCGGCCCTACCTGGAAGCCGACAACAAGCTGCTGGCCGTCAAGTTGACCAAGGGCAACGACACCGGCGCCATTCGGCCGCTCATGATCACCTACGCCGGCGACAAGCCGTCGATTCCGATCCGCCCGACCGCGGTGGCAGCCGAAGACGACATGGCGATCATGGTGTTCGTGGGAGGCAGTGACCGAGCGATCCCCAGGAACTACAACCTGCTCGAGCTCAACGAAGCCCTGATCGACTGGTTTCAGCCCATGCGTAACTACGACGAGGTCGTCACCGCAGCCGCCGACGAGGCCGGCGGCCACGGCTTCGTCACCGAATACGCGGACTTGGCGAGCAACCTGCAGAACATCATCGTGCCCCAGTGGGAGCGACAGCAGTGGGATGAGTTCAGCGG
>JAPPOR010000205.1 GCA_028817905.1 Myxococcales bacterium
CAAGTGATCGGCTTCGCAGGGCGTTCGGTGAAGGAGGCAATACTCGCTGTATTTTAGACTGAAGCGAAAGCGCTGCGGAGCCGAGCAGTTGTGCGAGGGCGCGTGATTTGGTGATGGATGCGGGCTAGGAACCCGTCGACAGCGTCGGTCAGATTGCAGCCGTCAGTCACCTGCTTTCGAAAAATTTCACCACGTAAGGCCACCTACTGGCGAATCTCGTCCGGTTGCGGAAACGCTTGGCTACCCATCCGTAGCGGGAGCGAGGTCGTCGCAGCGGAGCGCCTGGTTTCCGCCGCTGGCATGGCCACTAAAGGAGCGCGCCCGTGGTCAGGTCACTGCAGGCACGTGGGGCGCATGCGGGATACAGCACTCGCCAGACAATGGAAATTGCCCCGGGCTACTCTGCAAGAAATGGGAAGCAGAGGCTTAGCGGGGAACAAAAGAGGCCGAAGGGGCAGTCACCGTCCGACGAACACCGCGGGAAGCAGGCGGATCCAGTCTCGTTGTCGGCGGGATAGCAGTCCGAACCCTGATCGTGCGGATTCCTCAACGTTCGGCAGGGATTCCTGGTCCCCTGCTCGGGGCACGCCTGGGTGCAGACGCCATGGGCACATACCAGGTCCCCGTGGCAGTCGCTGTCCACTCCGCAGGCGTTGTACGCCGTGTTGTTCTCGCAATCTGAAGTGCAGCTGTCGATGTCGAGGATATTGCCGTCGTCGCACTCTTCCCCGGAGTCCCTGCGGCCATTGCCGCATCGCTTCCGGCACCGCGAATTGGCACACTCCTCGTCAAATGCGCAGGACCCGCAGGGGCCGCCGCAGGAGTTACTCCCACATTGACAACTTCCACTGATGCATTCCTGTGGCGAGGTGCAGGAGCCACAGGCCCCCCCGCATGCATCGCTGGGGCACGAGCAGGTGCCACCGGAGCATCTCTGAGGCGATGGACAAGATCCGCAGGCCCCCCCGCAGGCATTGCTAGGGCATGAGCAGGTCCCGCCGGAGCATGTCTGGGGCGATCGGCAAGATCCGCAAGGGCCGCCGCAGGAGTTGCTGGGACAGGAGCAGGTGCCACCGGAGCATCTCTGAGGCGATGGACAAGATCCGCAGGCCCCCCCGCAGGCATTGCTAGGGCATGAGCAGGTCCCGCCGGAGCATGTCTGCGGTGACGGGCAAGATCCGCAGCTGCCACCGCACGAGTTGGCCTTGCATTCACAGGAGCCACGTTGGCACGTCTGGTTGGACGCACAGGTGCCGCAGGAGTTACCGCAACCGTCGTCGCCGCACGGGTCGCTGGCATTGCACTTCGGCGTGCACACGCAGCTCCCCCTACTGCAGCTACCGTCCTGCCCACCGCGCGTCGTGCACTGGGTCCCATTGGTGGCGTCGCCCTCCACGCACTTGTCGTCGTCGCACACGCCGACGCTGCAGCCCGTCGTCAGGTCGCTACAGTCGCCATCTGTCACGCACTCGACGCACTCTCCGGGCCCGGTGCACATGGTCCCACTCGGGCAGCGGCTGGTGGAAGTGCCCTGTCCGTCTGGATCGCAGGTGCTGACCCAGTTGCCGGTACACGAGCGTTCACCAGGAGTACAGGAATCACATTGCCCTTCAGCGTCGCAACGGCCGTCGTTGCCGCACGGGGTGTTGGCGGGTGCGGGCTTGGGCTCGCATCGCGCCGTACCGGTGTTGCAGTGCCGGACCTGACAGTCTCCCACCTCGGGGCAATCGCTCGCGTCGAGACACTGGACGCAGGTTCCCTCACCGTCGCAAAGCCCTCCGGCGCACTGCGCCTTGGCGGCCGAACTCGTCGGGCGGCACTCGCCCGACGCAAAATCGCAATTGGCAACCTTGCAGGATGCGGCCTCGCCGCAATCCTCTGCGCTGCCGCACTGTACGCACCGCCCATTGCCAACGCAGATCGGGGTATCCTCCGGGCACTCCGTGCGCACCAGTTCGCTGCCGTCTTCCTTGCACGTGACAGACGTGTTGCCGTCACAGGTGGCGGTGCCAGGAAGGCAGGCATCACAGACCCCTGCCGTGGCATCACACAGGCCAGCCTCACACTCAGAGACCATTTCGAGCTTGCTCAGGTCGTCGGCGCAACGCATCAGGGTATCCCCGTCGCAGAGCATCTGGCCCTTCAAGCAAGCCGAATCAGTGCAATCACCAGCAACCACGTTGCACAAAGCCTCCGTTTCGCAGGCCTTGAACGCCTCGTAGCCGCTGCCGTCTGAAGTGCAGCGCTGCAGCTCCTTGCCGTTGCAGATGAATTCGTCCTCGGTATCGGGAACGCAGGCAGCGCAGGTGCCACTGGGGCGGCCCAGTTGGCAATGGCGGGCGCTTGCGCAGGACTCCATGCTGTCCGCGACGGCCGACTCCGAGCACATGTAGATCACGCCGTCGGCACAGATCGTCTCGCCTGGGCTTCCCTGACAGACGGCTTCCACATCGCGGCATGCTACCGCCTGCCCCTCCATTTGCGTGCACCCCTGACCCTCGGGGCAGGGTTCATCGGCGGTCCAAGCTCCGCTGATGCAGCGCTCCCGTTCTCCGGACCCCTTGCCACAGCGCATGGCGCCATCCGGCGCGCAGCCACCTGGAGGCGGCTCCGGGGCGGGCTCCGTCTTCTTAAGCCCGCCCATCGAACGGGAGCGGGAGTCGGAGTCGGTGCCGGACCCGGTGGTGTTACGGCGCCCGCCGTCACCGAGGCCGGGAGGTTGGATCACGCTGCCAGTGAGCGTTCCCGCGTCCCTCTGCAACTCCGGCACCTCCTCACAGCCGAATGAGAGGCAGAGCGCTGCCAGCCCAGATGCGAGACCAGAGGTACGAATTGCTAGGCTTGCCATGTTTTCCACTCCGCGATTGCCAGGCTGGTCCAGCACGCCCGCGCGGCCTCCGTCGCCCCGCGCCTGATCCCCGATCCGAACGCGCCTGTAGCGCTCGCCACGACACCTCCGACTACCCGCGTGATTAGCACACATCTTGGACCCTGCAACACTATCGGTAACCGAAAAAAGGGGTAGTTCTGGCGGGCTGCTGCAAGGGAGGGGCCTGCGTCGGGACAACGCGTCCCCGTCGCCCGGCAAGTGTTCTCGCTGGCAGGAAGAAACGCGGCGTGTGGCTGCCCGCGCCACCTATCTAACCTACAGCGCGGCCGAGGTAGGCTAGTCGCTCGCGGCGTCCAGGCGCATGAGCTGGGCGTTAACGAGCGCGACGCGCTCGGCCGGTTCGGAGCCCTGCACGATCCGCCGCAGCTCGTTGTAGTAGGAAATGTGCAGCTCCCGAAGGCGCTCCCAGTCCTGCTCCGATACGGTGAACAGGTTGTAGGAGAAGAAGTCCTGTCCGCCGGGCTCGAGATCGGGCAGGCGTTCCAGACCCACCCGGGCCCAGTGGGCCTTGAGCGCTCGCCCACCTTCCGGGTTGCGGCGCGTGTCGACCGCCAATACCTGGGTCGCCGCCCAGTGCGCGCCACGCTTCTCGATCAGACGCGAAAGCAGCAGCGCGTCGAGGCACTCGCGGGTCTGGGCCCGCGAGATCCCCAGTCGTGCGGCGATGAACGCGTCATCCGGCGCCGGATGGTCGCGATAGTCGGACAGCTCCAGCACCCGCATAACTGCATGGCTCCACGGTAGGTTGTACGCCACGCGGCGCTGGGCCTCGAGCACACCCCAGGGCTCGCGCGCCTCGGGCAAGCTCGAAGGAGGCGCGAACAGATCGACGAAGTCGAGCAGGCGCAGGGAGGTCACCTCGATGAGCCGCAGCAGGTCCGGCAGGCGTGGCTGGGCCTCCCCCTTGAGCCAGCGCCCCACGCTCACGCGGTTGGTTCCAAGCTTGTCCGCGAGCTCGATCAGGGTGGCGCCCTCGCGCAGGTGACAGAGCAGTTCTGCCGTCGTCTGTGGGTCGCTCCAGTCGCGGCCGACCAGGTGGTCCGGCAAGCGCCCCAAGAACCGGCCAATCCGCTCGCCGACATCGATCCGGACCAGCTGCGCGAGCCGGAAGAACACCGCCGCGGTCGGAAATCTGCGCCCCGCCTCCCACGTGTAGACAACGTTGCTCCGGCACCCCAACCGCCGGCTCAAGGCGGTCTGGGAGCGCCGACCGCGGATAGCCACGATGAGCTGGCTGGCGAGTCTGTCATGGTGCATCTGTCAGAATCGTACATCGAGGACCCCTTCTGCGCCACGGAATGTTCGTTCCTGACCTTGCCAGGCGCACGAAGTGGGCCATAGTGGGAGCATGATGCGAGGCTGCATTGGACGGGCCATGGGGCTCGCTATGGGTGTCGGACTGCTGCTCGGGGTCGCCTGCAGCAGTGATGACAGCTCCGCAGACAAGCGACTACACACAGGCGCGCCCGCCAGCGCTGGAATGAGCGCGGCGGACGTCCACCCCTGGGTGCTCGGCGGCCAGACCGGCGCACTGACGGCGGAGTGCGGAGTCGCCCCCGCGGGCCGCGAAGGGGAGCCTCAACCGGGCGGTGAGGTCGGCTTCGTCGTCTACACCGAGGCGTGCGTGGCACCAGAACTGGCCCTGCCTGACCTGCTAGCGGGCCTGGAGCTACTCGATGCCAGCGGCGCACTGGTGCCCTTCGAGCTGGAGGACCTGACGGGCGGCGCCACCCTGATCCGCCCACTGCGCCCGCTGGCCGCTGGCGACTACACCGTGCAGGGACCGGGCCTGGAACCGACCACTGTCACCGTGAGCGAGGAGCCCGAGACGGCGCCACGCGAGCTCGGGCGCTTGACCCAGACCGACGTCAACTGCGGCGCTCAGTTCAACCTCCGTCTGGACGATGCCGTGCTGCCCTACCTTGCGCAGCTCAAACTCAGCGCGCAGGTCAACGACGGGATGGTTCGGACCTGGTTCGAGCACGGGACCCTCGTGGCAACCGACGGCGAAGCCGTCCTGTCGCTCGAACAGTGCTTCCCCCAATGCCTGGACGACGGCTCCCATGAACTGACCGTGACAGCGGAGCTGGCAGGCCAGGCCGAGGGCCTGGAACCGGTGACCGTGTCGTTCGACGTGGCGTGTGGAAGCTCGCGCGTCAGCACGTTCGACAGCTTTGAACGGCGCACACCCGATGACTCGGGGTCCTCCTGCGCGATTGTGGATGTCGGGGCTAGGACGGGGGCACCGCCCCTGTGGATGACTGTGCTCGCATTGGGCGCGGCCCGCGGGTGGAGAAGCCGCAGGCCGCGACGAGGAGCGCGCTCAACGCGGCCCAAGGTTCTGTGGCGTCGAAGGACAGACGAGGCGGCACCGAAGTCATGAATGTTCCGCGCTAGCGCCCTTGCGGCGAGCGACGAAATCCAACCAACCGAACTGTTGACCACCACGCGATGCCGAACCCACCCATGCAGGGGGTGAGGCGCCGCAGGGATAGCCACGTACGCCCCGGCGCGTTGCCGGGAGCCCACCAAGGGAGACGCATCATGCAGCGACCGATCATACGTTACGGAGCGGCCATCTACCCGGTGGTCTGGATACTCACGCTAGCCTTTTGGGGATGCAGCAGCGACAGCGACAGCGGCGACGCCAAGCGACTATCAAGCGCCCCGACCGGCGCGGCGCTAGCAGGCTCCGGAGCATGGGACGCCGCGGATATGCAGACAGCCGGGGCCAGTACCAATATAAGCTTCGGCGGCGCCCAGGACATCGGCTTCATGCGTGCCCAGATCGAGGCGGGACAGGTTCCCACCATGGAAGCCATGGACGCGGCCGGCTTCTTCGCCGAACACCACGTGGAACTGCCGCCCGCAAGCTGCGGCGAGCGCGTGTGCCTGCAACCGATGGTCGCCGTGATGGGCAACCTGATGAACGGCAACAACTGCACGATGCTGCACCTGGGCCTGAACTCACCGATCGCGGCTGACCCGGGTGCTCGCCCGCCCCTGTCGCTCTCAGTGGTGGTGGACACCTCGGGCTCGATGGCAGGCGACAAACTGGCCTTCGTCAAGGAGGGGCTCTCCCTGCTGATCGACGGCATGCGCGATGGAGATGAGCTGGCCCTGGTGACCTACGATGACGACGCCGAGGTCATCGCGGAAATGGCGGAAGTCGGTGACCAGCGCGTGGCCCTACGGCGTGCGGTCAACGACCTTGGGGCCGACGGAAGCACCAACCTGTCTGCCGGGTTGATCGCAGGATACGAGCAGGTGCAACAGCACTTCGATCAGGAACGACAGAATCGGGTCATCCTGCTCAGCGATGGACGGCCGACGGTGGGCAACACGGCCACGGACACCATCCTTTCGGTCAGCCGCGGCTTCAACTCCGAGGGCATCGGGCTCACCACGGTGGGGCTTGGGACAGACTTCAACCCGGAGCTGATGCGCGGTCTGGCGGAGCAAGCCGACGGCAATTTCTATTTTCTGGAGGACAGCAGCGCCGTGAACGAGGTGTTCACCGAGGAGCTCAGCTTCTTCGTGGTGCCGGTGGCCTTTGATCTGAAGCTGTCCGTGGCCGCGGGCCCCGCGTATGAGTTCGGCCGGGCGCTGGGCGCCCCGCTGTGGGAAGATGATGGCCTTGGAGGCTTTCTGGACATCCCGTCGGTGTTTCTGGCCCACCGCGAGTCAGACAAGGATGTCACCGAAGACGACGGCCGCCGCGGCGGCGGCTCCTCGCTGCTGGTCGAGTTGATGCCCCACGAGGACGCCGAACATGAGGCCGGCGCCACGATCGCGACCGTGGAGCTCAGCTACCGCGACCCGACCAAGGAAGGCGTCCAACACGATACCGTGGAGCTGGCGTACCCGCATACCCCCTCGAGACTGCTGCGAGAGGGCTACTTCGAGTCCGAGAACATTGAGAGCGTGCAGAAAAGCTTCGTCATGCTCAACATCTTCGTGGGCATCGAAAACGCCGTCTTGGCCTTCCACAGCGGCAGCGCCGGTCCGGAGACAGTCGGCAACCTCGACAACCTGATCGCCGCCGTGGAAGACTACAACGAAGAGCAGGACGACCGGGATATCGAGCTGGACCTGGAGCTGCTCACCCAGCTCCGCGAGAACCTCGTGCAAGCCGGCGTGGACGATGACAACGCACCGGTCGACGACGATCCCTGGCCCGCTGACTAGCCTGGCTAGCCCCACGTGATTGAGCCATGGGGCGAACCTGTGCGCGGTCAGGACCCCGCGCCAGGTTCGCTCTCCACCGGTGGAAAATAGGTCTGCTTGGGACCGAGTTCGTGACCCGGTTCGATCCCGCTGCCCAGCTCGTCGATACTGAACACGCTGGGAGGCAGGCGAAGCGACTCTCGCACGCGATCCGCGGTGCTCGGCACAAATGGGTACAGCAGAATGATCAGGTTCTTGAGAACGAAGAAGCTGCTGTACAGGGCGTCTGCGCGCTCGGCCTCGGGCCGCCGGTCATCGTGCGGCTTGAACTGGGCGAACAGGCTGTTGATCGTCCGCGCGTAGCGTTCGATCTCGAAGATCAAAGCCGGATAGTCGGCTCGCTGCATCGCCTTGAGATAACGCGCGACGATGCGGGTGGTCTCCGTGTTGACCTTGTCGCTCAGCGTCCCTGCGGGCACGCGCCCCCCGAACTTGGAGTGTGCTGCGGAAATGGGCTTTTCGAAGGCCGCGTTCATGGGGCCCGCAAGAAACGCGTTGCGCTCGTCGAGCTTTTGGAACTCGAAGTCCGAGTTCTTTTCGTGCAACCCGAGGATAGCCAGATAGTAGCGGACCTGGTCGGGGCTGTAGCCCCGTTCGTCGAGCAGCTGCGCCGCCGTGTAGAAGTTGCCGCGGCTCTTGCTCATCTTGTCGCCTTGCACCATCAGGTGGAAGGCTCCGAACACGTCCGTGAGCTGCAACTCGCCGGCCGCGGGCAGGCGGGACGGATCGGATTGGCTACCCAGCCACATGGCACCCTGCATCAAGACATAGAAGAAGACGTTGTCCTGCCCCAGGAACTGATAGATGGCAGCGTTCGGGTCGCGCCAATAGTCGCTGTACGTCTCCGGGTCCTGGCCCCTGGCCTGCAGCGCCAGCTTGGTGAAGGAGATGGGTGCCATGAGCGAGTCCGGCCACACGTAGAGCGTCTTGCCTGCCAGGTCCGCATCACCTTCTGGAACGGGAATGCCCCATGGCGCATCGCGGGTGATCGCTCGGTGGGCCCAGCCATCGACTGGTGACGACTCGATCCCCGCTTCGGACAGTGCCTCTTGAGCAGCGTCGAAATCGGCGCGCTTTCCGAACTGCAAGACAACCTGCTTGCCGCGAGCATAGCGCTGCTTGTGCTTGGGCAACGTGGACTTCAAGGCCTTGTAGGCCGCTTCGTCAGCCGCCTGAATGCGCAGCGAAGGTCGCAGATGGTCGAGACACAGGGACAGCACACCCGCCCGCCACGTTCTGCTCTTGCTCTCGACCCACTCGCGTAGCGTTTCGGACACCGACCACATATCGAGATACCAGTGGGCCGTCTCCCGCAGCTCAGGCGTACCATCGCTAACGGCGCTGCGCGGTTCGATCAGGTCGGTGGGGTCATGCTGCTGCCCGCACCGATCGCACTGGTCGCCGTAGGCGTCCGGATTGTCGCAGCCGGGATTTGGGCAGCGACCTCGCACGAAGCGGTCCGCCAGGAAGCGTTCGAGTACGGGGTCGTACCACTGTTTGCTCACGCGCTTGTCGAGCAGGCCATTGCGGTCGAGCGCCGCCAGGAACGAGTTTGACAGGGCCTGTTGCAGGGCAAAGCAGTCCGGCCGCGAGGTCCCCGAATAGACGTCGAGATCTACCTGGTAGCGGGCCAAGGTACTTGCCTGTCGCTCGTGCACCTCATCGATGAACTCCCGCAGCGGCCGGCCGGCTTGGATCGCGGCGAGCTCGCTGGTGGAGCCGTGGTCATCGGTCCCGCACACGAACAACACGTTGCTACGGCCGATCAGCATGCCAAGGAAGCGCGCGTGAATATCGGCCGGGATCTGCGCACCCGCGAGATGCCCGATGTGCAGCGGTCCATTGGCGTAGGGCATGCCAGCCGTAACCACCGCGCGGGACGGGCGCGGGACGCGAGCGATGATCTCACTGAGGGAGGGCGGGGATTTTGAAGCCATACCGAGCGGTTCCAGGCCCAACTCCTACCCTATTCGGTGATGGAGGGCCAGCATTGCGAAGCATCGCACGCGGGCGTCCGCGGGGCGGCACCCCCGCGCAGGACCGGACCAGGGCCATCGGCGGGCGCGCGCACGTTTGACGGGGGGTCCGGGCCAGCCCACGGACGGCCCTGCGGCACCCTCGCCAGCATGCCCGCGACACACGCCAGCGATCTACGACTGAGCAGGCATCGATGGTGTAGGCTGCAGCCGCCGTGTCCCTGCGCAACGCCGCCCACTACGCGCTGCTTGTGGCCGCCGCCACGACCACAGCATCCTACGCGGCCCTCGCCGCCGGGCACAGCTACTTCTTCACCGACGACATGGCCGCCCTGTACCGGCTTGGCCAATTGACCTGGCTCGAGTTCGCGCTGGACAGCGTGAACATCCAGGTGGTGCCCCTCCACCGGCTCGCGATGCGGCTCATCCGTGCCGCGCTCGGACCAGGGTTCGCGCCAGCCGTAGGCGTATTGCTGGCCCTCCACGCCCTGGGCGTATGGCTCGTCTATCGCTTGACGCAACAACTCTGCGCGCCCCGTTCGTCCGAGCCTCCGCCGCGACGCCTGCTGCCTGCCCTGCTGACTTGCCTCTACGCGGGTTACCCATTCGTGGGCGTGCAGTTTCTCTGGTTTTCCTCCGGACTACACAGGTTTCCATACGCTGCGGCGACCCTCTTCGCGCTCCATCGATGGCTGCACTTTCGCCAGAGTGGCTCCCGTTTGGACGTTGTCCTCATCGCTGGTGCAATGCTCGTCGCGTGCGGATTCTATGGCAAGGGGCCCCTGGTCGCGGTCCAGGTGGCCGCGCTGGAACTGTGCTTGTGGCGACAGACGGAGCCATCGGACAAAGCCAGGCACGCCAAGGTGCTTGGCTTCCTGGTCATGGGTGGACTGGCCCTTGTCGGCGCGAATGCCATGACGGCCACGATGAGGCCCCTGGGCTACGCCGGAGGCGCCGCTACCGCCGAGTTTGTGTGGGTGGCGCTGAAGGTGTTCGTTCGCTCCCTCTTTGGTCAGGCGGTCGCCACTCAGCCACAGGGCAGCGCCGACACGGCGCTGTTCAGCGCCCTACAGCTGCTGATCGTGTTGGCAAGCGCCTCCATCGGTGCACGCCGGTCCAATTGGCGCGTGTGGGCGGTGCTGGCAGCGTGCGTGCTGGGCAACATCGCGGTCGCCGCGGTGTCCCGCAGAGGCGTATCCCAGGGGTGGATCTTCAACGCCCACGCCCATCGCCATGGCTTCGACCAGATGCCCATGTTCATGGCACTGCTGGCACTGGCGCTCCGCGATCTCCACGCTCGCGGCGCGTGGCGCACGCCGGCGATCGTGGCCACATGCCTGTGCGCACTAGCCTACGCGGCACATGGCGTGCATTCCGTTCATGCACTGCTTCCGACGCACTACAAGCCCTTCACGCAGAAGCGCGTCTTCTACAACACCTTCCAGGCGAGCCTGACACGCCTGCGCGCCACGCACGCGCACGACGAGATCGTGTTCCAGCGCGAGGCCATGCCCGCACGGCAACGCGGCTTCACCCCCGAATACCACTCGCTTGAACACATGACGCTCGCGATGGGGGAAGACCTGGTCTACAGCGACGACGGTCGCTTCACGATCGAGGACGACGGCTCCATACAGGTGAAGGGACCGGACTTCAAACCGCAACGAAGACGCAAGCAACCCAAGCCGCCGCGGGCGCGCCCGAACCGGGCACCCGCGGACAAGAGGAGACCATAGCGCTCATGGCCGGCCGGGGATCCGCAGGGACCGCTCAGCGCGCACGGCGAGGCCGGGCGTTGCGCTTGGCCATCGGAACAGACAGGGCAGCGTCATGCAGGGGAATCAGGGTGCCGCGCACCGAACGATACCCTTCCAGCTCGAAACGATAGGAAACGGGAGTTGGGCTGCGGGGGAAGCGCAGTGCCAGAGGCGTGCGGCCGCGCAACTCACCCCCGATAAACACGCGTGAGCCGGCGGGCTTTGACGTCACGTGTACAGACACGACGGCCGGTTGCCCCTCGTCGGCGGGCTCGCTGGGCGCGTCCAGTTCCGCCGGCAAAAACCGCGGGTCCGGGAGAACGGGCGTAAGCGCCGGCCTGTAGGCCTGGGCGGGCGGGTCTCCGACCTGGCGAGTCGCGATCAGATAGACGACCAAACTGGCCACCAGCAGGGCCAAGGGCACGCCGACCACCAGCAGTGGCCCCGACAGACCCGCCCAGCGTGAACGCGCCAGTTGCTGACGACCGATGGGCGTAAGCTGCGTGTGAGAAGGTGCCTCGTCGGCGTACTTGTCCCAAGTGCGCTGCGTGTGCACCCGCAGGGACCGTGGAGCACGGGGCGGAGCCGGCGCGCCCCCCTTCGCGCTCAGTCCCGAGGGCCGCACGTGAATCGCAGACGGGGTCGGAATCGCTCCCCGTGGCGCCCTCGCCCTGGAGGTGGGCTCCTCGAGCCGCGGGGGTGGGCGCGATGGGCGCGTCTCTTCGGTCGCCGCGTTCGTGGGAACCGCCCGCACGGCGGGTCGGGCTGACGCGCGCTCCGAAGGGGATGAGCAGATGGCGCCCACGCGGTCCCGTCGCGTGTTGGTGGTGGCGTCATCGATGGCATCGCTCAAACCCGGAAGGGCGCAGTCGCTGTCCACTTCAGCGGACGGCAGACGTTCGACCGTTTCACCCATCGCAACCCGCAGCACCAGCTCCTGCTTTTCCCGTTCGCGTTCGGCGAACAGTTGGCGCATGAGCCGACTGACGTGCTCATGTCGAGCACCCGGCAAGCTGCCCTCCTCACGCACGAAGCGCATCAAGGCGCGCCGCATCTGGGCGCAGTTGTCGTAGCGATCGCCCGGCTTCCGCGCCAAGGCGGTCAACATGATGCGCTCTAGGGTCGCCGGGTAGGCCGGCAGAAACGTGCTCGGCCGGACGATGGGCTCTTCCAGCACCGCCTTGACGGTCTCAACCTCGGAGTCGCGCCGGAAAAGCCGGCACCCCGTCGTTAGCTCGTACAGCACCGCGCCCAATGCAAAGACATCCGCGCGTCGATCGATCCCCCGGCCAGCGTACTGTTCGGGCGACATGTATTCGAACTTGCCCTTGAGCTGCCCGACCTCGGTGCGCGCGACCGGATCGGCTGACTTGGCGATCCCGAAGTCCAGCATCTTCACGCGACCGTCATAGGTCACGAAGATGTTGTGAGGCGATACGTCGCGATGCACGAGCCCCATGGGCCGACCGCTCGGACCGCATACCTCGTGAGCCGCGTGCAGGCCGTCGCACACCTCGGCCGCCAAATACGCGCCCAGCGCGTAGGGCAGAGGGTCTCCGTTGCGCCGCAGGCGACGCATGAGCCCCAGGAGCGTCTCGCCCTGCAGGTACTCCATTACCAGGTAGAGCTCACCGTCCTGTTGCTCCGAGGACTCGACGTGGACGATGTTGGGGTGATGCACGGAACAGGCAACCCGCCCCTCATCGAGAAACATCTCCACGATGCTCGTGTCCTCGCGCAGGGCGGGTAAGATCCGTTTGAGCACCACCACACGACGCGGAACGGCGACGTCGGCCGTTCCAGGCTCATCCCACCCGCCCCGAGGAGCGCTGGCCAGAAGAATCTGTGCCATGCCCCCAGTGGCCAGCTCACCCACGACGTCGTAGCAGCCCAAACGCCGGGGCACCCAATCACTGCGCGCAGCCGAAACCATCGAGTCCTACATCTAAGACTACAGGTATGTGATGCCCCCAACAACCATGAAACAGCACCATACTAGGCTGTCCATTGAGTCAGGCAGCTATCCAGGACGCACTGTATCGCCTGCCGCTGGCGCCATTTCATCTGTAACTGCGATGACTTATATGTGCGAGTCAACGCTCGCAAGCGGGTGAGTCATGCTTGCCCCCATGCGCGTCGCGTGGTGAGTTGTCGCCCATGACCATCACGCTCGATGCTTGGAAGCGCTCGGCGCGCCGCCTCCCTCACCGGGGCCACGACGTCGCCTACCATTGCGGGGGACAAGGCGCGGCCCTGCTCCTGCTGCACGGGTTTCCCACGTCTTCCTACGACTACATCGGGCAGTGGGAACCGCTCGCAGCGCGCTTCTTCGTGGTCTCCTTCGACATGATGGGGTACGGCCTCTCCGACAAGCCGGCCAACTACGCATATAGCATCGCTGACCAGGCTGACATCGCGGAGGAGCTGTGTGCGGCCTTGAAGATTAACCGGTGCCAGGTCCTATGCCAGGACGTCGGAGACACGGTGTGCCAGGAGCTGCTGGCCCGGCAACACGACGGCTCGGCCAAGGTCACCCTTGAACGGGTCATGCTCCTCAACGGTGGCCTTTTTCCAGAAACCCACCGCGCAACGCCATTGCAGCAAGCGCTGCTGGGGCCAACCCCGGAGCGCGTTCTTTCCGGGATCACGCGCGACTCGTTCCTGGAGGGCCTGCGCAGGGGTGGGCTCTTCGGCCCGAACACGGTTCCGGACCGGCAGGTTCTGGAGGCCACGTGGGACTTGCTTGTTCGGGCGGACGGCCTGCAGCGCTGGCCGCAACTCATCCGATATATCGAGGAGCGCCAGACCCATCGCGAACGCTGGGTCGGGGCGCTCGTACACGCGTCCATACCCATGCGCCTCATCGATGGGGCCCTCGACCCGGTCTCGGGCCGCCACATGGCGGAGCGCTATCAGGCGTTGATCCCGGACGCAGACGTGACGGTGCTTGACGAGGTGGGCCATTTTCCACAACTCGAGGTGCCCCACTACGTGCTGGAACAGGCGCTGTCGTTCTTTGTCACCCAGTAGCGGTTTGTCGAGGATCCGATCGCCTACGGGCTGGGGTATGCTGCAAGCGTGAGCGGTGCGGACCCGGTGATTCGCTTCTTCCGTGGACCCACAGGCCACCGCATCGCCTACGCGACCCACGGCCGCGGCCCCTACCTGGTGTGCGGGGCGTGGTGGGTCAGCCATGTGGAGGAGGATTGGGCCGATGCGGGCTTCCGTCGCTTCTTTGGGGGCCTGGCCGAGCACCACACGGTCGTGCGCTACGATCGTCCTGGCTCCGGACTCAGCGACCGGCAGCGCAGTCGCGTGGATCTGTCTGGGGAAGTCGAGACCTTGACCGCCCTCGTCTCCCATCTGCAGGCCCAGTCGCCCACGCAAGCAACGGTTGACCTTCTGGGTATCTCGTGCGGCGGGCCGCCCGTCTTGACCTACGCGGCCAACCATCCGGAGTCCGTGGGGCGCATCCTGCTGATCGGCTCATTCGTGCGGGGCGCGGACGTAGGCAACCAACAGCTGCGCGATGCGATCATGGCCCTGGTGCGAGCCCACTGGGGCATGGGCGCGGCCACGATCGCCAACTTGTTTGCCCCGGATCTGGATAGCGAGGCGGTGCGCCGCATGGGCAAGCGCCAGCGAGCGACGGCATCGGCGGAAACAGCCGCGCGCCTGGTCGCACTCACCTTTGACGCCGACGTCGCGGAAGTCGCCCAGCGCGTGACAGCCCCGGCCCTGGTCTTGCACCGTCGCCACGACCACACGATCCCGCGTGCAGCGGGCGCGGATCTGGCGGCCGCGCTGCCCAACGGCTCCCTGCAAACACTTGAGGGAACGGCCCACGTGCCCTGGTTGGGCAGCGTCGATGAAATGCTTCTCGCCGCACGGAGCTTCCTGTCGACAGGAAACAGCGCACCGCAGCCCGTCGCGTCGGCCGACCCCGACGAGGCCCACTGGACCCGCAGGGGTGACTTGTGGACGGTCGCGTATGATGGGGCGACCGCACACGTCAAGCACGCCCGTGGCATGGAAGACATGGCGCGTTTGCTTTCCTGTCCCGACCAGGAGATCCACGCCGCGGCCCTATACCGCAGCGATGGAGCGGGTCCGGCGACCACCGCGGGCAGCGACCCAATCTTGGATGACCAGGCCGTGCAAGCCTATCGTGCCCGCCTGCTGGAACTTCAGCAGTCCGCGGAAGAAGCCCGCGAGCACGGCGCAGCCGAGGAAGCTGAGCGCCTCGAAAGCGAGCGGGACGCGCTCACGCAACAGCTCGCAGGCGCTCTGGGGTTGGGCAAACGCAAGCGCGGTCTGGGCGACGGTGCCGAACGCGCCCGCAAGGCGGTCACCGCCCGCGTTCGCGCCAGCATTCACAAGATCGCCCAGGTGCACCCCACGTTGGCAGAGCACCTGAGCACCCAGATCACCACCGGCAACTTCTGCTGCTATCGTAGCGTGCCAGGGGTTAGCTGGCGGATCGAGTAAGCGCTGCCCATCCGCTTGGCACTCCATGTCGCATGGTCCGTGAGCGCAGAGAGATGGTTCACGGTACTTGTCCTTGTGCAAGCACCTCGAGAATGAGGGTTCAGCTTGCCGGGGCCTCGCCGACGTCCACGTGAACGCTGATATCCACCGCAGCGCGCAGTGTCTGCAAGACGACGCAGCAGTGCTCCGCAACCTGAGGCAGTAGCTCGAGCTTGCGCGCGTTGGTGCCGGGAGCCGCCCGCAAGTGGAGTCGCACCTGCATGCGCTGAAAGCCGACGGGAACCTTCGGGTCCACCATGAGCGTGCCCCGAACGTCCACCTCCGCGTCGACGGCTACGCGTAGCTCGGTAAGCTCGATCTGGAAGCGGTTGGCGACCACCCGCACCGTCGAGTCGAGGCACGTCGCAAGCGCTGCAGCCAGCAGGTCGCCCGGGACCGGCAAGGCGCTGTCCCCGCCCACCGCGGTGTGCAGCGCGATGTCGAGCTGCGCCTCGCGACCCGGGCCCAAGGCCACCCGGCCACGAAGTGGGTCTCGAGGATCGACGACCCCGATGGTCTGCGCATGATCGGTCACCCATGCGCGTTCCGGAGCGGCCTGGTAGGCCGCCATGAGCGGCTTGTGAACCTCCACCATGCGCGGAAACACTGCTTTTTTTGCGACAGAGTCCTGAGATAGAGCTGCATCGGTCATATGGACCTCCTTCAACCCCTAGGCGCCAGAACCGACGGAGCAGCCCGCTAGGACGGACCTAGCTAGCGCCCTTGAGGCGGCGTTTCGTCGACGACTGAGTCAAGCTTGGTCGCGTTGCCTCGATAGGATGCGTCTGGACAAGGTCGCTAGGTCGTGCTGGCGCGCTCCGGGGATGAGCTGCAAGCGACAGCGGTTTCCGGTAGCGCCAGGGTCACGTGCCTCGTTGGGCGGGGGCGGAGCCCCGCTAACTCTAGCTCACAGGTGATCACCTATGAGCACTAGCGCCCATCCATCACCAAAGCACGTGATGGATGCGGGTTAGCCCTGGAAGACCTCATCTTGTGGGCGCTCGATGTGCCGTGCGATCGCTTGCGCCAGTTCCTGGGCGATGATCGGCTTGGCCACGAAGCCGTCCATCCCCGCGTCGGTGCAGCGCTTCTGGTCTGCCGGAGCCACGTTCGCGGTCAACGCGATGATCGGAACACGATGGTCCGCCTCGGCAGCAGAGGCGCGAATCTGGCGGGTGGCTTCGAGGCCGTCCATGACGGGCATCTGGGCATCCATCAGCACGAGATCGAAGGGGGTGCTGCGGAGCGCTTCGATGGCTTCGCACCCATTGGCCGCCACGGCCACGGTATGGCCCATCTTCTGAAGCATGCGCACGATCACTTTTTGATTCACGGGGTTGTCCTCGGCGACCAGGATGAGGGCGCCCCGGGAGCCGCTTTCCCAGTGGTTTGCCTCTTTTGCTGCTCGGCTCGCTTGGCCATTTGAACGGAGTTCCCTGCCAGTGAGGGTGGCGAGCGCGTCGAACAGCCGGCTACGGTCAATAGGGTCTACAACCATCAGATCGAACCCCAACGCCCTGGCACGATCGCCTGCCCCTTCGCGGCCGTCCGGTGCGTGCAGGACGAACTTGGTGGCTCCATTCGTACCTTCAGCACGGACCTGGGCCATGGCTGAGCACATCGACACGCAATGGATTCCGTCTTGAAAGAACACCAGGTCGGGACGAGCCCCTTCCGCCTCAAGCTGCTGAAGTCGGCGAGGTACCTCGTGGGCTCCAGCTACCAAGGTCACGTCAATGCCCCACACGTCGCAATAGTGCTGAAGCACGGCACGGCTCGACTGCCGCCTGGAGGAAAGCACCGCACGCAGCCCACTGAGGTCCGCCCGTCGGTTGGAGATCGACTGCGCTGCGGGCGGCTGGGTCGCAAACGCAGGTGAGAAACTGAACGTGGTACCGAGCCCTTGGGTGCTTTCCACGTGAAGGTCCGTATCCATCAAGGCCGCGAGCTGCTTTGCGATGGTCAGGCCGAGACCCGTGCCCCCGAACCTGCGAGTCGTCGACGCATCCTCCTGCTCGAATGGATCGAACAGCGAAGCGATGCGGCCGGGGGCGATGCCCACGCCCGTGTCAGATACGCTGAACTGCAGCCGTGCACGTTCGTCGTCGGGCTGTTCCTCAAGCTCCACGCGCACGGACACCTCTCCCTCTTCCGTGAACTTGATCGCGTTGCCAATCAGGTTCATGAGAATCTGGCGCAGGCGCACCGGGTCGCCGCGCAGCGCCACGGGCACGTCGTAGTGAACCAGCGACACGAGCTGTACGCCCTTGTCCCAAGCCCCGGGCGCCATCAGGCGTAGCACGTCCCCCAGAACCTCGCGGAGATCGAAATCGATGCGCTCTAGCTCGAGCTTCTTCGCCTCGACTTTGGAAAGGTCGAGAATGTCGTTGATGATGGTCAACAACGCTTCCGCTGAGGCCTGAATGGTCTTCGTGTAGTCCTGCTGCTCAGCGGTCTGATCGGTGCCAAGGAGGAGCTGCGCCATCCCAATCACCCCGTTCATGGGGGTCCTAATCTCGTGGCTCATATTGGCGAGAAACTCCGACTTGGCCCGGTTGGCAGCCGCCGCCGCTTCGGTCGCCTGTTCTGCTGCCTCCTTGGACCGCCGAAGGGCCTCGCCGACGGTGCGCTGCTGGGCAAGCGCGGCTTTCAGGGAGGCGCGGTCGCGCGCCATGGCGAGGAACACACGCACCTTGCTGAGCAACACGTGGGCTGGGATCGGTTTGGGAAGATAGTCGACGGCACCGCTCTCGTACCCCTCGAACACGTGCTGGTGGTCGGTGCTGTTGGCCGATACAAAAATGATCGGGATCTGTTTCGTGCTCTCGATGCGGCGCAGGGCCTTTGCTACCTCAAATCCAGTCATGCCTGGCATCTGAACGTCCAGGAGCACCATGGCGAGGTTGTCCACGCTGAGCGCGATCTCGAGCGCCTCGTGTCCCGAGCTGGCGTCGACCACCGTAGCGGGGAGTTCGCGGAGCAAGGCTCGTATGGCAAGCCGGTTCTCGGCTCGATCGTCGACTGACAGGACGACGGGATGGGCGGAAGCCTCGTCGCTCTTGTCGGCCTCCCCGCATGGCCCATCTTCTGTGCTCCCCGCACTCACAGGACTGGCCCCCAGGTGGGGCAGCATGCACGCATTCCCGGAAAGCGCCCGGTGGCGCGGGCTGCTCGACCTGACGCCCTCAAGCAGCCCCCCCCTGTTGCTCCCGCGCGCCAGACCACGAGAGAAGATCCAGCATGGTGTCGACCAGCTCCCGCGGGTCGACGGGCTTGGCCAGATAGCGGTGAGCGCCCGCTTCCAGACATGCCTGCCGGCTGGAGGGCAGCGCCTGGGCGGTGATAGCAACCATGGGCAAGTGCTCATGCGGTTGCATCGCACGGATCCTGCGGATGGCCTCCAGTCCATCCATGACGGGCATCATGATGTCCATCACCACCAGGTCGGTACCCTCAGACGCCTCCAGCTTTTCGATCGCCAACTGTCCATTGGTGGCGCAATCCACCACCATACCCACCTCGGTCAGAACCTTGCTAAGCGCAAACAGGTTGCGACCGTCGTCGTCGACCACCAGAACGCGAACACCCTGCAGAGCCCGGACATCCAACGACCGGTCACCTTGCACTCGGACCGGCCCCGGGGAGCCTCCCCGTGGCTGGGCAACCGCGTCCGCCTGGGGCTCGTCGCTGGAATCCCCCTCAGTCAGCGCCGGGCCCTGAAGGCCCTGTTCCGAGCCAGCTGGGCTCATGCAATCACCACCGGCGTCCACCTTCTTGGCGTCGGCCGCTGCGTCGATCACGGCGGTGCGTTCCGCTTGCGTGGGCAAGTACAGGCAGAAGGTACTGCCAGACGAACCGGTGCTATCGAGGACCAAAGCACCGCCCAGCATATCGGCCAACTTCCTCGAGATTGTGAGCCCGAGACCGGTGCCTCCGTAGATGCGACTGGTGGAGCCGTCGGCCTGCTGGAACGCCTCGAAGATCGCTCGACGTCGCTCCTCGGGAATGCCAATACCGCTGTCGACGACGCGAATGGCAAGCACACCATTGGCGTGCGCCATGTTCGTCGGGCGCTCGCCGTCCAGCATCTGGAAGTGGACCTCCACCCGGCCCGACGGGGTGAACTTGATCGCGTTCGAAAGGAGGTTCTTCAGAATCTGGCGAAGCCGCTGGCCGTCGGTCCAGAGCACCTCAGGAACGCCGTCATGCACGTTGATGTGCAACGTCAACGACGCTTGGCTCGCGAGCGGCGAGAACTGGCGCCCGAGCCCGTCCACCAGGTCGCCCACCCGGACCGACTCCATGCGAACGCTCATGTGACCTGCCTCGATCTTCGAAAGGTCGAGTATCTCGTTGATCAGGGCGAGCAGTTCTTCGCCGCTCGAATGGATCACGCTTGCGCATTCAGCTTGGTCCGCCGTCAAATTGCCGCCCGCGTTTTGGGCGAGGGACTGTGACAGAAGCAACATGCTGTTGAGCGGCGTTCGCAGCTCGTGGGACATGTTCGAGAGGAACTCGGACTTGTACCGGCTTGCCTGAGCCAGCTCCGCCTTCTGTCGTTCCATGTCGGCAGCCTGCACTCGAAGAGCCTCGCCCTGCTCGCGCAGCTGGGCGTTGGTTTCACGGAGTTGCTCCTCGGACTGTTGCAGGGTGTGCGCCTGCCTGGCCAAGCTGTCATTGGCCACCGTGAGAGCCTCCTGTTGCGCGGTTAGGTTCGCCGCCTGCTGCTTCGTCTCCTCAAGGAGCGCCTGCGTCTTGCGACGTTCCTTGCTCGAGTTGATACCGACCGCCGCGTTGGGAGCGAGCAGTTTGAGGAGCGCCAGCTGGTCCGTCGTGAGGGGTCTCAGGCAACCGAGCTCGACGACGCCCAACAGCGTTCCATCGTGCATCAATGGAACCAGAGCCAGGCACTTGGGTGGCGCACATCCGAGCCCGGACGTGACCACCACGTAATCGTCCGGGAGGTCGGACACCGTGATGAGTTCCTGTTCGAGGGCCGCCTGACCGACCAATCCCTCGCCGAACCTGGTCTCTGCGTGCATGCCCTTGCGATGCATGAACGCATAGCTTCCCACTAGTCGCAGCCGGTCCTCGTCCGCCACGTAGAGAGCACCCACTGCAGCGTCGATGTACTTTGCCATCTGACTAACGATCGTCTTGCAGAGGGTTGGAAGATCCTGCTCCCCGGACATCACCTGCGCGAGCTCGGCTTGGCCAGCTTTGAGCCATGCATCGCGCTCGTTGACTGCGGTCGCTTCCCGCAGCTTGCTCGTCATCCGATGCAGGGCCGTCCCCAGCTCGTCGTCGTCGCTGAGCGGTTGAATGCTGACTTCGAGGTTTCCACGTGCGATCTCATCGGTCTGCTGCACGGAGCGGCGAAACGTTTGGATCATGCGGTTGACGTACGAGGCGACATTGTCGCCGCCGCTACCATATTCGTGAACGACCTGCTGGGAGAGCACGCCGGCCGCCACCTGTTCGGCCACCTTGCGCAGCTGGTCTGGCTCTGCCCCAAGTTGTTCGGTAATGCGGCGACGCACCCAGGTGCCGACCAAGAAGGCGCACAGGGCGGCAAACACCGCGCCGAAGAGCGCCACGTTTCTGCTGCGCTGAACGGCTCCGGCGTTGTCCTCTCGCCGCTCCGCCAGCAAGGTCATTTCCGCAGCAACGATCTGGTCGATCAGGGCCCGGATCTCGTCCATGCGCTGCTTTCCCGTGCGGTGGCCAGCTACCTCTGGACTGCCGTCCGGCCGTCTGCCCTGCAACACGTGGGAAAGGCTGTCAAAGGACGCCGCGCCTCGATCGACCGCGCGGCGCAGGTCGATCTCCCGCTGGCCAGCGAGCTCAAGCCACTCGTCATGTTGGCGTTGGACCCGAGCCAGGCGCTCGAGCTGGGACGGGTTATCTGAAACAAGTTTCCGTAGGACTCTCATGGTGTCGGCAAACCCGACCTCGCCGGCGACGAAGGGCTCCAGGAACGACTCCTGGCCCGTCAGCATGAAGCCGCGTTGCCCCGTCTCCATATCCACCATGAACTTGGCGAGTTCGCGGGCCTTGGTCATGACCTCGTGCGTATGTGCCACCCAATGCGCAGTCTCCGCCTGGGTGCTCACACCGTCGTACATGCCGGCCGCAACGACCACGAGTAGCGCGAGAATCACGCCGTTATTGAGAAGGATCTGGCTACGGACCTTCATGACCATCAGTGCAACGACGAGGGCCGGTGTCGGCTGAAGGCAGGCCATGCCGCTGCCCGCCCAGCGGGCGAGCCCACGGCCGACGCTGACCGCGGCAAGTCTCCCCGCGAACCCGAGGGGGCCCGAAAGCGCTCGGGCTCCGCTCCTCGACGGTGCTCAGACAGCAATCGGCCATCCGCCATCCGCATGGCCACCTGAGCACGTTGCCACGCAGGCCCGACCCTGCGCTTCGCCCCTCAGGGAAGCCATTGCGACACCTTGGGATGCTGCTAGATGGCGTGCGAAGCGCTGGAAAAAAGCCGCGCTGTCGGTGGGCTCACTCCCGGAGGAACGCCCACGCAAGCGCCACAAACGCGTCGAGCTGGTCGTGGTGCACCCAATGCCCTGCCTTCGGCACCCGGGCGACCCGGGCGTCTCGAAAGTGCGCCAAACGCCCATCCTTTTCGGGGTCACCGACCCAGCTGTCCTCACCCCGGATGAGCAGCGTCGGGCAGCTAATGCGGGACCGCAACGCTTGCAGGTCGGCGGGCGAGAACATGTGGGGCGTACCAACCCGGACATAGTTGTCGAACTTCCAGCTGAAACTGCCATCCTCGTTCTGGTTGGCACCGTGCACAGTGAGATGACGAGCCTGTTCCAGCGAAAGATGGGGGTTGGCCTCGCGCATCCGCTCAATGGCGTCCTCCAGCCGGGCGTAGCGCCGAGGCGCACGACCGGCCAGCTCGCGTGCCTGCTCCACCCACTGGCTCAAGCGAGCCTCTGGGGGTCTGGTCGCGCGCTTTGCCAACATATCGGGGGAAGGCCCAAAGCCCTCGATGGAGATGAAGCGCTGTACCCGTTCGGGATAGACGCCCGCAAACACCGTACTGACATGCCCTCCGAGCGAGTGTCCGATGATGTTCAGAGGGGACAACCGCAGCTGATGGACCAGCTGGGCAATGTCGTAGACATAGTCCACGAGGGCGTAGCCGCTCCCTAGCGACCACTGGGAATCACCGTGACCCCGAAGATCGGGTGCGATCACATGGTACTCGTCCCGAAAGGCCTCGGCGACCCAGTCCCAGTTCCGGCAGTGGTCGCGCCCACCGTGCACCAACAGCAGGGTCGGCCTGTCGGGGTTCCCCCAATCCACGTAGTGCAAGCGTAGACGTTGACTGAAGTAGCTGTGAGACGCTGGCGCTGCCATACCCGCAGGCTACCGCATTCGCGCCACCCAGCCCGGATCATTCACGGACCCTGCATCGGATCGGCAGGGAGTTGTGCGAGGGCGTGTGATTTGGGATGCGGGCTAGCCCGGATCATTCATGACTACGACGCCGCCTCGCTTGTCCTTCGACTCCACAGGACTTTCGCCGCCCTAGAAAATACAGGCAGTATTCCCGTCGGTCGTCGAAAGCCCTGTGAAGCCGAATCCCTGCGCCTTCCGACGCCGTAGTCACGAATGATCCGGGCTAGGGCCTGGAAACGTTAGCTGACAGCGGTTGCGGAAGCCGGCGCGGACGTGGATGCGTTGTCTGTCGTGGCACGCCGAAAGCGGGTCGCCAGGAGGTGGACGCCACTGCTGCCGAGAACGCACAGGCTGCCGTAGAGGAGCTGCGAGTATTGGACACCAATGGCCGCCGCCAGGAAACCTCCGCCTGCTGCGCCAGCACTCATGAACGCTTCGCGCGCAGCAAAGCAGGCGCAGGCACATACCGCAAGCAGCTCGAAGCCTCGAAGCGCCTCTCACCTCAGCACGTGGTCTGCGATACCCTGCGGAGATGCCTCGCAGTCGTCGAACCGTGGGCGGTGTCCCGGCGCTTTTGCGCGTGTTGGGGGAGCAGCCCGAACTACGACCCCTGCTTGCCGTACTGTGTGCGGTGGGCGCGCTGCTCGCGTTCACGGTAGTGGCCACGGTGGTCATGGATGGCCGCGTAGTAGGGATCGATGAGTGGGTGCTGCTCGCAGCCCGCAAGGGCCTGGTGCGCTCCCCGTCCACTCCCGTCGCGGAGATTGCGCTCAACATCACCGCGCTCGGTGGCTTCCCGGTGTTGACCCTGGTCGTCCTGTGTGTGGTGGGGTTTCTGCTGGTCCACCGCCTTCCTGGGCGCGCTCTGTACGTGGTCGCCGTGGCTGCCGGCGGGGCCGGCTTGCAGGCATTGCTGAAGGGGTGGTTTTTGCGGGCACGTCCGCAGGTAGTCCAACCTCTCGTGTCGGTACACTCCTGGAGCTTCCCAAGCGGGCACGCGATGATGTCGGCCGCCGTCTACCTTGCGGTCGGCTCCCTTGTGGCCGCTTCCATCGTTGGGCGTCGTGGCAAGCTATATGTTCTCACCGTCGCGATCGGACTGTCGGGCTTGGTGGGAGCCTCACGGGTGCTTCTGGGGGTGCACTACCCCAGTGACGTCCTCGCCGGCTGGATGGCTGGTCTAGCCTGGGCCCTCGTTTGCTGGGCAGCCCTGGAGATGCGGCTTCGAACGGGTCCGCTGCGCTCCGCGGGCCAGTGAACCCCGTCCGGCGCGACGGTAGGCGGCAAGGTCGGCACTTGGAGGGCAGCACGGCGCGGGAAGCCTTCTCGGCACGTCAGGCCACGCCCAGTGGCCGTATCGACCAGCCCCCAAGGGACAGGACTATATCCAACGCGTCAGGGCACCGAATGGCGACTGTTCAAAACCGCACGAAGAAATCAAAGTCGACCACGGGCCCCGGGGCCACCACGAGCCCGAGGACGGGTAGCCAGCGGTGCCCGTAGCCAGCGCCGAGCTTGACGTTGAGCGCCTGCCCGGAGATCGCGACCGACGGGACCACGCTCCAGGCGCCGATCGGTGCCACCAAATTGGCGCGCAGCTTGGCGTGCACGTCCGTTCGCGAGTCCGCCTGGAAGCGCACATCGAACGTCGGCGGCTCCTGGTACACGAGTACCCTGCCCGTCAGCTGGAGGGCGATGACGCGGGTGAGTCGCCATTCGGCCAGCGCGGCCAGTGCCAGGTTGTTGAGGACCGCGCTGCCTTCGAAGGCCAAGCCCTCGTTGTCGCCCGATAGGTCCGTGGCGTTGAACTGCGCCTCCACGCTGGTGGTCAGGTCCTCCGTCCAGCGATAGGAGCCGGACCCGGTGGCCGAAAGGGACGTGAGCGAAGAGCTCGAGCCGGGGGCCGTTCCCACCGCTTCGAGCAGCCCGGATGCGTCCAGGTACAGCAGCTGAAAACTCGCCGACACGGCCAAGGAGCCGTGGACCCAGTCGCGCACCTTGATATAGCCGTTCGGCACCACGGCACCGAACAGAGGACCGAGCGCCCACGGCAGCACATTCGTGCCCAACAGGACCTCATCCAAGACCCCCACTTCCCATCGAAGCACACCAAGGCTTACCTCACCGACACCAAGCGTATAGGCGGTCCCTGCCACCCATTCGCTGCTGGGCTCGTGATACGCCCGCGCTGGGCTCGCAGCAGCCGCCCCGATTATGAGCGCGAGCGCCCACATGGGTGCCCGCTGCGATCCAATGGTGGCACCGGGCGTGGTGCCAGGGGTGGCAGGGCGATGGCTGACCCAGCGACCCGCCTCCCGGAAGCGGGCCGTCACCCGTCATCCTCGAGGCATCGTGGCGAGCCGTCGTGGGTGCAAACCCAGGTGCCGCGCCGGGCGCGCATCCCAAGGGTGTCGCGCTCTCGAAAAATGATGATCTCGCCCCCATCGTCTAGCTCGAAGCGCGTCTCGATGCGCCGCTCGGATGCGAGGCGAAAGTCGGTGCCATCGATCGAACCCAGCCCTTCGATGCGAAGTTCGCCCTGCAACTCCACCAGCGGCGTCGGCTTGGAGGCATCCCCGAGGCGGAGCGGCTTGCCGAAGTGGACGGCCAGGGGACCGTCGATCATGCCGACCCGGGACGCGGACCGGCGATGCCGGAACTTCGACACCCTGAAGGGGTGGGCAAAGCGGCATGCCTCGGCATGCCCGAAAGCGACCGGGCCGAGAGCCGCATCCCCGACCGGCACGTGCAGAAACAGGGCGCCATCGCGAGCCGGGTCAGGGGCGCCATCGGTCCCTTCCCCTGGACAAATGATGTGTACCTCGACGCGCCCGTCGACGTCGGCCACCAGCCCCCCATCGAAGCCCTCCTCGTCCAGGCCGTCACCGATCGAATGGATCGAGTCTGCGATGAATTGGAGACCTGCCAAGGTCGCCAGACTTTCTAGGCTCGGGCGGGCAGACGTGAACACGTCGTTGGCCAGCTCCTCATCTAGCCGGCCGGTCGGCATATCGTAGACAGCCAGGAGACCGTCTAGATTCGGAGGGTCCACGGGCCCCTCAAGGGCGCAACCCAGGCCGAAACAGCCCGTCACGAGCGGCAGTAGGTAGCCAGAAATACGCATGGTCAACTTACGCCGGGAGGGCCAACACCACATATTCGCGCTGCTGCCGCGACGTCAAGGGCCGACCCTGTCAGCTTTGACTTCACCTGCCGGCCCACGACACCTTCGAGTTGCGCCGACCCTCGGTCTGGACGTGGGCCAACCGCGTGAGCGCGACGAAGCCGCACTTGGTCCGCCAACCGCGTGAGCGCGACGGATACAGACCCTACTGACGGCGACCGGGACCTAGCCCGCATCCATCACCAAATCACGCGCCCTCGCACAACTGCTCGACTCCGCA
>JAPPOR010000978.1 GCA_028817905.1 Myxococcales bacterium
GTGAAGTCGAAGACCAAGCGAGGCGCCGCGATGTTGGTGAGATATCCGGGCTAGCACGCTGCACGCCGTAGCACCGCGCGGCGAGCACGCAGCTTCTGCCGAGCACGCACTGATCCCTGCAAGGGATACCCCGTCGTGGCTCAGCGAAAGGTGGGTTGCTTCCGTACTTCGATGAATGTGGGCAGGCGACGCACGACGCGCACAAGCACGCGTGCATCGCGCACCGCGACCACCTTGCCGCGGCTGTCGGTCGAGCTGTGTGAAGCAAACAGAGTCGGCGACGAAAGTGATGCCCACCGGCCCCTTTGGAAAGAATTCGACCTACGTATCCGAGAACCGATTGCTAGAATCCCAAGGCAGGGAGTCGAAGTTTTGGTTCCAAGAAGTGCTTTGGTGGGATGCGCGCTGCTGCTAGCGACCGGTTGCGCGGAACGGTACAGACACCCAGGATCGCCCGATGGCCAAGACGCGGGCGCTACCGCGTGAGTTGATCGCGATGGCGACGGCTACGTGCGGAACTGCGCCTACGGCAGCGACTGCGATGACGGTGACCCGGCGGTCACCCACCAGTGCCGCGAGTGTTCGCGCGAGGAGCGCGGCTGTCCGTGTGACCCGGCAGAGCCCCCACAACCGTGCTTCGAACTGCCGGAACAGGGCCAGGGCGGCGCACTCATTTGTCGCGAAGGCACGCGCTACTGCCGGGACGGCATCTACAGCGGTTGCGAGGATGTCTTCACCTATCGAGCGGATGATGGTCCGCTGGAAACGGCCGCAATCAACGACACGCAGACGCCCGAGACCTGCGATACCTGTCGGGTCAACTGCTTCGTCGTCAAGGACCCGCTCACCGGTATCGACGGCGGCGTGGAGATGGCGGACGGTGGTGGCATCACCCTGCCCACCAGCGATGCCGGCGTCGGCAGTCCGGGTGGCGACGCGGGCACCCAGGTTGTCCTGGGCGGCTTGCCGAGCGGGTGCACCTTTGGCGGCCCGCCGGACACCGACTGTGACGGGATCGACGACGACTTCGACGCCCTTCCGACGAGCCCCAACCTGTCGGGCAACGACAACGCGACGATCTTCTTCCAGCTCGGCCCGGGCGACTCTGGTCTTGCTCAGCTGCGGCTTGGCTATCAGGTTCGCAACGCGGATGTGTACTTCCTGCTCGACATGAGCACCACGATGAGCGACGAGCGCGACAGGCTCGTCGCAGGCCTGACCACCGGCAACTTCTACGACGGCTTGAGCGGTGTGCCGGCGGACTGCGCCGACGTCAACAGAGATGGACTGCCGGACAACGAGCTCAAGGACTACGGCATCGTGGGCGCGATCCGCTGCATGATCGGAGGCGCGTGGGTCGGCACAGGGTACTTCCGCGAGGTCCCCTACAGCGGATACGGGCACAGCGACGACCATCTGTTCCGCCACCTGGTGGACATGACGCCGGACGTCGACCCGGTACGCGCAGCCCTGCAGGGGATGCGGACCAACGGCAACCTGGACTACCCCGAGGCGGGTGCCCTGGCGCTGTGGTCGCTGGCCACCGGCAAGGGGCAGTGGTTTGGTGTCGACCGGCCAGCGGTTCCAGAGCGCGTTACGGGGCCCCTGCTCTCGACCCCTACCGGTTGCCCCGCCGGCGCGCGCGGCTTCCCGTGCTTCCGCGATGGGCCCGTTCCCATCGTCGTGATGTTCACGGACGACGAGTTTGGCAACGGCCCGGGCGGCGGCTCGCCCACGCGCAGCTCGTTTACCATCAACAATGACCGCAATACCGACGGACTTGCGCGCTACACGCCACAAAGCGCGGAGGCTTTCGACACAGCACACAATGTCGGAGACCTCTCGGGCCAGTACCTCACGCTGATGGGCGACACGACCCGCATGCGCAGCGACATCCCGCGCTCGATCATGGGGTGCGGCACGGACACCAACGCGCCGGACACCGTCTATCGCTTTGTCGTGCCGGCAGGGGGTCCCTGGGACATGCGCTTCTCGGTCACCGACGACGAGGAGGACAATACCCCGGCGACCGACTTCGACATGGCGATGAGCTTGTTTGCGGGTGTACCGGGCGTGATCGGCTCCCCGACGGATCTGGGCGACGCGACCGCCCAGGACATCACCTCAGGACCCGACCTGGTCTACCTGACCTTTACGGGCGTGACGGACGGCACGAACTCCGCCCTGGGGGCCCGTGGGGGCATCAGCGGCTGCGGAGCCGATGGCGCCACCAACGAGGTGATGTTCACGTTCCAGCCCTCCGTCGACGCCAACGTCGTCTTCGATGCGTCCGCCAGCGGCTTCGGCCCCGTGCTGTCTCTTCATCAGGGCCTGCCGTCCGATCTCCCGACAGCGCCCACCCCCACGGCGATCACCAACAACAATGACGAGTTCAGCAGCGCGACTCCGATCATCGCCCAGGACAGCTACGACAGCTACGCCGGCAACTCGGGGCTCAGCATGTCACAGATCGACGCGGACTACGGGCCCTTGGTGGTGGGCTGCAACGCCAATCCGACGGCCAAGGACTCGGTCTTCACGTTCGACCTCAGCGAGCCCAGACGCGTGCGTCTCGACACGGAGGGTTCGAGCTTTGGCACGACAATCTCGCTGCATGACGGTCCGCCACCGGATGTACAGATCACCACGGGAGTGACCGGCAACGATGCGCTGCCGGGCCTGGCCATCGGCAATGTGCGCGGCTCCGCCTACGAGCTTCACAGCGGAGGTGGGGGCACTGCTGCGTTGGGAGCGGACTACACGGGTCTCGGGTGTGGCGCGGACGATACGACCGGAGACGCGGCATTCTCCTTCAGCGTCGACCAGGACACCGACCTTTTGCTCGACGTGGCTGGCGTCGGCGGGTTTGACCCCGTGGTCGCACTGTTTGCCGCGCTGCCGGGCAACATCGTGACGCTGGATGCCGGAGCCAACGACAACACCGATGAGGCCAGCGCGTTCGATGTGGGCGATGTGCACGCCCAAGAACAGGTCCGCATTGCAGGCGGGGACACCACGGCGGGCGTGATCGCCGCGGACTACGACGGCATGGTCGTGCCCTGCGGCTCGGTCACGCCTGCGCCAGACGCTGTGTATCGCCTTGTCGCAGGAGTGGACACGACCATCCGCGCCCGCGTCACGGCAGCCAGCTGGGACGCCTCGATCGCGGTGTTCGCCGGGACGATCGCGGCCGGTACCGAGCTGGCCTGCGACAGCGCCGAAAGCGGGCTCGATGTCGACGTCTCCGCTGGCACCGACTACTTCCTGGTGGTCAAGGGCCATACAGGTGCGGACGCGGGTCCCTATACGCTCGAGCTTCGCGCCCTGTTTGCCCAGCGCCTGGCGATCGACAACGCCGCGGGTGGCAACGAGACGAGCGGCTCGGCGCTGTCGCTGCCCGACGTGTACCGGAGCAAGGTGGTGGTGGACAACGCCAGCACCTCCGGCATGACGGCCGAGTATCCGGTGTCGGCGCTGGGCTGCGGAACCGATGACCAGGCACCCGACGCGGTGTACCAACTGTCGACCTCGCTACCGACCAGCATCGACATCCGGACGTCCGGTGGAGCGTGGGCACAGACATTGACGCTTTATGATGGTCCGCCACCGGTGGCGACTCCGCTGACCAACCTGAACCCGGGCAACAGCAATGAGGACGCGCTGACGGCCCAGCCGGTGGACCTTTCAGATGTGGGCGAACGCTTCGTTGGCGACACGACCAGCATGACGCATGACGTCGACCCCTCCCTACTTGCCTGCAGCGCAGCCTCCGGGGCGCGCGATGCCACGTTCTCGTTCACGGTCAGCACCCCGACCGAGGTGAATGTGTCGGTCCCAAGCAGCACCTTTGGCGCGGTTCTGGGACTATTCCAGGGCACGGTCGCATCGCCCCCCAGCCCCGTGGTCGTGGAAAACGACACGGTTGGGGCGGCCAATGGCAACCCGAGCCCGACACCCAATACAACCGCCAATTGGCTTCGCTACGACGCCGACATGGGCAACTTGACCACGAGCACCCAAACGGCGAGTGCTGTGGACAATAGCGCCAACGCCAACCCGACGGCCCAGACGGCGCTCGACCTGGGCGACATCTACGGCAGGCACGTCACGATAGGCGGCGCAGACACGAGCTCCCAGGGCAACGACTACCAGGCGTCGGTCATGCAGTGCGGTGGAGACGACAGCGCGCCCGACGCGGTCTATCGGTTCACGACCGGAAGCGACTCTACCCTGCGGGCGACCCTATCCCCGAGCACGGGCTACAACGCCGCGATCGCGCTCTTCGATGGAGGGACCAACCTCGCCAGCCTGCGCTACCCGCGCCTCGCAAGCGAAGCACCCATCGTAACCAACCTCAACCCGGGCAATGGCAACGAGGACGTGGGCTCCGCTCACGCGCTGTCCGTGTATCCCGAAGAAACCGTCGTGGGCAACACCAGCGGGATGGTGAGCGACCTCGACGGCACCCTGTTCGACGTGGCCAACGGAGCCAGCTGCTCGGCCGCGCCCAGCGCGCCCGACGCCTTCTTTCGCTTTACGCTGGGGAGCCCGACCACCGTCAACCTGAGCAGCGCCGGCAGCAACTTCGCGACCACGATGGCGCTCTACAGTGCCAGCGGCGTGCCGGCACCGGAGGCGGCTCAGACGATGGAAAACGACACCCGGAGCGCGGCTGCCAGCAACCCGGTCGGGGCCGTGCAGGGCCGTTGGCATGTGCTGACCGGCGACCTGAGCGGACTCACGAACAGCAACAGCGCCCCGGCAACCCAAGACAACAGCAGCAATGCCAACGAAACCGGCACGAGCGCGCTGTCGCTCGGGGACGTGAGTGCGGCGGCCGTGACCGTGACGAACGCCGACACCAGCGCCATGACCAGCGACCATACGCCCTCGTGCGCCGCCAGCCCGGGCGCACCGGACGCGGTCTATTCGTTCACGCCCAGCGTCGATGCCTCCGTGCAGATCGAGGCCAGCGGTGCCTACACGCCCATCCTGGCGCTCTACGACGGCCCACCGCCGGTGGGGTTCGGATACACGCCCAGCAACTTCGACCCGCTCGACGCAGCGATCGACTGGAGCGCTGCACCCGACCTCACCCTCAACTGCGGCACGTCCACCTTCAACTCGACCTCCGGCACGTTCAGCAACTGGTGCGGAAACGCCAACCCGCAGGTGCTGGTCCGAAGTCAGTCCAGCGGACCCGACGTGTCGATTCTGGTCATCGACTCCCTGACCGTGACCTCGGGGAACACCCTGCGGCTCACCGGCAGCCGCCCCGTGATCCTAGCGGTGCACGAGAACGCGACCATCGCGGGCACCATCGACGCAAGCTCGACATCGAG
>JAPPOR010001100.1 GCA_028817905.1 Myxococcales bacterium
CCGCGTCGCGGCATCCGGGGGCTCCGCCCCCTTTCCCTGTGCCACCGCGTCCCGCGGCGGCCCTGCTTGAGCTTGACCTCGGGACACACGAAAGCCGACGTTGACGTGGCGGAAGCCCGGCCCGTCGTGGAAGCGCTGCGCCGAACGGGCGCTGTCAGCGTGACCGAGCCAGGAGCCACCCCGCAGCACCCGGCCAGTGCCTGTCTCTGGGCCCGACGGATCAGGGGTCGGGCCTGCTTCGTAGTCTCCGTACCAATCGTGACACCACTCCCATACGTTTCCGTGCATCTCACGGAGCCCCCACTCGTTAGGGAGCAGGGACCCTACCGCCACGGTCGCTTGACGATACTCACCCTTGTCGCCGCCCGCGTATGGGAAGCTCCCGTTGTAGTTCGCTTGCTTGGGCGTGATGGTTTCGCCAAAAGAAAACGGCGTGCTCGTGCCTGCACGGCACGCGTACTCCCACTGCGCCTCGGTCGGCAACGCCCCCCCTACCCAGCGCGCGTACAGGTAGGCTTCCCACCAGCTCACGTTCACCACTGGGTGCTCAGCTGCGCCCTGCTGGGTGAGCCGACCATCGCACAGCTCTCGCTCGTGCTGCGAGTCGAAGCGCTCGTACTCGGCATTGGTGACCGCCCTCCGGCTGAGCTCGAACGTCGACACCTTGACCGTGTGCTGGTGCTCGTCAGGCCCTCGTTAAAACTCGCCCTCATCGGACCCCATCTGGAAGCTGCCCCCCGGTAGCTCGAGATAGTTGGGTTCCGACGGCCCCCCCTCGGGCCAACGCCCGCAGCCGCTGAAGAACCGTTCGCGGTCGACCGGCTGCGCGCGCCCGGTGCGCACCAGATGCTCGAGCGCGTAGTAGATATACGCTAGCTCCTCGGTGGATCGCCCATCTGTCACCTGACGCCAGAGCCAGCCGATCGCCACATCCGGCTTCAAGCCGCCCTCCTGCAGCCATCGTTCAAGCAGTGACACCAGATAGTCACCGTCCCACCCCCGCTGCCCGAGGACGTTCAATGCCTCGCCGTAGTCCACGCTTTCGAGCTCCGGCAACACTCGCAGCGCCAGGTCCTGCGCGTCCAGGCCCGCGAGCGCCTTGAGCACCGTGAGGGGATCGCTCGCAAGCTCGCAGCCGAACGCCAGAACCTCTGCCCACCGGGGCACCTGCTCCGGAGTCAGCGCACGAGCACGCCGGACGATCTCGTCATCGCCCCCGATGTCTCGCAGCGCTTGGGCGGTCAGGAGCTCCTGGAACTGCAAATGCAAAAACTTCCAGGCATCGGGCCCATCATAGGGAGCCAACACGCCCGACACTTCGGACACCTCGTCCAGGAACTCGCCCACGTTGTTCCAGCTTTGCAACCATCGCCGAGCCTGGTCATCCTCGGCGCAAAGCGCTGCCAACGCATCGTCGAGCGCACGCTTGCTCCACTGCTTTTCTGGGTGGCTCTGCAAGAACAAGCACAGGCGCTGCAAAATCAAGCGCGCATATTCCCAGCTCTTGATGCCCCCTGAGCGCCCCGCGTGACCACGCTTGAGCAACGCCTCGATGCTCGCCTGGTAGAGATCGAGACGGCTGCGTGGACCCTTGGGCGTAGCCAGGGTGCTCGACGGGTTTGGTTGCGCCTCGGGCGTCTGCAGATAGGCGAGCAGGCTCAGCATCAGCGGAACACGACACGCCTGCGTCAGCCCCGGACTGTGGTCGATCTGGGCAAGCACCCGCTCGACCGCTTTGCTGCTATCCAGCCACTTTTCGAGCAGCTCCCGCTGACGGCGCCGGTCCAGCGGCAACACCTGCGCCAAACCGTTGTAGGGCTCGCCAAGGGGATCGTAGGCGATCGGCCGGCTCAGCACCACGATGGGAACGTGCGATAGCCCCTGTGCCCACTGCTGCAACCTGACCTGAATGTCATCGCGCTTGTCATCCGGAACCTCATCAAGACCGTCCAGAAGTAGCCAGACCCGGCCCGCGTCCGCCAACTCCTGCAGCAGACCGCGGAGCCCGTTGCCAGATGACTGAGTGCCTGCAAGCTGTTCCTCTTGCCACTGAAACGGGTGGCTGCCCGCAGCCGCCAGCGTTGGCAGGGGGCAGTAAACGGGCAGCACGCATGAAGTACCCTCCCGAAACCGACTGGCGATGTCGAGCACCAGGCGCCGAGCCAGGGTCGACTTGCCTGCACCTGGATCGCCCAACACAACCCAGCGAGCAGCAGCTTCTGGATTCGCAGCGAAGGCGCCCTCCATCAGGTCGTGCAAAGTCAGTTCGCGGTGCCCACCCAATGCAAGGCGCCCTCGGCTAGCAGAGGAGCTGCCCTTCGTCCCGTCTGAGCAATCGTCGATGGCGAGCTCGACATACAGGCCCTCGGTGTCCCGATGCTTGAAGATGCCGCGCAACCGCCCGTGCGCGGTCTGCACATGCGCAAGGTAGCCATCGAGCAGCTCGGCTCGTTGTGACGCATCCAGCTCGCCCCGGACAGCGCCCAACACAGTCCTTTCGGCGTTCGCGACCGCGGCCCGAGTTTCGGCCCCATCCTCACGAACTGCCTCCGCAACGAACCTGCGCGTCCGCTGGTGCTCGGCTATCATCTGCTCGAGGTGATCGTGCTGCACGCGCAGCAGGGCACGGATCTCCTGCTCAAATCCCTGCAATCCGAGCTCACCACCCCTAGCGAGTTCTTTGAGCCGACCGATCAGGCAGCCTACCAGCGCGTCTTGTCGGGCTTGCTCATCGTCCAGGCGTTCGTTCTCCTCGGCCATCCGCTTGACCGCGGAATCCACGACAAGTCCCGATACAAACGTGCTGACCGCCGTGACTCCCGTGCCAAGCCCAACGATGCCCAGGGAGTTGCCGATGAACGCACCGATGACCCCAAGCAATGCCGGCAAGCCATCCTTTGCGTTGCCGGACGCCAGCTGTTGGACCGGCTTGCGCAGGTCGGAACCCAGCTTGTCCCAGGACGGCGTTTGCTCGGTCGGGCCCCTCGGCATGACCACCGAGGATAGCGGCTTCGGCTACGCCCGTCATGGACGAGTTCGAGGGACACCCCCTCTCCAGAGGACCCCGAGTATGGACTTCCAGGCCGACCAAGCCATCATGCGCCCCACCAGGCGGACGAGCCCCCAAGTCGGGGAAAGCACGGCAGTCCGAAGTGACCCGGCCCTCGTGGACCGTGAATGACCCAACTCCTGCCGCTTCGTGTTGCCGTGGCGCGATCAGGGCTCCATCAAGACGGGCCCCGCGCAGAGTCGCTCCTTCGAGAGTGGCCTCCGTGAGCACCGCGCCGGATAGGTCGGCCCCTTCAAGGTTTGTTCCGGAAAGATCCGCATTGCACAGAGTTGCCCCCTGCAGGTCCTTGCCCCGCAGGTCCAGACGATGCAGATCTACCTGTGGAAGGTAAGCGCCAGGGCAGCCACCGTACTCAGCTCGTACGGAAGTCGACATTCGAGCGACCATCGAATGAACCCCCTCCAGGTCCCCGTCGTGCAGCAGCGAACGCCCGATATTCAGCACGTCTTCCGGTAATTTCGCCATCTGCACCTCCTGCGCCAAGCAAGCAGTGAGTACGCAACCTACCACCAGCGTCCGTACGACGCACATGCACCATCCCCGCATGATGCGCGCCATGCCACGTTCGTGATGACCGGGAGATTGCCAGCACTCTATCCTCTTCGCAGACACTGGGCAAGTGAGCAGGCAACACCGAGATACTCGAAGAGGCGACTTCGGCAGGCCTAGTCTACGATCTCTGATATACGCTAATTATCGGTTAGCGGAGACGATAGACGAGATGGCCAGTAAGAAGAGTCGCTTGATGAAGGAATGGAAGAACAAGGCCCAGGGTTACAGGGGGGCGAGGCTCTCGGAGCGTACACGAACTGCCTACGCAGACCAATGGCGGCGGTTCAGCCAGTGGTGCGAGGAGCAAGGCGAGTCACCCCTTCCTAGCAGCGGTGAGCTCGTGGTTGCGTACTTTGTGGCCCGAGTAGAGGACGGTTGGAAAGTCAGCTCGCTTTCACAAGCACTGGCGGCGATCTGCCACGAACACACCACGGCCGGCCACCCTACCCCGCGCTCGGACCCAGAGTTCGCGTTGATGTGGCGCGGCCTGCGCAAGACGTTGGTGGCGCGCCCAACCCAGAAGACCCCGCTAAGCGTCGACTGGCTGCGCGAGATGCTCGAGGTCCTGCCAGAGGGGACCCGAGGATGCCGAGACCGGGCGATTCTGACGATAGGATTCGCGGGAGCGTTTCGACGGTCCGAACTCGCCAACCTCCTCGTGGAGGATGTGCAGTTCCATCCGCAGGGTGTCGAGCTCCTAGTCCGCAAGAGCAAGAGCGACCAAACGAGCAAAGGCCACGTCAAGGTGATCGCCTACGGCCAGAATCCGGCCACGTGCCCCGTTCGCGCGCTTGAAGCCTGGCTCGAACTGGCCGGACTCGTCGAGGGGCCCATCTTCCGACCGGTCGACCGACATGAAAACGTTCGCGATCGCGCGATCACCCCGCACTCGATCGCAAAGGTGGTCAAGGACTCGGCAGCGCGCGCGGGACTGGACCCGACGCAGTTCAGCGGACATTCGCTGCGCGCGGGGTTCGTGACGACGGCTACGCTCAACGGTGCCCCAGAAGCGGCCGTCATGGACCAGAGCGGGCACCGCTCGGTCGAAATGCTTCGGCGGTACACCCGCAGGGTCGATGCCTGGCAGAAACCTGCGAGCGCCAAACTCGGACTCTGAGGTTGCGGCCAAGCTGGTGCGGGCCGCGCGCTTTGCGCCCCAGTCCCCAGTCTTGAAGCCGGCTCTTCTTCTGGCGCCCAATCATCAGGTCATCATTGATGGGTGTCTGCACCTTCGCACCTGGTTCCAGGCAGTTTGAACGCTTGAGCTCCGGCCCTGTGCCTTGCCCGGCGGGGCTCATCCGTTCCGGCGCCCCGCGCCTCCACCGCCCCGCCCCGCTCGGCGGCTCCGCCGCCTACTTGCCGCCGGACTTGCTTTTGTGACCTCGGGCAAGCCGGAAACCCAGGAGGTTGAACCGGACGCCCGGCTGGTAGCTGAACCGGCACGCGGCCCGGACGAGCCCCGCGTTGACGTCCCACGACCCGCCGCGGACCACCCGGGACCGGCCATGGGCCAGGCCCGACGGATCAGTCACCGGCTCTCGCTCGTAGGGCCCGTACCAATCAGCGCACCACTCCCGTACGTTGCCCAGCATGTCGTGCAGACCGAACCGATTGGGCTGCAGCTGGCCCGCCCCGCGAGTCCGCCCGCCAGAGTTGCCACTGTACCACGCGATGTCGTCCAGTTCCCCATACCTGGGGCCCGTCGTGCCCGCTCG
>JAPPOR010000684.1 GCA_028817905.1 Myxococcales bacterium
GAAAGCGCTGCGGAGTCGAGCAGTTGTGCGAGGGCGCGTGATTTGGTGATGGATGCGGGCTAGCATCGACAGACTCATGCACGCGTTCGACGTTCTTGGCGATCCGGTTAGGCGCCGACTGTTGGAGGCCCTCGCGCACGAGGAGCGCAGTTCGGGCGAGCTGGTAACTGAAGTCAAGCGCGACTTCTCCATTTCCCAGTCGGGCGTGTCGCAGCACTTGCGCATCCTGCGGGAAAGCGGTTTTGCGACCGTTCGTGTGGACGGCACCCGGCGGATGTATTCCATCGACACCGCCGGACTTCGTCACGTGGACCACTGGCTAGGGCAGTTCCGCGGTCTTTGGGAGCACCGTCTCGATGCCCTGGCCGTCGAAGTCGCCCGGGGCAAGCGAGCCCGCCACAAGCGCAACAAGCCCAAGAAGCGCAAGCAGCGTGGGATGTCCGAGTAGCGCACGGCAGTGGGAGCCCTGCATGATCGGTGGTGCGGTGGCCACCGCCTTGCATCATTCCCCGGCCTCTCTCCGTGAGCGTGCTGACGTGGGAGAGCAGACCAAACGCTGCAAGGGTCTGACTGCCTGACCGATTTCTGTGAGGCTCAGAGTGACCACCGCAAGCGTCCAGCGCACGGTACTCGTCAGAACTGCTTGTTGGTCGAGTTCATCAGCTCTGATACGGGCGCAAGGGGCGGTTCGAGCTACAACGCGAACGGATCCGGCGCAACCGTTTCCCACGGACCAGCTACCCTGGACCCCGCACTGGCCCCACTACCGGGTGGCGACCGGAGCTCGCGGGGTGTCTCCCGCGCAGGCTGGGGGAGTATCCGTGTCACTGGTGGGTGGGCTTTGCTCCGAGGCTTTGCGCCAGCGTCGTAGGCAGCGAGCATCGCTGAACCCAAGCGCCCGCGAGAGAGCATCGCTTCCCATCTCCTTGCATCGTAGGTTCCGAAGGCGCTGACAGCGCACGTCTTGCCGAAGTTCCTGAAACGATGTCCCCGCCTCGCGGAGCCGGCGCTGCAAGGTGCGCTCTCCGATCGCGAGCGCGTGGGCGACATTGGAGAGTGTCGGTGGCCGCGCGTCCAGGTGCTTGTCGAGGTAACACCGCACCATGCGCACAGCGTCTTCGTTGGCTGACCTCGCGGTTACACCGTGGGGCGGGTCCGCAGCCTCTGAAGGTTTGGTCGGCGAAGCGAGTGCGTGAAGCGCATCTTCCGAAGTCATGGCCTCCCCCTCGGGCAGTGTTCTGAATTCTGTAAATCCATGAGTCAAGAGAATATGTGAAACTCATTGCGAAAAAGGCTTCGTAGTTCTTCTGTACAACGCGCCTTCTGGGTAACAGGTTTGCGGCGCTAGGCGGTGGCGCTACGACTCAGCGTCGGGTCAAGGCTTCGCGAACAACCCGCGGCCGACGATGAGTCTATCGGGTGCGAACGCACCTGCCGTCTGAGTGCGCGGTCCCACTGTGGCCTGCGGGTCCCATCGAGCGTTTCGTCGTTGCTCAAGGTTCTCGAGGCTGTGAGGTGACACGGGGGCGTCAACGGGTCGGTCGTTCAATGGCGACAGGCGGAATGCTAGATACGCCGTTGAGCGCTTCTTGGGCAGGCGGGTAGGGCGCAGTCGAAGGCGTTTGTCGTGTTTCGTCCTTTCGCCGCGCCCTTCGATTTCCTACATGCGTGGTGCGCCACAGAACGAAAAGGGGAACGAGGTGGACAGTGGGGGGCTTCTCAGGCGTCCATGGGCGTTCTTCGACGCTCTGCGATCGCGTCTATCGGCGTGTCTCGATCAGTGAGTGCTGCGACTGTTTGTGATAGGCGATGCATGGGGCGAGCGGACACTGCACAGCTGCATTCGCGAAGTCCGCGCACCGTTCTCAGCGTGCCTGAAAGGCGCTTGCCAGCGGCGATGCGGCGCTTCCGGAGGCCAACTTCGCCGCCCATCGCTGCACGGAGCACCAAGGTGCGACTTAGTCCCCTTGACCAGCGGCGCATCGTAGCAAGAACTACCTCGACCAAACTTGACTCAAACGCTTACGACTACCCCGGTCAAGGGGACTAGGGGGAGCCGATGACCAAGCGGAGATGGGATGAGCAAGCGTAGGACCCGTAGAACGGTCGTAGCCTTGACCGTTGCGCTCTGTGCGCTGTGGGCGATCTATCTCGGGTTGTCGCCGGAACGCTCGCATACGGCGGTCGGCGAATACCAGGCGCCAACGAAGTCCCGCGTGGCGAGAGCCATCGCTGAACGAGCGCGCGCCTGGCAGGGGCCGGCTGCCCAGGGGCGGCCCGGACAAGAGGCGGTGGGAAGTGTTTCAGGCACCGTGCGGACGCGGGATGGTGAGCCGCTCGAGGGCGCCCTCGTTTGTGCATCGTGTGCGGATTGCAACATGACGATGATCCACAACGCGCCCAGGTGCGTTCGAACCGATGCCGACGGCCACTACGCGTTCAGCGGCCTCAGGGCCGGACGCTACTTGCTGGGCACATCGTCGAAAGGTCTGGGCGCCGTGGCCGCGAATGGAGGGCGTCCCATCGAGGTGCGACCCGATGGCAGTGTTGACGGCGACCGAGACACGGAGCTACCGGAGGAGGGCGCCACCGTTTCCGGCGTTGTCATGGATGCCCTAGGCGGCGTGGTCGCCGGAGCGGAGGTGCGCCTGCTCGCCGCGGGGGCGACGGGCATACTGAAGCCCTCCGGAGTCGGTCTGATGGTTCAAGCCGGACAAGACGGAAGCTTTGTCGCGGATGTTCCGAAGGGTGATGTCTCGTTGTCGGCCTACGCCCCGGGCTATGCGCCCGGTACAGCTACGCGAGCTGCGCCGGCTGCCGGTATCGAGCTCGTCCTATCCCCGGCTTCGACGATCTCCGGGCAGGTGGTTGCGGAGCAGACGGGCCAGCCCATTGCGGGAGCCACAGTCGACGCGCGCGGCGACCATGGACCCGTCCAACAGGCACAGTCCGATCAGCAAGGGCGCTTCCAGATCGAGGGGCTGCGGCCCGGATCGTACCAGCTGCGCGCGTCGGCAAAGGGATGGATAGGCGTTGCCATGGAGACTGTGGCGCTCGACATGAATCAGAGCGTCTCGGACGTGTTGGTGCCGATGTTCGGAGCGGTCTCCGTTGAGGGTACCCTGAGTGTTGCCGGTAGTCCCTGTTCCCGTGGGCTCGTCCACGTCGGACCAGCAGGCGGCGGCGCGGGAGTTCCAGAAGAGACTGCCAAGACGAACGAACAGGGCCTGGTCCGCTTCGAGGCGCTCACGCCTGGAACCTACGCTGTGACCACCATGTGCGAGGGCTACGGTCATGCACCTGCGCCGATCCTCGAGGTCGGCACTTCGCCCCTGGTGGGTGTCCCATGGGAGATGAATGCGGGCGCCGAGCTGCTCATACGCGCCGTCGATGAGGACAACCGTCCCATCGAAGGGGCGCACTTGAGCGCCGTTCCGTTGACTCCTCCGGCTCGTTCGGACCCCACAGGTGGCGCCCGCTTCGGGCTCACCGACGAAACCGGGCAGCTAATCCTACGAGGGTTGGGTGTAGGCGGCTACGAGATCAAACATCCGCACATGATCGGTGAGGTCCGTGTGGAGCTCGAAGCGGGCGACTCCGTACCCGCCACCATCCGACTCGCGACGATGGGTGAGCTGCAGATCGAGGTAGTATCTCCCGATGGGGAGCCTCTGCAGGCAGTGACCGTCCAGGCGACAAGCGTGGACGGAACCTCGGGGGCTCAGGCGACCCCGGTCGGTGGGGGGATGTTCAAGGCGGGTCCCCTGCCGACCGGCACGTACCTCATCACGGTCGAGGATGCGACGAATCCTCGCTGGCAGCACCCGGAGGAAGTACCGCTGACGCTAGAAGGCGGACGCGTCCGCGTCACATACGGCGGCTACACGGGAGAAATCGCTGGACGTGTCTTGAGCGGTCCGGACGCCCCGCTCAGGGACGTTTGGGTCAGTGCAGTTGCTATCGGTGACCGCGATCCTTTTGCGATGACACAGCAACTTGCCGGCCGCATCGGGGGCACGCGCAGGCTCACGGACGAAGCCGGTCAGTTCCGTCTCGATGGCCTCAACCCGGCGGGCGTCTATTCCGTCACGGCCGAACGCCCTTCGGGTGGTCAGGCGATCTTGCACGATGTTTCGCCGGACGGTCCCGCTGTAGAGCTTGTCCTTCCGGCTCCCGGACGTCTTTCTGGTCGCATGGTTGGGCCCGATGGCAGCCCCATTGGAAGCTTTCGGATCGCGGTGAGAAACCGTACGACGAGCCGCATCGGCTTCCATCGAGAGTTCTCCGGTCGGGACGATGGTAGCTGGTCCATCGACCACGTGGCTGCAGGCGATCTGGATGTTCTCGGCCAGGACTACTTTGGGCGCAATGCGGTTGCGTCAGTACGTCTCGAGCCCAGCGGACACGTTGCGGATATCGCGCTGCGTCTCGAGAAGCCGTGACCGCTTCGCCTCTCGTTTGTGGCCGCGATAAGTCACAACCCCAAGCGCAACTATGTCGTCCGTGGTCCTCCTGCGGCTGCCCCACGAGCTGGTAACAACGGGGGGCAGTCCAACAAGGAAGTGGCTGGAGTAGGGCCATCATTTACAGGAGGAACTCGAATGAACGTGCTAGCGAGAGTGTCGGGCGCACTGGCAGTGGCAGTGGTGCTCATAGGAACATCAGTGGCGTCAGCCTCGCCGGGTATTCACTGGAGTCCAACGTTCGGGACCGGCAGCCATCTATGGACGGACCATCATGGGCGCCAGATAGAGATTTCGGTGAACTTCATCGGTTCGACGTATACGCAGCAGCTGTCGGGTCCGAACAACTGGCACAGGGCCCGTGCCGTGTGTTCCTGGTTCGGTTTCCTCTACAACGTGACCGGCGCTCGAGTTTGGGGGACGAACACCTCCGGGGCATCGTGCGGATTGAATCCCAACGTCGCGGGACGCGGCGGAACGGGCTCGTGATGTGACGTCCGCGGCCGAACGCGCGCCGCAGTTCCCTGGAACTGGAATAGCCAGCAGCCGCTGGTGGTGGCATGTGGCCACCAGCGGCCGCCTTCGGCCTCCCAAGGGTCCAGAGCTAGCCCGGACGATTCATGACTACCGGAGCTCCGTCCCAGCCCGACGAGGCATGGAACCTTGTGGATTGCAACGACGACCGCGGACGAGTCTGTCTAGCCCCCTTTGGCCCGGGGGGATCGTAGCAAGAACCACCTGGACTGGACTCAATGCCCGCGATCACCTCGGCTAAGGGGATTGGCGGGCTCATTCTGTAGGGTGCGTTGCGCGAGGGAGGTTGCCGCAAGAACCTGTATTCGGGCCGCGCGTGGTGCTGCGCCACGTGATGG
>JAPPOR010000654.1 GCA_028817905.1 Myxococcales bacterium
ACAAGGGCGCGCGACCACATGGACCGTTTCAAGGCGCGCTTGAAATCGGGTTCTGGCGGCGGAACGATCCAGGCACGGGAGTCAGGTTGGGTCCGCTGGCTGGTCATCGCCGGCTGGTAACGCGGATGACTGGTAGCGCGGGTCGAAGGCCACATGCATGGCCACGGAGAAATCGATCGATCTGTAGGGTGGGCGTGCGGGTAGCTCGCCATGGCGTGGCTTCGCCGAAGATGACACCGGATCGGTGATCGTTAGCCCGAACGGTGCCACCACGACGCGGCCTTGGACCTCGAGCGGTCCACTCACGTCGTAGCGCGCATGCCACTCGTGGCCGTGCGCATCTGCGATCCGAAGCGAGAGCTTGCCGGAGTAGTCGAGCTGCTGCAGGTGGGGAGTGCGCGCAATCGTCTCGAGCGGTTCGAGGCGCGCCGAAAGGCGATAGGTCGTGTTCGCGAAGCTCACTTCGCCCTGGCCTTCTGCGCCGGGGCCGAAGGCCGCGTCATCAAGGTCCAGTCCGGCACGCAACACGGGACCGCTGTTGCGGCTCTTCTTTGGACCTTTGTGCCGTCCGACCAACGTCCGGCAACGTACCGGGCTCAGCGGGTTGGTCCGAGGGTTCACAGGAAGGGGCGGAAAAGCCCCTGAAGTCGTGGCTCGGAAGACAGACCAACATGTCCGGACCAGCGGGCCAGGGAAAACCGCCGCGCCCACGTTTCGCCGCCGGCGCTCGATTTCACCATCGGCGGTCGATCCGCAGGGTTGACCGTAAGGCCGGGTGCAACTAGAGTAATCCTACCGGGGTAGGATTTTGGCCAACTTTGCAAAGATCTCGATCACGATTGCTCCCGACGACCTCAAGTGGGCCAAGCGTCGCGCCAAGGCGCAGAAGCGCGCACTCTCAGCGGTCGTGGCAGAAGCCATCGCCAAGGCTCGCCAAGACGAAGCCCGCGAGGAGTTCTTGCGGACTCTTCCCGAGATTTCGGACGCGGAGATCGCAGCGGTGGAGGCTGAGTGGGCCGCGCAGGATTGACCTTCGACACGGGGGCCTTGATTGCACTGCACCGACGAAAGCAGCGCATGAGCGCCGTGTTTGCGGCGGCGACCAGGCAAGGGCTTGTCATCACGGTGCCAACCGCAGTGGTCGCGGAATGGTGGCGTGGCACCGATGTGCGGCATGCTGACCTTCTGCTGGCGGCCGTGAACGTTGAGGAGCTGTCGCTCCCAATCAGCCAGGCGGCTGGGGAGGCACTCGCCGCGATTCCTGGCGCTACAACGATCGATGCGGTGGTGATGGCATCTGCCGCCCAACGGGGGGACGTCGTCTATACCTTAGACGTTGGAGACCTCGCCGCGCTGCAGCCACACTTCCCAGGAGTCCGCATTCTGCGGGCTTGAAGGTTCGCCGAGGAACTCCCCAGGCTCGGTGGACTGCCGGGATTGCTGTTCTGGCCAACGTGCTGACCAACGTGCCAAGGTCGACTTCAACATCTGGTCACGCGACGGTTCGAAACCACCCAAGATCGCACTTGTCACGTTGCATCACGGTCACGCTGCGCCGTCACGGCTCGGTGGACAGCCGAGCAGAATTCGCCGCCCATCACTGCCCGGGAGCGGGCTAGCGCTTGGGGACCCGGTAGACGGGATACGTACGAAAACCGTTCTCAGCCTGGAAGTACACATGGGTATCGTCGATCGCCATTGCCCTGGCAGGGCCGGGCACGCTTGCCAGTGCAGTGAGGGTCCCATCGGGGTCGAGCCGCCGCAGGCAATTGTGCTTGCTGAACAAACCCCGCTCACGGGCATCGAGTATGAAGATGCTTCCATCGGTGGGGTCCAGGGTCCAAGCCCAGATCTTGCGTGCCGTCGCGATCACTTCTCCGGGACCGCCGGACTTCGGCATCCGCATGAGCGGTTGGAGCCCGCCCCTGTAGGCCCAGTCGCCCAGGTAATAGAGATAGGTATCATCGATCAGGAAGGGTCCCTCCAGCCCGCCCTCGAACGGTATTTCCTCGGGATCTCCACCGGTCTTGGCCACGCGCATGAGCCGATGGCCATCTCCCCGGGGCCGCTCCCGGCCCACGGCGTACTCCTCCCAGTCGACGAAATACACATGCGTCGCGTCAGCTACCAGCCATTGGGTGCAGCGCCTGGGGGCGGTCAGCTCGGTTGTCGTGCCGCCGGGCAAGGTGCGTGAAATCCCATGTCTAGGCTGGCCCAGCGGACACCCGGACGACCAGTACATGGCTTGTGCGTCGGAAGCGAAGGCTGCGTCCCTGTATTCCACCACGTCCATCCCGGCGGACGGGGCCTGCATCGCTAGCCGGACGCGGCCGCCGCGAGCGTGCATCAACGTGTCTCCAACGTAGAATAGACGCCCACCCGCAACGGAAGGCGATTGCAGCACCTCCAGGCGCCCCGTGCCATCCTTGGCAAACCGCGCGATCTCGGCGTAGTCGCCCGCGTCAGCGGGAAAGACGCCAATGACGGCCTCGTCGTCCAGCAGCAGCCCTCTCATGAAGGGGAATTCGGTTCTGCGACCTGGGGCCACCTCGAGACGGCGCGAGTTGGGGAAGGGCACGACGATGTCCTCAGGCGCTGGTGCCTCACAAAGCTCATGGGGGCCCATCGGATCGGGTGCGTCTTGGAGTTCCGGCAGGTCCGTGGCGCTGTCCTGATCTTGCGCGCCGACTCCCGAGGTACCTGACGTGCCAGCAACCGATTCGCGAGACTCCGGTACCTTGTTGGCACATCCGGCTGCTATCACCACAGCGGCCAACGCGACCGAAGCGTTCCGCGTCACTCGCAAGATTGTGGTTTCAATCATCGTGTCTCCATTTTCGAAGATGGTCGGAGCAGCGGCATCCCGCACCGTGCGCGCCGCATGCTGCCTCCCAAAGTTGCTGTCCGACGCTTCCCTATCGGACAACGCCCAATGCGGTTGCCGCAAACCGACACGATCCGGACGTCTTGTTGTCCCTGCGGTCCCCCAGCGGGTGTTCCGGATGGGCAAAGTCTCGATGCCGTTGATCCACCGAAGCCCAAGCCTCATCCTCGGCAGTGTGCCAATACGACTCTACCTGCTTGGCCTCAAAGCGTTCATGTTCGGCGATCTGGACGCCTGCTACCAGCTCGGCGAAGCCCTCTCCACGGGCGAGCTCCATGGGACTACGATCAAAAAAAACGATACCGCCGCTGCATGGTGGTACGCCCGAGCTGCACGCAAGGGCCACAGCGATGCTCAATACGAACTCGGATTCATGTACCTTCTCGGCGAAGGCGTCGCACACAACGCCATAGAAGGCCTCCGTTGGATGAGCGCTGCCGCAGAGCAGGGCCATGCCGAACCGATGCGCGTTCTCGCCGATAGCTATGGTTCAGGCAAGTTCGGCGTCGAGCCCGACCGAGCTCTCGCAGCTCAATGGACTGCCAGGCTATCTGCGCATCTCGAGCAACGTCCCGATGACCGGCGGCAATATGAACGACAACGTTACTGAGGCGCCTTCGTCGCCGGTCAGCTCTACGGTTTCGATCTCGTCGCGGCGATTCACTCGCCACACACTGTTCTGCGCCGCACGCGTCGGTCAGCTCAACTTCTCATATACACGCGGCTCTATCGCCGCCGCGCAAAGCATGCCTGAAAAGAGCGCGCCGGCGATTCCGGGCGTCAAGATGTCCTGACCCGTCAGGAACAGCCCCGGGACGGGCGTGCGGGCACTGAGCGCGTCTGACAACATGCGCCGTGGAGTCGGCTCGACGCCATAGAAGCCGCCCTTTTCATGGGTGGTAAACCGGACAGTGGCGAGCGGAGTGCTGAGCTCATGGTGGACAATCCACGGCGCAAGAGCAGGGAACTTGGCCTCGAAGTGCGCCAAGATCTTCGACTCGACGCGTTTCTTGAATGCCGCCCACTCGGCTGGTCGCTCTCTGGCACCACCCTCGGCAAACTCGGCCACGGACGACCACTCGGTGAACACCATGCATTGACCAGTATGACGTTGCGACGGGCCGGGGTCGCGTGTTGGATCCTTGAGCGACGGGAAGGACACAAACATCATCGGTATGGGACCGTCGATCGACCAGATGCCGTCATCGGTGTTCCAGCTCTCGTAGAACCAGTCATTCGAACGCCTCGCGCCGTGCCGCGCGATGTCGCCCTCGAACCCGAGAGAGAGCTCGAAGTGGCTGATCGCCGGCTTGAACGAGCGTATTTCAGCGGCCCATGCCTGTTCACGAAGCTCTGCCGGAAGCAATCGCTTCACGGTTCCTCCTGCACCCATCGCGGAGACGATGACCGGCGCCCTGAACACCTCGCCGGAGCTGGTACGCACGCCGACGGCTCTGCCTCCCTCGACCACGATCTCGTCGATAGGAGTGGCAGCACGGGCACTTCCGCCCGCGGACTCGATCACCGGAACCAGGCCTTTGGCGATGGCGGCGCCGCCACCCAAGGGATAGCTGGCACCGTCGAGGTAGTGCCACATGATCAACGCGTGAATGCCGAAGCTCGCTTCCTTTGGCTTGCCGCCGAAGGTGCCCCATCGTGCCGCCAGGATGGCAGCCAATTTCGGCTCGGAGATGAACTCGGAGATGACTTGGCTCGTGGTACGGCCGCACCACTGTTCGATCTCCCCACTGTGCAACCGACGGTATTCGGCGCGGTCGGGCTGCGGCATGGAGCGCTCGATGGAAATCAAACGCGCGGCGTTCTTGGCCGCCTGCTGTGCCTCAAAGTACGCATCGATCTCGGCGGTGTTGTCGGGAAACCGCTCCTTGAGCTCCATCTTGTACGCTTCGGCCGGGCGCCCCACAGGAACATCGAAGCCGTCCGGAAAGTGCAGGGTGTCATAAACTGTACCGGCCGACCGGAACTCGATCGTTCCGCCGCTCAGCCAGTCCAAGATGCGCCCCCCTTCTTGATCGTGACCCAGCATGCCACAGTAGTGGAGGCCGACATCCCAAGTGAAGCCGTCGTGCGAGAAGGAGTGGGTCAACCCACCGATGCTCGGCGCCTGCTCAAGCAGCAGGACCCTGTGGCCGAACCGCGACAGGGCGGCGGCCGTCGTCATACCGCCCATCCCGGAGCCGATGACAATGACATCGAATTGATTTGCGGAGGTCTGAGGCGGCATATCGAGGCGGAGATGGTGAAGGGTCGTGCACGGCACCTAGGCACGGCAAAGGAACGCGCCACCACGCACCTTGTCTGCTCCCGCCTTCCCTTCCCGCTGAGCTGGTTGAGCACTGCCGCGATAGTTCCGAGGTTGTGGTCACGCGCGGACCAACGTGACAAGGGACATCTCGACGCGACCGGCCCCGCCAGCATGCG
>JAPPOR010000272.1 GCA_028817905.1 Myxococcales bacterium
TCATGGAACAGGGCGCGTCCGCTGTCATTGAAACCACTTGTGATCAATGATCAGAGCACGACTCGATCAGCCGGATGTGGGCTGCGCTGCAATCCATTGACCCTGTTGGGGGCTAGCCGGGCACTGTACCTACGCGGAAGGGAGTGCGCGCAGCGTGACGAATCATAATCGATGTCTTGGCGTTGTCGGTGCGGCGGTCGCCGTGCTCGGGTGCCTGGCAGCGTGCGAAGCCGAACCGGAAGGTTTCCGTACTCCGGTCCCGACGGCCGGCGCGGCCATCGAGTCGCCGCAGGCCACCACGCCCTCCGGTGGGGCCACCCCCGAGGGCAATGGGGCCCCATCCGTGGCTGAACAGACCGCAGATGGAGACAGCCCAGGGGCGAGCCCCCCCACGTCGAGCCCCGATGATCCCCGCATTGAGCCACGCATTTGGCGCTTGACCCCCGACCAGCTGAACCGGGCGGTGCGGGATCTGTTCGGCGACGGCGCACCCGCCATGGATGTCCCCGAGTCCGCCGCGGAAGCGGGCTTCACCAATATCGCGGCCAACGCCGTGGTCGATCTGGGCAACGCCTCGCAATTTGACAGTGGTGTCCGGGCCGTTGGCCAGTGGGTCACGGAGCAGCGCGAGGCCTCGACCCGTTGCCGCAACTACGAGGGCGACACCTGCATCGACGAATTGCTGGCCTGGCTGCTGCCAGACGCCTTCCGGCGGCCGGTCGAAGCCAGTGAAACGGCCGATGTGCGGCGCCTCTACAGCGAGTTGAAGTCCACCTATGACCAGGACTACGCCATCGCCGGCGTGGTCCGGGCGGTGCTGCTGTCGCCTGAGTTTCTGTACCGCAGCGAGCTGGGGGATGCGGGCGCAACGTTGACGCCGCACGAGATCGCCAACCTGCTGGCGTTTGCCATGACGGATCGGGGCCCGGATGCCGCGCTCCTGGAGGCCGCCGCGCGCTCGAACCTCGCCGATCCCGACGTGCGTGAGGCGCAGGCACGCCGCTTGATCGACCAGTCGGGACCCGCGTGGCAGCGCTTCTTTTGGGAGTGGCTCGCCCTCGAGACGTTGCACAGCCAGGGGACCGAGGTGGGTCTGGAGTCCGCCCTGGTGGACCAGATGGAAGAAGAGTATCGGGCCTTCGTGTCGAACGTGGTGGTGGCCCAAAAGGGCACGCTTCGCGATCTTCTGTCCGCGTCCTATTCGTGGATGCGGCCGGAGCTGGCGGCCCACTACGGCGTGGCACACCCCGGCGGCGGCCTTGCGCGCGTGGAGCTGGATCCGAACCAGCGCGGCGGTCTATTGACCCAAGGCGCATGGCTGGTGAGTCACGGCAAGGCGGGCCACGACAACGTGGTGCGCCGCGGGATGAACCTCTTCAAGCAGGCCATGTGCAACAACAAGCTGGCCCCACCGGAAGGGCTCGACGTGAACGCAGCCCTGCTTTCGTTGGTCGGTCCCGACGCCACCGTCCGAGAGACCGTCGAAGCGCGCAGTTCTGCACCCAGTTGCGGCGGCTGCCACATGGCCGCCGATCGGATGGGCGTCATCTTCGAAAACTACGGAAGTGACGGCCGTTGGCAATCCACCTATGCCGACGGACACCCGGTGGAAAGCGCGATCAGCCTCAGTGGCCTGGGCGATTTCGAGCTGGCACCTGAGTTCGCGGCTGCACTGGCCGATGACAAGGCGTTTCAGCACTGCTTCGTCCGGCGGGTCGTCCACTACCTGATGGGCATCGACATGGGATCCCCCCGATCCGCAGCCTGGGTGAAGCAAGCCCACCAAGCCTTTGTCGAAGCCGATACGTCACTGGAAGCATTGCTGATCGCCATCGTGCGCCATCCGGCGTTCGTGGAGCGTGTACCGGAGGAGTCCCCATGAAGCTCACGCGTAGGCATTTTGCGGCGGGCCTCGGTGGCGTAGTGCTCACCAGGGACTTCCTCCTGCACCCCCACAGGGCGGCAGCGCAAACCGACCAGGCCCCCATACGCTTCCTGGGACTGCGCACGCCGCATGGCGCGGATCGGGATTTCTGGATCCCGAGGCAACCCGGTGGCGGAGAGCCCGCTGCATCCGACCAGGCCCTCGGGGAGCTCACCTTCGAGTACGAGCACAACTCCCTCGCTCCCATGATGCCCTGGCGGGACAAGATCACGGTCATCGATGGCATCGACACGCAGGTCGTCAAGGATGTGAGGCGCCCGGGACGCCGCACCCTGCACGGACACAACGAGCAAGGAACGCTGCTCACCGGTGCGGCCCCGCCCGAGGACCGCGAGGGCAACTACGATCATCACCCCTCGCTGGACTACTATTTGCACAGCCGCCTATCGGCTCCGGCACTCTTGACGGCTTCCGTCGAACACAGCGCCACATGGAAGTGCATGAGCTATGACGATGGGGGCCGGCCTCGCAATGCCGAACAGGACCCGATCGCCCTCTATGGCCAGGCCTTTCCCGCCGGCTTCACGCCATCCGGTGGCGCCTCAGCAGGACCCGCCGATTTCGGCGCGGGCGAGCAGGCGATCGGTACGTTCGGCGAGCAGGCGTTGCGCAGGTTGCGCATGCGCCTGGTCGACAGCGAGGCGGCCAAGATCGATTCACACCTGGAGGCCATGGCGCGCCTGCGAAGCGCCGAGCAGGGCTCGATCACGACCGCAGCGGGTGCCGGCATGTGCGAACCCTCGCGGCCTACCCGCAACGGGACCGTCGGGAGCTTTGGTGGGGTCATCGAAGTGGCCCGGGCCCATGCGACGGTGATCACACAGGCCTTCGCCTGCGGGCGCGCACGGGCCGCCACCTTGGAGATCCTGAACGACTATCCCAACTGGTTCAGCGAGCTCCCCGAAGTAAACCTGGCCCCCCGGGATCGTTTCCACGAAACGCTGGTCCACGGCTACTGGAGTGGCGATACGTCCGTGAGGGCTGGCTATACGGCTGGGTTGCGCTGGAGCGCGACCCACGTGGCGGCGGTCCTGGAAGAACTGGATACGGTGGTCGACCCGCTGGATCCCCAGGGGGGCAGCGTCCTCGACAACACGATTGTGTTTTGGCACAGCGAGTTCGGCCACGGGGGCCACGACAACCAGGAAACCCGTCACCCATGCGTGATCGCAGGCGGTGGTGGACGCACGCTCAAGCTCGGGCGCTACCTTCGGGTCCGAGACATCCGGAGCAACGAGCGCGTGCCCCACAACTTGCTGCTGACAAGTATCTGCCAGGCGATGGGGCTGTCGGACGTCAACTTCTTTGGGGATCGCGACATGGCGGGCCGCTCCAACTACCAGGGCCCCCTCGTTCCGCTGATGGTGTGATCGGTTCCGCCACGGGCAGGCGATGGGGCCGCCCCCAACCTGCGCGCCCCAACCTGCGCGCCCCAACCTGCGCGCCCCAACCTGGGCACGCTGGCGGGCAGACTCGCATCGCCCGCGTGCAGGGCAGCAGGATTCGACTGTGGCCCCCGCCTGCGGTAGGTTAGCAGCGATCGTTGGCCAGCGTTTGTGGCGCCTCGCTCAGCCTCGATGGCACAAAGCAGCTTTCGCCTTCCCCGCCCATCTCGGTCGGTCGCCGAAAGCCCCTAGTGCCGAAGCCCTGCGCGACCCGCTCACGTGCCGGTCAAACGTCGGAGTCAGGGGGCCGTTGAGGGGAGAGCGTTGTGAGTTCGCCTACAGAACCACCGACGACAGGGACTCAGCTCAGCCCGCGTGGGCGGGTACTCGTATTGAGCCTTACGATGGCGGCCATCGCGTCGGCCGGCGTGGGTCTCACGATCTGGAGCCTGTACACCACCGCGTTCAAGGATCAACGCGAGGCGCTGGTCGCGATGGTGGAGGGCAGGGCCCGGCTGATCGAAGCGGTGGCCCGCTTCGATGCCGTGCACAGCGTTCTCGATCACCCGGCGGGGGCCGCCGCGGCGACCCTCAGTCAGGTCATCGATGCCCACCGGTACTTTGCGGGCTTTGGACAAAGCGGGGAGTTCCTGCTCGGCCACCTGGAGGACGGTCAGGTGCAGTTCCTGCTGAAGCGCAGGTTCTCGACGCCCGATGCCGAGCAGGCCATCGGCCTGGACTCGGAGCTGGCCGAGCCCATGCGCCGCGCCCTGCAGGGACAACATGGCAGTGTGATCGGACTGGACTACCGCGGTGTGGAAGTGCTGGCGGCCTACCATCGGGTCGACGTGCTGGATCTGGCGCTGGTCGCCAAAATCGACACCCGGGAGATCCGCACGCCCTACCTGCAGGCCGGGTTGGCATCCTGTGGTGTCCTGGCACTGCTCATCATCGCGGGAGGGCTCCTGTTTCAGCGTCTCACCTCGCCCTTGATCACCGACCTCGCCTCGGCGGTGAGCCGCCTGGAGACAGCCCAACAGGTCGCGGGCCTGGGGCACTGGGATTGGAACGCTGGGCGCAACGAGTTGGCATGGAACGGTCAGCTGGCGAGGATCTTTGGACGCAGCAGCGCCCCCGCAGCCGACGACGCCTCGGAGCCGGCCTACATGAAGCTCGTGCACCCCGAAGACCGCCTGCAGGTCCTCAAGGAATTGCAGGAGCTGATGTTCGACGGTGGTCAGCGCAGCTTCGAGCACCGGGTCGAGGTCGAGGACGGCGAGCCGCGCCACGTCCAGGTCATCGCCCAGGCCGAGCATCGGGCCAGCGGCACCGTGGCCGGCATCCGTGGGACCGTGCAGGACATCACCGACCGCAAACGGCATGAGCGCGAGCAGCATAGACTCGAGCAGCGCCTGCGCCGCTCGGAGAAGATGGAAGCCATCGGCCAACTTGCCGGTGGCGTGGCCCACGACTTCAACAACCTGCTCACGGTCATCTACGGTCATGGTGAGATGCTCTGTGAAACCCTGCCGGAAGGGGATGGGACGCACACCTCGGTCAAGCAAATGCTGGAGGCAGCGCGGCGCGGCAGCGAGCTGACGCGCCAAATGCTGAGCTTCAGCTACGAGCGCGAGCTGGCGGTCAAGGTCCTGGACTGGAGCGAGCTGGTCAACCGCATGATGGGCATGCTTCATCGATTGCTGGGTGAAGACATTTCGGTGCGCATGGAGTGCGTCGAGAGGGACGTGCGCGTGAAAGCCGACGCATCGCAACTCGAGCAGATCGTGCTCAACCTGGCGATCAACGCCCGCGACGCGATGCCCCTGGGCGGCGAGCTCGCCTTGCGCATCCATACGGCGGAAGTGAGCGATCCCCCGCCGAACCTGGTGACCCTGCTCGACCCGGGAAGCTACGTGGTGCTGTCGGTCGTCGACAATGGTTCGGGCATGTCTCCCGCCACCCAGGAGCGCATCTTCGAGCCGTTCTTCACGACC
>JAPPOR010000941.1 GCA_028817905.1 Myxococcales bacterium
GCGGCGGCGGCCGCCGCGCACGGGGGCCCGGCGGGAGCCCGCGCGGTGGTGCGCGGAACATCACCTCCGGGGATCACCGGGTCGCTCGGTGGTACCGGGTCGCTCGGTGGTACCGGGTCGCTCGGTGGCGCCGGTGACGCGGTTGTCGGCAGCGCCATCGGGTTGACGGGCACTCTGGGCTCGGGAGCGGGAGTCGGCGCCGCCATAGGCGGAGTCCGTGTCTGGGGAGGGTGTACTGAGGTCGCCGCAGACACCGCGGGGGCGACATCCCCAGCGGCGGGCGCCGCCGGGGCGTGTTGTGACCCCAAGCCCCACGCGGCCGCGCCCGCGACTAGCAGGCCGGCACCGACGAACAGTGGCATGCGACCGCGGCCCATCCGGGCGCGCCCTGCCCGCCGCTGCCAGGTTGTGGGCGTGATCGAGCTCCGATCGGGGCCGGGCACGTCCGCATCGGCGCTTGGGTCGGGGGGCGGCGCGATCTCCGAGGACACGGGCACCGAGGCGTGGCCTGCGCTTGCGTGTCGCTGTTGTAGGGCCTCTTCCAGCTCCGCCATGCTGGAGTACCGTGCATCCGCATTCTTGGAGAGGGTCCTCTCGATGACCTGGATCAGCGATGTCGGGAGATCTGGGCGCAGACGCCCCAGGTCGGGCGGCTGTTCGGAGAGGATCTTCATGACCAGGGCAGGAAATTTGGTTGCCTGGAAGGGCACGGACCGCGAAAGCATCTCGAACATCACGACGCCCAGCGCGTACTGGTCGGCGCGGTGATCGATGGGTGTCGACTCGCCCAGCTGCTCTGGTGCCATGTAGTACGGAGAGCCGATCGTGGCGCCCGTGCGGGTCAGGTTGCCGCTTGCGGGGTCGAGCCCCAACACGATGTCCTGGACCTTGGAGATCCCGAAGTCCAGAAGCTTCACGAAGTCTGCCTGGCCGCGACGAGCGGTCAGGAAGATGTTGTCGGGTTTGATGTCCCGGTGGACGATGCCGCGCTCGTGGGCAAGTCCCAGGGCTTGGCAGCACTGCGACGCGATACCGATGGTGCGCTCCATGTCGAGTGGGCCCTGCTCGTAGATCACCTTGCGCAGATCGCTGCCTTCGAGCAACTCCATCACAATGTAGGGCAGCCCGTTGGGCAGGTGCCCCATGTCCATGACTTCCACGATGTGTTCATCGCCGAGCATGGCCGCGGCTCTGGCCTCGCGATAGAAGCGCACGGTGACCTCTCGGCGATGCGCGATGTCGGGATGCAGCGTCTTCAGCGCGCACTGCCGCCCGAGCAACAGGTGCTCGGCCACGTAGACGCTGCCCATGCCACCCTCGCCGAGCTTGCTCAGCACACGGTAGCGACTGTCGACCACCGTTCCAACCAGATCGTCAGTCCCCGCACGAGACGCCACCGCCCACCTCTGGATCCAACCAGCGCCGACCTTATGTGCCAGGCCCCGGGGCGTCAACATCCGGCGGCGGTCCTCGCAGCGCTGGGGGACCCCTGCCGTTGGCCCACACCTTCAGCACCGCTGCCGACCGGAAAGGACCGCTTGTCCGTGATACACTGGCTCCGTGGTGGATGGCCTCGAGTTCTTCAGCGATGACTATTCCCACGCGCGGACCGGTTTCCTATCGCTGGCCGAGCGGCGGGCCGCCACGGTCACCAGCTATCCGATCTCGCCTCGCGGCCCCGCTGGCGAAGAACTGGCGATTGACGTTGCTTGGATCGGCTCCCGCGAGCCGCGGCGAGCATTGGTCGTGAGCTCCGGCATTCATGGTGTCGAGGGGTTCTATGGATCGGCCGTGCAGCGTCAGTTGCTCACTTCCCAGCTGGACGTGTTAGCGCTGCCCTGCGACGTGGCTCTGGTGCTCGTGCACGCCATCAATCCCTACGGCTTCGCCCACCTCCGCCGGGTCAACGAGTCCAATGTCGACCTGAACCGCAACTTCGTCGATCACCCTGGCGGACATGTGCGGGCCCCCGAATACACGGCGCTGTACGACTTGCTGAACCCAACCGACATGGATCCCGAGGCGGAGCAGGCACGTATCGCGCGCCTGTTCGCAATCGCCGAGGAGCAAGGCTTCGAGCGCCTGCAACAGGTCGTGACGGGCGGCCAGTACGAGCACCCCGCCGGGATCCAGTTTGGCGGGCAACGGCAAGAGACGAGCAACGCCAACGTGCGTTCCCTTTGCCGGGCGCATCTGGGCGGCCTGTCCGAGCTGGTCTGGCTCGACCTGCACACCGGCTTGGGTGCCCCGGCAACGCTTCAGGCGATCATGGCCTGCCCGCATGACGCGCCCGAGATGGATCGGGCGCGGGCGATCTGGGGCGATCGCGCCGTGAGCATGCGGGTTCCAGGCCAGAGCGCCTCAGCGGATCTACGGGGTGCGCTCGCCTACGGTGTCGCCGAAGAGCTAGCCCATCGGGTTGAGGTGAGCTTGGCATTGGCCGAGGTTGGCACCCACGATCCAGTGCGGGTGTTTCTTGCTCTTCGTGCCGACAACTGGCTTCACCATCATGGTGAGGTTGACTCGGAGCCGGGGCGAGCGATCAAGGCAGAGCTCAAGGAAGCCTTTTGTCCCGCCGACGCGGGTTGGCGTCGTACCTCGCTTGCCGTGGGCGCCGAGGTCATCGCCCAAGCCGCAGCCCACTTCGCCGCGCACGATGATTGATTGGGGGTGTCCCTCGTCGTGGCGTCTACCGCACCTGCTGTGGGTGCTGTTGGCCATCCCTTCCGGCGCCCGTGCGGAGCTCCCCTGCTGTGATAGCGATGACTGCGGCTTGCCCCGTTTCCCGTTGCCCAGGCCCTTCGTCGAGACCGAGCTGCAGGGGGCTACGGGCCGCGAACTCGCATCCTTTTACGCAGACCTCGCGCGTACGGCGGCAGGCCAGGGCAAGACGCGCATCGCCTTCTTTGGGGATTCGCACACCGCCACAGACCGTCTTCCCGGGCGGCTGCGCGAAAACCTTCAAGGGCATTTCGGTCATGCCGGTGCGGGCCTGGTGATGCCGGGTAAGCCGCGCTCATGGTACCGGCATGAGTTGGCTGTTGTGGGAGACGTTTCGGGGTGGCGAATCATCTCCCCGCCCCGGCGAGCGCCGGAAGAGCCGCTGCGCGTCGGCATCAGCGGCTTCGCGCTCTCGACCCGATGGCGCAAACCGCTCTTGGTGCGGTTTGGGCGGTTCCGGGCCGGGCAGGAGCACACCCACGCCGGCCGTTTTGAAGTGCACTTTCTCAAGCAGCCCGGCGGAGGCGGCCTGCGCGCAAAGCTCGATGGTAAGCAGGTGGGGGTCGTGTCCACGCAGGCCGAGACGATGGCGTTTGGCCGCCATGCGTTCACTGCTCAGGAGGGCCTCCATCGCTTGAGTCTGTCGGGGATGGCAGATGGCGAGGTCACTGTGTTCGGGGTTGTTGGGGAGCGCGAGCAGTCGGGTGTGATCGTCGACACCCTGGGCAATGTCGGCGCCCGCGTCCGAGAGCAGCTGTTTTGGGATGCGGCAATCTACGACGCGCAGCTTTCCGCCCGGCGGCCCAACTTGGTGGTGCTCGCGTACGGGACCAACGAGGCGATGGATGCCAAGCAGCCACTCGCGGAGTACGAGGCGGAGCTGCATGACGTGGTTGGTCGCATCCGGCACGCGGTGCCGAACGCCGCGTGCCTGTTGGTGGGCCCAACCGACCACCCCGAGCGCTTTGTCAATCGGTGGGGGCGCCGCTATCGCGACCGGCCGAGGACTGCCCAGATCATTGCAGCCCAGCGTCGAGTGGCGAGGCATCACGGGTGTGCCACCTTCGATCTGGTTCACGTCACCGGCGGGCCCATGTCCATGCGCCGACTGGTCAAGCACCGACGTCACTACGGTGCTCCGGACCACGTGCACTTCACCCGGGCAGGCTATCGCGCGTTGGGGGATGCGCTTTCGGGAGCCCTTATACGCGGCTATGGACGATGGCTGGAGACGGCCTGCTCGGCCCTACCGGGCACACCGGCGGGCGCTCAGTCGCCTTGATTGATAACCAAGCTCACCTCGGTCTCCTTGCTGACTTCGGTGCCCGGTTCGGGGGTCTGCTTCAGGACCAGGTAGCCCCGCTTGCGACGGTTGTAGCGTTCCTTGATGCTCCCGACTTTTAGCTGCAACTCAGCGAGCTTTTCCTTGGCCTTGCGTACGTGCAGGTTCTTGAGGTCGGGGACGGTGATCTTGTCTTCTTCCGCGACCGTGAGCGCCACCTTGCCCATGGGATCGATGGCGGTTCCTGGCTCGGGGTCCGTGGCCGTGACCGTGCCGGGCTGCCCATCGGGCGTCACATGAACGTCCCCGACCACCAGCCCCGCCTGCTCGATCATCGCTTGGGCTGCCTCCTTGGTCTTGCCGACAACCGGAGGGATCTCGATCCGCTCGCTTCCGGACGAGAGGGTGACGGTCACGGCATCCCCTTCCTTCATGCGCGAACCGGAAAGCGGTTGCTGCTCGATCACCACACCCTTTTCGGCGGGATCCTCGCGATGGCTCCCCACAAGCAAGCGAAGTCCGCGGTTTCGCAGCACCTCGTCGGCTGCCTCGCGCTTCATGGTGAGTAGCTGTGGAACCTCCACGGTGGGTGGAGCCGTCTGGGTGAACTTGTCGACGATGCCGAAGCGTTCGATCAGAAAGACCGTGGTCGCGCTCGAGACAACGGATGTGAGGATGGCGACGAACACGATGCTGCCAGTGCTCGGACCGCGTCGCGGGTAGGATGCGTATCCAGGCTCCATCTGGATAGGGTAATCCACGCGGCGCGGAACGCATAGCTTGGGGGGTGTATCGTTGATGTACCCATTTTGGAGTCCTTGGTCAGTCCCCGCGGCGCGGGAACAGGAGGTATCGCAGGTAGCCGAAGAGCGAATTGCCGGCCAACAGTGCCCTCTGTGCCCGGGCGGCCTCGTCGTAGAAGCGTTCAGGATCCGACATGCTATCCGAACGAGAAACGAAGCGCGCGCCCCCGTCGAGGGTCTCGATCACGCGGGCCGGGTTACCGGCGACGATCGCGTTGTCCGGGACGCTGTGTGTGACCACCGCGCCGGCGCCGACGACGCTGTTGCGTCCAATATGAACGCCCTTGCAGATGATCGCCGACTCGCCGACCCAGACGTTGTCTTCGAGGGTGACGGGTGACACGCCACCGAGTGAGTAGGCGCGGTCGTAGACACCGTGCCAGTCGGCATCGGTGATGTAGACGTTGGGGGCGAGCAAGGTGTTCTTGCCCAACTCGATGGCGCACGCTGCGTTCATTCGCAGGCCCGGATTGATCATCGTGAAGTCGCCAATCCGGATCTGGCCAGGGCGGTTTCCGGAGGACCACACCGCAAGCTCGACGGGCTTGCTTGCAGTGGCGGTGATGCATACGTGGTCCCCCAGGGAAACGGGCCCCCCGAAGACGGAAACGTGCCACGGGTTGAGCACGCGTGTACCATGGCCTACGCGATCGAAATGGGGGTGCAGGAAGTGGCGCGCGTAGGCTTCGTGCAGGTGCGTGCGGGCCCGTCGAAGATAGCTCGGTTGGTGTTCTCGCAGCATCGTCGGCCCCTCCGCACCCACGCGGGTGCTATCACGATTCGAGGCGGTCTAGCTCGCGGACCGCATCCATGGTACCTCCCCGGCAAATTGTGAGAGAACCGTTTCATGGCCTTGTTTGTTCACAATACACGTACCCGAAAGAAAGAGGCCTTCGTTCCGGCCCAGCCCAAGGTGGTGCGCATCTATAGTTGTGGCCTGACCGTCTACGCGCCCATGCACATCGGCCACGCGCGCACCTACTGCTTTTGGGACTTCTTCCGCCGCTACTTGGAGTACCGTGGCTATCACGTCGTAAGCGTGATCAACTACACCGACGTGGACGACCGGATCATCGACCGCTCTGGCACGCGCGGTTGTCTCGACCTGGCAGAGGAGATGATAGCCCGCTTCCGGATGGACTGCCGTGACCTTCATCTCAAGGACTACGCGGTGTACACGCGCGCTACCGACTTCGTCGCCGAACAGGTCGATATGATCAAGGCGCTTGTCGATCGGGGTCACGCCTACATCGTGGAAGGCGAGGTCTTCTACGACGTTACCAGCTTCGAGAACTACGGCGCCCTGTCCGGACGCAGCCTGGAGGACCAGGAGGTTGGCGCCAGTGGCAGGGTAGGGGAGGACGTTACTCGCAAGCGAAACCCGGCCGACTTCACGCTGTGGAAGCCGCCCGTCGAGGGGCAGCCCTGTTGGGAGACTGGACAGGCCGCATGGCCGTCCGGGCGACCGGGGTGGCACATCGAGTGTTCGGCGATGAGCACGACCTTGCTTGGAAATCACTTCGACGTGCACGGTGGCGCGATCGACAATATGTTTCCTCATCACGAAAACGAGATCGCACAGAGTGAGCCTTTGTGCGGTCACCCGTGGGTTCGCTACTGGCTACATCCGGAGCACCTGGATCTTCGGGGCGAGAAGATGAGCAAGAGTCTCGGCAATGTGGTCGGGGTTCCTGAGCTGCTTGGCGAGCACAGCTACGACGTGGTGCGCTGGTTCTTTGCGTCCCACCACTATCGCAAGAAGCTGGCCTATTCGAGTGAGCTGATCGGTGCATCCGCTGCCGGCTATGAGCGCATCCTGCGCATGCTGCGGTCGCTGGGCGAGCGCCTCTCGGGCTGTGACTTGCCGCCCAGTGCCGAAAGCACGCGTTATCCGTCGGAAGCGGGGCAGGGGGCATTGGTTCCGCGCTGGCGCTACAAGTATGAGATGGGGCGCTTCGGACAACACACGCGCCTGTTCATCGATCGGTTCGTCGAGGCGCTGGATGATGATCTGAACACGCCTGAAGCAGTCGCGGCGCTATTCGACTACGTCGCCCAGCTCTATCAGGACGGCATCGACGGCGAGCAGGCCGTAGAACACTTGCTGCCGGTCTACCGGGCTCTGGCCCATCATTTGCATGTCCTTGGCGTCGAGGAGGCGGATCCTACCCTGTTCCCGGAGCTCGTGGCGGACTACGCGGTGCCCCCGCCGAAGGGACTGACCGATCGTGGCGCTGACCGTGCGGTTGAACGCTTGATCGCCCTGCGAGGCGAGGCGCGGAAGGCCAAGGATTTCGACAAGGCTGACGCGCTTCGCGATCTCATGCAGGAAGCGGGCATCGTGGTTGAGGACCAGGGCGGCGGACAAGCCCGCTGGCACGTGACCTGAGGCCGCCCGCTCCGGAGATGCCCCCGTTTGGGAGCTTGGGCCCGGACCGGATCGGTAGATGTGGTTGCATGTAGGCTCGGATCCTCCTACATTGCCCGAAGTCGGTGGCGTGTGCAGTGTTGCGAGGCAACCTCTCGAGATCGCGAACTCAATTTGCACCGCAATGGGGTTGCTTCGGGGGCCGCGCCTTGGTTTTGATTGATTCAACTCGGCCAGGACAGTGACCCATGTCAGCATTACCAGTCAGTCCCGTTACCGTCTTCATCGCGCATGAGCCTGAGCATGTGTCGCTGGCGTCGGCGGTTGTCGACCTCCTGGAGGAGTCCATCGCTGGAGCGGAGGGGCGGATTGGCTGTTCGGCCCTGCCCGGCTATGCGAGCGATCTCTCGGAAGTGCTTGCCTACCGAAGGGATCGGACCTCTCCATCGTCCCCGCGGGCGCTCGTCGTTGGTTTGCCCTCTCTTGCTGGTGGCGACTCGACCGTAGGCGAGAAGCTGCAAGCCGCGCACGATGCCCAGGTTCAGGTGATTCTGCTCACCGACATTGGTGCTGGTCATCAGCGTTCCCAACCGTTTCCAAACGCTACCCATCTGACAATGGACGTGGCTGGCCTGACAGCTCTGGTCGAAGACGTCGCGTACTCCCTGCGCGTCCGTCCAAGGTTTTCCAAGAGTGCGAGGGAAGCGCTGTCCGCGGTTGTCGAGGCTGCCACGATTCTCGGTCCGCTGCGCTCGGCATCCAGTGGTGATGGCTTCGATGTCGCCGCGCTGACCCCCCTGCGGCCGGTGGTGGCTGCGGACGCCGATGGCGCCGGATCGCAGCCGCTGGACGGTGGCATTCAGCTCGATCCGGTGGAGTCGACCGACGTGGTCACCACGTCCACGCACGAGATCCTGGACGCCGGGGAACCGATCTCCTCCGGGCTAACCGACGCGGTCGAGGAGCCCGAGTATGCGCCGGTCGCGCAGGCATCGCGCGCCCAGCCGCCCCCGCCTCCGCCTCGTTCGGCGCCCATGCAATCGCAGGCGGTGAGACGGCCTCCGGTGTCGGCTTTGCAGGCCGTTCATGCCGGGGTTGACCTGTGCGACTGCCAGTTCGCCGAGCTCGACCGCGCCGCGATGTCATTGAGGCTGCAGACGCATTTTGCGCCGTTCTTCAACGCCATTGGCGGCGACTTCGAGCGGCTTTCCAGGTTTGCGGGCGACGACGACGACTGGCAGGCCGCGGTCGACGACCGGATCGAGGCACTGCCTGCGGAGCGTGCGTGGATAGGCCAGTGGTTTTCGGCTGGCTACCAGCTGTCCATTCTATGCAACCTGGCGAGCTTGCCCCCAGGCGGCGCGCCCGAGGATCTGACCACCGAAGCGTGGGGAGACTTCTGCGCTGCTGCGGCACAGATTGGACTGGCATCTTCGGCACTCGAAGCCATCCGTGTTTCGTTGGGCTTCCCGCAAGGCAACGGCGGCGACGCCGACGCGCAAGCAGGGTGCCTGCAGCGTTTGCAGGCCCATGCCCACTGGTCCGACGACGAGCGCGAGGGGAAGCGTCCCCTTCCTCCCTCGCGCTCCGCCGGCTAGAAAGAGGGCTACGCCCTCATCCCGGGTGGCCTGGCGCCACCACCGCCTCAGTCACGCGTCATGACCATGACGATGTTGATGTCCGAGGCGTCCTCGTCACCCTCGACGACACTGAGGCGAAGCGTGTTCCCGCTGACGCAGAACTCGGCCATGCTCTGCTCGCCGGCTGCGTCGGTCAGCGTGAGCGTGTTTCCGCTGGCGTTCCACGTGCCCTGCTCGAGCACGTCCTCGTTGCTGGTCTGAGAAATCAGGCAGGCATCGCCCGCGTCAGCCGCGCCTGGATCGAGCATGGCGCAGTCCGTGATACCGCCGAGGCAGGACTTCGGATAGGTGACTTCGGTTGACGCGCCAGCCTTCAGGTTGGCCACGTAGCTGCCGTCGGTCTCGATCGTGACCGTGCCATCGTAGTCGACGGTTGCGTTGACGCTCAATCCCTCGCACGCTTCTGCGCCGCCGCCGATCGCTTGATCATTGCTCACGTCGATGCAGCTGGCGTCGATCGTCCAGACACCGACGGGGTTGCCTCCGCACGCTGAGAAGCTGGTCGCGTCGCACATGCCCCCCGTCTGTCGCAGGTGCCCGTCGATTACCTCAAACGTTACGGCGAAGGTCGAAAAGTGATCCGTCTGCACCGAGATCATGTCGCCCTCACGGACCGATTGCGGGAGCTTCTCCCAGCTGCCTTCGTTGAGCCAGGAGATCGCCGCCTTGGCCCCTTCCGGCATGGCGGCTTCGTCGATCCGCATGGTAAGGGTGACCGGGCTTGTGAAAATCGCGCCGGCGTCGTCCACCTTGAAGTCGAAGGCGCTGCTGGCCAGCAGCTCGCGGCCGGGCAGGCTTGCCGGGTCGACCGCTTCGATGGAGACGATCGCGTCCTCTGTCATGGCTCCGGCGGGGATCTGCACGCGCGCCGCGCCGCTGTCCAGTTGGACCATGCCTCCGTTGGTCACGGTTAGGGCCTGCTGGGCGGATTCGCCGATCTCGGCCGTTTTGCCATTGCCGTAGGACGCTCCGTCCCCGTCGCTCCCGCAGCCCGCAAGCGAAAACAGGACCAGTGCCCAGCTAAGGAGCGCTACGTTGCGGGAGTGGGAACCCAAACCAAGGAAAGCATACGAATGGTGTGTCACAGAAAGAACCTCTTCGGTCATTGGAGTTGACGCGGTTCAGTGATCATCGCGTGCGGTCTCGCGAGCTGGAAACCCCTACACCACAACTTGGTGCTATTTTGGTGGGAGCCACGGCATGGGTGTACGCGGCTGTATTCGGCCTGTAGAACGTTGCGTATGAACGATGAACAGAACGGGGATTTGGCCTCTCGCATGCGTGCGGGAATGCGCAAGATAGCCCAGGGGGTGAGTGTGGTTTCGCTGGGCGATCGGAACGACCAGCGTGCTGCGATGACCGCTTCCTCGGTTACATCGGTATCCGCTGAACCACCTTCCATGTTGGTGTGCGTTCACCGGGATGCGTCCCTGTATGCTGGTCTATCCGCGTCCAAGCCCTTCTGCATCAACGCGCTCGCCTCCCATATGGACGCGATCGCCAACCGCTGCGCCGGGGGAGCAACCGGTGACGATCGCTTTGCGGAAGGTGATTGGCAGACCGACCCACAGACGGGGCTACCGTTCCTCGCGGACGCGCTTGCCAACTTCTTCTGCACGCCGGAGGCGGCCCTGCAATACGGCACGCATCTGGTTTGCATCGGCCGCGTGGACTCGGTGCGGGTGACGGCCGAGAGAGAAGCCCCCCTGCTGTATCTTGCCGGGGGCTACGGCACGTTCACATCAGACCGCTAGCTAGGTGGTGCTTGGCTAGAACAGAAGCGTCAGGCCGAGCAAGAGGGATGGATGTCCGATTCGGAGGCTCATGCCGACCGAGCGTGAGAACATGTAGCGACCTCCAAGCCACAGCACGAGCTCCACGTCCAGGTCATCATCGTCGTAGCCGTAGTCGAAGTTGATGCCCGGTATATCGGCGAAGTTTTCGCCCCCCCAGTCTACGTTCACGTACTGCAGTGCCAGGCCTATCTCGGGAAAGATCGAGAAGCTCTCGCTGAAGAAGAAGTTCCACTGGACGAGGAACGGCACCCACACCTGAAAGGCGTCGCAGTCGATGGGGCCACAGCCTCCATCGGAAAACGTCAGATCGGCGCCAAGCCCAACGGCTAGACTGTTGTTGATGGTGGGCACGGGGCCGTTGTCGAGCACGTTGAAATAGGCTCTCATACCGAGGCCGATACCCTCGTCGAAGACCTCCTGGTTCCACTGCCACACCAAGTGAAGATCGATGTCCGTCGTGTAGGGCGTATGTGCTCCTGGCGACTTGATATCCGCCTGGGCGGTTCCGACCTGTACGGTGGCAGTCGCGACGATCGCGATCAAAGCGGCTAGCTTGCCTGCGCGGCGCCCCGAGATTCGCTCTGCTCGTCGATTTGGCATGCGGCCTCCTGATCAGCTCGCGACGGCGTCGGAAAGCTCGTCGATCGCGCGCTCCATGTGTTCGTCGATGATCCGATCCCAGTCTCGAGCGTCGGCATCGTGCGCGGGTTCCGGAAACAGGACTGCGCGTGAGGAGTTGACCAAGCCGCCTTCGCGCCCGGCGGGTCCGGCCATGAACACCCGCACGGCGTCCATCGCTGAGCCTCCTTGGGCGCCGTAACCGGGAACCAGGATGATCGCCTTGGGGAGGGCCGCGCGCACCGCTTCGGCTGCCGCGGGATGGGTCGCGCCTGCGACCGCTCCCAGTGCCGACCATCCGGTGCGGGGTCCGCAAAGCGCCTCACTCACCGGGGCGAGCCGTTCGGCGACGCGCATAAAAAGGGGGCGTCCCGTCAGCATCTGATCCTGGAAATCCCCGGACCCGGGATTGCTTGTCTTGACGAGCACGAAGAGGCCCTTGCCCGATCCGCGGGCGCGATCGAGGAAGGGTTCGAGCGTATCCATACCGAGATAGGGGTTCACGGTCAGGGCATCGGAGGGGAGCGGCGCGCCCTCATCCAGATAGGCCCGCGCATAGCCCTCCGCGCTCGATCCGATATCGCTCCGCTTGGCATCCATGAGCACCAACAGACCCACTGCGCGTGCCTGGTCCACGACTTCGCGCAGCACGCGAATGCCGCGCCAACCCAGGGCTTCGAAGAGCGCGATCTGAGGCTTGACGACCGCCACGCGGCCCGCGATGCGATCGAGCAGCGCAAACAGGAACTCACGCACGGCTTCCGCGGTCTCCGGATCGTCGGGTCGCATCTGAGCCCGTCGGAACACGCTGGGGATGCGGGCCAGATGGGGGTCGAGCCCGACGCACAAAGGGTGGCCGAGCGCCCTGACTCGCTCGATCACGGCGTCTCCGAAATGTGTAACGTGGGTGGCCGCAGACACGGCCGCGTCATATCACAGAACCCGTAAACTATCCGGCCTAGCACGGTGGCGTTTGCCTCGAGGGGATCGGGCGCTACAGTGCGCGGCATGTTCCACCAGCGTGCTATCCATCTCGAGATTCTTGTTTCGGCGGTCGTCTGCTTGTCCGCCTGTTCTGGTTCTGGCACCTCCGTCCCGCCACCCGCCACCGCGGTCACCGAGCCGGCGAGCCAGACGTCCGGTGAGGCCTTGGGCGCGAATGATGCTCCGAGCGCCAGCGCCCCCGCGGATTCCCCGGAGCCTCCGGCACCACCGGCCCCACCGTCGGGCACCGGAGCCGAACTGGCGGCCCAGGTTGTGGCGGCGCCGGACCGCAGCGAGGCAGACCGCGGCAAGGATGCCCTGCGTCACCCGCAGGAGTTGCTGACGTTCTTGGAACTCGCGCCCGGCATGCGGATCGCCGACTTGGGCGCCGGCAGCGGCTACACGACCGAACTCCTGGCGCGCTCCGTGGGGCCACAGGGGCGCGTCTACGGCCAGAACATCAAGTACGTCCTGGAAAAGTTCGTCAAGGAGTCCTGGCCGGCGCGCCTTGAGAAGCCGGTGATGGCCAACGTGGTGCGGGTCGACAGCGAACTCGACAAACCCTTGCCCGAGGAGGCCAAGGACCTCGACCGCGTCACCATGATCTTCTTCTATCACGATGCGGTCGGGCAACAGGTGGACATGAAGGCGATGAACGCCGCGATCTACGCGGCCCTCAAGCCCGGCGGACTGTTTGTGATCGCGGACCACTCGGCGCGCGCCGGCAGCGGCACCTCGGACACGAAGGAGCTCCACCGCATCGATCCAGAGGCGGTCAAGTCGCAGCTGGTCGAAGCGGGTTTCGAGTTCGTGGAGTCTGCAGACTTCCTCCGAGACTCGAGCGATACGCTGGACTGGAAGGTCTACGAGCGCGGCTTCAAGACCGACCGCTTCGTACTCAAGTTCCGAAGGCCCAACTAGCCGGTCCTTCGTGCTGGCCGGCCCTTGTCTGGTGATGGCCCGCCCTTGCCCTAAACCGCCGGAAATATTTGTTAAAGCTAACGGCGGTCACCTCGCACCGTCCGGACGCGCCTCGGTCGCGAAAAGCACACGAGCGGGGCGTACCGCGTGGATTTTCAGTATAGCAACTGATAGTTTTCAAAAAGTTGGGAGCTGCCAACGACATTCGTTTATTATTGCAGCGTGATCAGATTCCTGTTCATCGTGTTGGTTGGTTCGGCGCTCGCCATGGTCACGCCGGCGGGTCCGGCTGTCCTCGCGAAGCCCCAGGACCCCTCCGGTTTGCGGGTCCTGCTGGTTGGCAATAGCTACACGCGCTTCAACCTGCTTCCCACGCTCGTCAGCCGGATCGGCCGTTCCGTTCCCGAGGGCCCGGCGATGAAGGTCGAGATGGTTGCCAAGGGGGGCTACACGCTTCGCATGCATTGGCAGCGGCGTGAGGCGGTCCGTCGGATCCGCCAGCGGTCGTTTACCCACGTCGTATTGCAGGGTCACAGTCTGCGTCCGATCGACGAGGCCGGGGAGATGACCCAGTACGCCGAGCGCTTCGTACGTGAAATCGGTGCGACCGGGGCCTCTGCGATCCTTTACGAGACGTGGGCGCGGCGCTCGGGAGCTTCCCTGTACGGTCGTCGACCCGATCTCCACGGTCCGCTCGAGATGCAGGGTGTGGTCGGGGACGTGTACCGCCGCCTGGCGACGGACCTGGGCGCCCGGTTGGCGCCAGTCGGCAGCGCATTCCTCGCCGCCACCTTCCTCGATCCTGAAATCGGACTGTACAAGAACGATGGTGCGCACCCGTCGTTTGCCGGTAGCTATCTTGCGGCGAGCGTGATCTACGGCGCGGTCACGGGTCTGGATCCCCGCCGCGCGACCTACGAGCCATGGGAGTTGGGCCGGGGCCACGCGGCCCGCTTGCGGCAGTTAGCGGCCACCACCCTATCGCAGGCGGGGCGCGCGAAGCGGCCTGCGCCCGAGGAACGTTGGCCGTTTCCGGTGCGATCGGACGCACCCTGGGCAGCGGTCGATCTGGAACTCGACCCGATTCCCGTGCCCGTCCAGTTCGACAGGGGTAACGAAGCTCCGCCGATCTAGCCCGGAATTATCCGGGCTGGCCCGCGCCGTTGACTCAGTTGTGCGAGGGCGCGTGACTTGCGGCGAAAGCGCTGTGGGGCCGAAGAACAAGCGAGGTGGTGTCGAAGTCATGAATGATCCGAGCTAGCTTGTCGGCCATGTCCTACGCCAAGCTAGCCCGTCACTTCGCCCGCCTCGGTCACCTGCGTCATGCGACGGAGATCCTTCGGTGGGATGAGGCGGTCCTGATGACCCAAGCCTCGGGGGCTGCTCGCGCCGATGCACTTGCGACCCTCGAGGGCCAGATGCACGGGCTACTTGCCGATCCACAGGTTCCGGCTTACCTGACCCGGGCTGGTGACGAAGCCAGTGTCGGCCGGCTGGGTCCATGGGAGGCGGCCAACCTGCGGGAGATTCGTCGGCTGCAGCAGCGTGCCGCGGCGGTGCCGGCGACGTTGGTCGAGCAGACAACGCGCGCGCAACTGCGCGCCGAGCAGGCCTGGCGCACCCAGCGGGAAGCCAATGACTGGGCGGGCTTTGCTCCCCTGTTGACCGAAGTGGTAGCGCGCAAACGCGAGCAGGCGGCGGCCCTTTCCATGGCTTTGGGCATCTCTGCCTACGACGCCCTGCTCGACGAGTACGAGCCCGGCTGCCGAGTCGAGACCATCGATCGGGTGTTCGGCCATTTGCGGTCGGTGCTACCCGATCTCACCGAGGCTGCGATCGAACGCCAGCGGGAACGGCCGGTTACGCTGCCCCGAGGACCGTTCCCGATCGAGAGTCAACAGCGCCTGGCTCGGCGTCTGATGTTGGCGGTTGGCTTTGACGAGCGCCGAGGTCGGCTTGACGTCAGTCACCACCCGTTCTGCGGAGGTGTCCCATCGGACGTTCGCATCACCACGCGCTACGACGAGACCGACTTTGTCAGTGCATTGATGGGCGTCCTGCACGAGACCGGCCACGCGAAGTATGAGCAGGGCCTGCCCGAAGCGCACGTCGCGCAGCCCGTCGGCCAGGCCCGCGGCATGGCACTGCACGAGGGGCAGAGCCTGTTGCAAGAGATGCAGATCAGTCGTAGCCGCCCGTTCCTCGAGTTCGCAGCGCCCCTGATCCGGGAAGCGTTTCCGCGGGCGGTAGCAACGCAGCCCGAGGCCTTCACGGTCGAGAACCTGTATCGCGTCTACACCCGCGTCGAGCGTAGCTACATCCGGGTCGACGCCGATGAGGTGACCTATCCCAGCCACATCATCGTTCGCTATGACATCGAACGGGCTTTGATCGAAGGGCGCATGGAGGTCGAGCAGATCCCGGACGCGTGGGACGCTGGCATGCGAGAGCTCCTTCAGCTGCCGACCGGCGATGACCACGCTCGCGGATGCATGCAAGACGTCCACTGGGCAGCTGGGCTCTTTGGCTACTTTCCGACCTACACGCTCGGTGCTGTGGCGGCCTCCCAGCTCTACGCTTCGGTGGTTCGCCGCTTCCGCGATCTACCCGAGCGGATCGCTGCCGGCGATTTCGAGGGGCTCAATAGCTACCTGCGCGACCATGTGTGGCAGAAGGGAAGCTTGCTCGAGAGCGATGACTTGATGCGCCATGCCACCGGTCGCAGCCTGGATGCTGGCTTCCTCGAGGCCCACTTGCGGCGTCGCTACCTGGAGTGAGCTCCCTAGGATGTTCATCCACCGCAGCAATCGCATGGAGTGCCTGCTCGCGGCCCTGTCCGAGGTGCTGAGCGAGGCGCGTACGGCTGGGCGCACCGATCCGTTCGCCCCCGACACGATCGTCGTGCAGAGCCAGGGCATGGCGCGTTGGCTGTCGCTGCGACTCGCCGAGCGCTTCTCGGTCTGGGCCAACCCCAGCTTCCCCTTCCCGCGCGCGATCATCGAGCAACTGGCTGCGGGGCTATTGGGCCCGCCTGAGGGACAGCCGCTCGAGCGTGATGCCCTGGCCCTGGCGGTGGCTGCCCGCCTTCCCCACCACCTGAGTGAGCCGGCGTTTGCGCCGCTTGCGAGGTACCTGGACAACGATCTTGGCGCGGATCGGCTCCTGCAACTTGCGCAACGCGTCGGTCGCCTGCTTGACGACTACGCTGTCTTTCGCAGCGATTGGGTCGAGGCGGCGTTGACCGGCCAAGCCGACGACGGGGATTGGCAAACAGTGCTGATGCGCGAGCTCTCCGATAGGTTCGGCGCGCATCCGATCGGTGCCCGGCGGCGGGCCTTGCTGGCGGCCCTGCAGGCGGGTCAGGGACCGATACCGGGTTTTCCCGAACGTTTGTGTGTGTTCGGCATCTCGTCCTTGCCGCCGCTGTATCTCGAGCTCTTGGTCGCCCTGTCCGAGCGGCTACCGCTTCACCTGTTTCTGCTCAGCCCAACCGGTGAGTTCTGGGCGGATCTTCGGTCTGCGCGCGAGCAGGAGCGCATGAAGCAGGCGCGCGGGGGTGTGCTGCTCCCCCACGTTGAGGAGGGTCACCCGCTCCTGGCGTCGCTCGGCAAGCTCGGGCGTGACTTGTTCACCTTGTTGGAGCAACGCGTCGAGCACTATCAAGAGGACAGCGACGCCTTCGTCGATCCGGGCACCGACTGTCTGCTGCACGCCTTGCAGGCTGACATCCTTCACCTGCGCGCGCGCGGGCCACAAGGTGCGGATGACCGAGGGGATGAGTGCCCGCGGCTGCCGATCGCGGCGGACGATGAGAGTCTGCAGGTTCACATCTGCCACAGTCCGACGCGCGAGGTCGAGGTGCTCCACGACCAGGTCGTCGCCGCGCTCCAGGACCCCGAGCTGTCACCGGGCGACATCGTGGTCATGGCGCCGGACATCGAGGCCTACGCTCCGGCGATCGCAGCGGTCTTCGGCCAAACCAGCACGCGCCCAGCGATCCCCTTCCAGATAGCTGATCGCGGCCTGCTTGCCTCGCACCCGGTGCTGGATGCGCTGCTGTCACTGCTGGATCTGCTCGAGAGTCGCCTGGAGGCCCCGGCGGTCCTCGACGTGCTGTCGCTGGCACCGGTGCGGGAGCGTTTCGAGGTCGCCGAGGAGGAACTCGAGACCGTACGCGCCTGGGTCGACCAGGTCGGCATCCGTTGGGGCGTGGATGCTGACCACAGGTCCGAGGTCGGGCAGCCGCCGATGCACGAGACGACATGGCGCTTCGGACTCGAGCGACTCATGCTTGGGTATGCCATGGAGGGAGACGACCTGCGGCTGTTTGCGGGCCGCTTGCCCTACGATGATATCGAAGGCGGCGTTGCAGCCCTCCTCGGTCGGTTTTCAGACTTCTGTGAAGCGCTTTTTCAGCAGCGATTGTGCTGCCGTGGACCGTGCGATCTAGCCACCTGGCGCACGCGCATCCTGGCGCTGATCGAGGCGTTTCTGGCGCCGGGGCCGGACGGTCAGGCCGAGCTGTCCAGTCTCAGGGGGGCGCTCGATGAGCTTGCCAGCGATGCCGAGCGTACGGGTCTGTCGCTTGCGGTTGGGCGGGCGCCCTTCTGCCGCCTGCTGCAAGACCGCCTTGATCGCGGTCGCGGCGCGGTTGGGTTCATGACCGGCGGCGTGACGTTCTGTCAGCTCCTGCCGATGCGATCGATCCCGTTTTCCGTGGTGGCCCTGCTCGGCATGGATGATGGCGCGTTCCCGCGTACCCAAAGGCCCCTTGGATTTGACAAGCGTCGGCAGGCCCCTCGCCTGGGCGACCGATCGGTACGCGAGGACGACCGGTATCTGTTCCTCGAGGCGATCATCTCGGCTCGAAAGCGCCTGATCATCACCTATGTGGGTCGCGGTGTGCACGACAACAGCGTGCGGCCGCCGAGCGTGCTGGTCGCAGAGCTACTGGATCATGTCAATGCATCGTACAGGTTCGAGGGCGGGGGCGCGCGTTCGCAGCTGTGCGTCGAGCACCGCTTGCAGCCTTTCAGTCCCGCATACTACGGAGCTGGCCGGGAGCCGAAGCTGTTCAGCTATGCCCGCCATTACTATGACGGTGCGGTGACCCTGCAGGCCGGTCGGGCGAACCTGAAGCCATCCATGCTGAGCGCGCCGACGCCCTTCCTCGCGACGCCGCTTTCGCCACCCCCCGATGCCGGTGAGCCGCTCACGGTCCCCTTCCTCTCGCGCTACCTCGGGCATCCCGTGCGCGCTTTCCTGCAGGAGCGCATCGGAGTGTTTCTCGGCCGCGACGCGACCCCACTCGAGCCGCGTGAGCGGATGGAACTGGATGCGCTTTCCCGGTGGGAAGTGGGCGACCAACTGCTACGTCGTCTGTTGGAGGGGCACGACCCGGAGCAGCTCCTTGCGACCACAATGGCCGCCGGGCGTTTGCCCCTGGGAGTGCCCGGCGAGCTTGCCTATCGTGGGCTTTTGCCGACCGTAGAGGGGCTGGCGCAGGCATGTGCGCGCTATCGGCCCGGCGGCGACCGCGGTTGGCCGTCCAGAGTGTTGTCCCTTTCACTGGATGGCCAGGGGCTGACTGGTGATCTCTCCGGCTTGTTCGATAACGTGCAGCTGATGGCCCAGTATGGGCGGGTGGGGAGACGCAGCGAACTTGTGGTGTGGTTGCGCCACGTGCTCGCCAACCTGGCCGCCATGCGTGAGCCAGATGCGCGCTGGCCGACCACGAGCGTATTGGTGGGGCGATCCGACGGAGATTCGCCCGCGAGCGTGACCTTCTCGCCGCTTTCCGATCCGGAGTCGGTGCTCCGGCGTCTGCTCGCATGGATCGCCCGCGCGCGATCGTTTCCCCTGCCCTTTGCCTGCGAGGCCTCACGCGCCTATGCGAGTGCCCATCTCGCCGGCCAGCCAGAAGCGGCTGCGCTCGCGGCGGCGCGCAAGCACTATGAAGGACAGCACGGAGAGGCCGGCGATGCCTATCTCGCGCAGGTCTATCCCGATTTTCACCGTCTGGTGGCGGGGTCTGGGCCTGGCTTCGCTCAGCTCGCGCTCGAGGTCTATACGGATATGCTGTCCCACCGGGCGGTGGAGGCCACGTCATGAGCGGCGCCCCATTTGCACCGCTTTCGGCCCCGTTGGTCGGTACTCAGTTGATCGAGGCGAGTGCCGGAACCGGCAAGACACACACCATCACGACCCTGCTCTTGAGGTTGCTGCTGGAGCGCGAGCTCGCCATCTCCGAGATCCTCGTGGTTACCTATACGCGGGCGGCCACCGCGGAGCTGCGCGACCGCGTACGAGCGCGCCTGCGCGATGTGCACGCCGCCCTGGCCGGGGACCGCGAGCTGTCGCCCGACCTGGGCGCGTTCTTCGAGGGACGAAGGTCCGTGCGAGAGCGAGACCTTGCGCACCTGGCACGGGCTCTGCGGAACTTTGATGAAGCCGCGATTCACACAATCCATGGGTTCTGCCAGCGGGCCCTGTCCGACAGTGCGTTCGAGAGCGCCGCGCCCTTCGAGGTCGACTTCGTGCAGGACCAGCGTCCGTTGTTGCGACAGGTCGTTCGGGACTACTGGGCATCGAGCACCTATCGCGCCTCGTCCTCATGGGTGCGAGCGCTGCTGGAGCGGGACCGTCCCGGCAACCTCGACAGCTTGGCGGCGTTGGTCACCAGCCACGCCGAGCTTCCGCTGGTTCCTGCCAGCGACCAAGCGGGGAATGAGCCGGACCTCGCCCCGTTCCTGCGCGCACGGGCGGCTGCGGCCGCGCTGTTCGAGTCCGATGGCGATACGATCACCTCGCTCTTGCTAGGTCCCGCGCTCAAGGGGAACCTCTATCGGCGACCGACGCGGGCTCGTTGGCTTGGCGAGCTTTCGAAGCTTCCGCGGTGGGGACCGGACGAGCTGCCCGATTTTCTCGCGAAGCTGACCCCGGACGCGCTCTCGGCGGCAACCAAGCGGGACCATGCACCTCCCGTCCACCCCTTCTTCGATGCGGTGGCTGGATTGCTTGCAGCGGTGGAGCCCTGGCGGGCCTGGCGACAACGTGCCCTGTCCGCGTTTCGTGTCGCCCTTGCTGGCTACGTGCAGAAGGAGCTCCTGGAGCGCAAGCGCGACCGGGGCTTGCAGAGCTTTGATGACCTTCTGACGGTCCTCGACGCGACCCTACGATCGGATGCTTCGCAGGCGCTCGTGCGGCGCCTTCGTCAGCAGTACCCAGCAGCGCTGATCGATGAGTTTCAGGATACGGATCCGCAGCAGTACCGGATCTTCGAACGCCTGTTTGGCCAGGGCGGGTCGCTCTTCCTGATCGGCGATCCCAAGCAGGCCATCTATGCGTTTCGCGGTGCCGACGTGTTCGCATATCTGGCGGCATCCCGGCGCGCTCCTGTGGCTCCGGCTGGGCTCAGCGTCAACTATCGTTCGGACCCGGGGCTGATCGCGGCCGTCAATGCGGTATTTGCACGAGCGCACGCGCCCTTCGTGCTCGCAGGTATCGGGTTTGTGCCGGCTTCCCCGCGCCCCGGCGCGGCAGCCCGCCTCACCGGCGATCGCGGTAGCCCCCTACAGTTCCTGTTTGTCGATCCACCGACAGGCAAGCTCGATGGCGAGACGGCCCGACGTCTGGTGATGGCCGGCGTCGCCGCGGAGGTGACGCGGTTGCTCGCGTCCGAGGCGCGCATCGAGCCGCATGCGACAGAGCCGGCAAGGCCCGTCGAACCCCGTGACATCGCGATCCTGTGCCGCACCAATGCCCAGGCCCGCAGTCTCCAGACGGCGCTCGGAGAGCTGGGCGTTCCGAGCGCCTTCGAAGGGGACAGCAGTGTGTTCGATGGCCCAACGGCTGCGGAGCTGCAACGCGTCCTGTCCGCCCTGGTGCGGCCCACGCAGGCTCGGGGCCTGCGCGCCGCGCTGATCACGTCGATGTTCGGCCTGGACGCCCATGGGCTACATGCGCTGGACGCGGACGACCAGGCGTGGGATGGCTGGGTCGACCGCTTTGCCTCGTGGCACCAAACCTGGCAACAGCGCGGCTTCATGCAGGCCTTTTTTCGTCTGCTCGACGAAGCGGGCGTGCAGCGTCGTCTGCTTGCGCGGCCGGACGGCGAACGCCGTTTGACCGACCTGCTGCATCTCGCGGAACTCTTGCACGAAGCGGCCGTGGGTCAACGGCTCGGTCCCCTGTCGCTTGTGGCCTGGTTCGCCGACATGTGCGCCAGCGAGGAAAGCCGTGCCGGCCTGGTGGCGGAGGCAGCCCAGGTGCGGCTCGAGAGCGACGCGCGGGTCGTGCGTTTGACCACGGTCCACCGAAGTAAGGGGCTCGAGTATCCGATCGTGTTCTGTCCGTTTCTGTGGGGCGCGGCGCAGCTACACGCTTTGGATCGGCAGTACGTTCGCTTTCACGATGCGGAAGGTCGTTTGCGGCTCGATGTCGGCTCGCAGAACCGTGAGCAGAACCTGCGGCGCGCCGAGCGGGAGGCCCTCTCCGAGCATCTGCGGCTGGCTTACGTGGCGCTGACCCGGGCTCGACACCGCTGCTACGTGGTGTGGGGCCCGCTGCCGGGAGCCTCCCGTTCGGCCCTCGGGTACCTGTTGCACCAGGAACGTGTGTCCGAACCTGCGTCCGACCCGCTGGCGGCGGAGCCCGAGTGGATCGCCCGCACGGTGGCTCGCATCAAGGGACTGGACGCGGAGGCCATGCGCACGGAACTCGAGGCGCTCGTGCGCGCCACGGACGGGGCGGTCGGTGTCTCGTCGTTGGCGAGGGAAGCGGTCGAGCCGCAGCGGCACGAGCCATCCGAGCGGCTTTCGGTGCGACAACCCGACCGCCTGGCGGCTCCCCGCTTTCGCATGCTCAGCTTCACGGGACTCGCCAGCGAAAGCGCGTCGCCGGCGGCCGCCGAAGCCGGTCGTGACCGGGACGAGGGTGACCGCCACGGCCCCGCGGCGCACGATACTCCGATCGAGCGCGCAGCCCCCGCCAACCTGGAGTTGTGGCAGACGCCACGCGCCGTGCGCCTGCACGACTTTCCCGCCGGTGCGCGCGCGGGCACGCTGATTCACGAGATCTATGAGGGGCTCGACTTCACGTCGGCCGACGAGGGGGCCACGACCGAGGCGGCCCGCGTGGCGCTCGCGCGCTATGGCTACCCGGAGCAGTGGGCGGGGGCGCTCGGGCGGGCGATCGTGGAGAGCCTGCATGTCCCCTTGGGCGCACAACCGGGTCTTTGCCTGGCCGACATCGCCGTCGGCGACCGGCTCAACGAGCTGGAGTTCACCCTGGCCGTCGGAGGACAGGGGCAGGAGGCCTCGCTATCGGAGCTGGCAGCGTGTTTTGCACGGCATGCCGAGACCGAGCCGCAGCACGTCTACGCTGGGCGGCTTGCGCAACTGTTGGAGACCGGTGACGCGAGAGACCGGCTCGTGGGGTTCTTGCGCGGCTTCATGGACATGGTGTTCAGGCATGACGGTCGCTACTTCATCGTGGACTACAAGTCCAACCACCTCGGCGAACGGCCTCAGGCGTACTCTCAGCCGTTGCTTTGGGGTCCGATGCACGCTCACCACTACGTGCTTCAGTACCACCTGTACACGCTCGCGCTCGATCGCTATCTGCGCGTGCGCCTGCCCGGGTATGCCTATGAGCGGGACTTTGGCGGTGTCTACTACTTGTTTGTGCGCGGCATGGATCGGCACCACGCTCCCCTAAACGGGGTGTTCTTCGATCGCCCGAAGGTCTCTATGGTCGAGGCGCTGGGGGCCGCCCTTGCGAACGGAGCTGGTACATGAAAGGGCTTGAGTCGCTTTCGTACCTGCGGAGCATCGGCTACCTGTCGCCGCTGGACGTTCATTTCGCGCGCACGCTGGAACGGATCACCGGGGGTGAGGCGCCACGGGTCTCGCTGGCCGCTGCCCTGCTGTCGCGCCAGGTGGCCCAGGGGCACGTCTGCTTGGACATGGCCGCCTTCTGCCAGGCTCCACCGCGGTTGTTTGACCCGGAGGGTGACGCGAAGTCGGGCCCGGTCCCGTTTGTCTGGCCGGAGCTCATGCCATGGCTGTCGGAGCTTGCTCGCAGTGCCGCGGTCGGTCCCCCGGATGCGACCACGCCTCTTGTGTTCTGCCCTCCGGGGCGCTTGTACTTGCGGCGCTACTTCGAGCACGAGCGCATCCTGTGCCATGACATCCTCGGGCGCCTTTCCTGTGCCCGGGCGCAGGGGGATGGTGCCGACAGCGAGCTACTGGACCGGCTGTTTGCGTCCGGTCCGCCTGGCGCGGGGCGGTCGGCCCAGTTGCAGCTCGATGTGGGGCCCATCGACCCGCAGCGCCGGGCGGTGGAAACCGCGCTGGGGGAGCGCTTCTGCGTGATCACCGGTGGGCCGGGGACGGGCAAAACGTCGACGGTCGTAAAGATTCTGGCGCTTCATGTTGCGCGCGCGTTGCGGGCCGGTTTGCGGCCCCTACGGGTGCACTTGCTGGCCCCAACCGGCAAAGCCGCGGCGCGCCTGTCGGAAGCCATCTCCTCCGCGCGTGCGAAGCTCGCCTGCGATCCAGAAATACGGGCGGCGATTCCTGCCGAGGCAACCACAATTCACCGTGCCCTGGGTGCCCGGCCCGGTCAGGCGGTCGGCTTTGCGCACGACGCGGACCACCCGCTTGCGACCGATGTGGTGGTGGTGGACGAGGCCTCGATGGTCGACCTTTCCCTGATGCGTAGACTGATGTCTGCGATCCCCCAGCAGGCGCATGTGGTTCTCCTGGGGGACCGTGACCAACTCGCTTCGGTCGAAGCGGGTGCGGTGTTGGGCGACGTGTGCGGCGCGGGTCTGTCGCGGGATGAGCGGTCCGACAAGCCGCTTGCGCGCTGTCAGGTCCACCTGACCCGGAGTTATCGCTACGCAGCGCGCAGCGGGATCGGTCGGCTGGCGGAAGCGATCCGTCGCGGCGACGTACCGGCTGCGCTCAAGGTGCTTGAAGGGCGGCGCCTGCCTGACGCCACGCTCGTCAACGTGGAATCCGAGACCGATCCGCTGGCGCCCCTGCTGGAGCAGGCGATCGCGGCCTACGGGCGCCTTTCCAGTGTGGCGACCCCCGAGCAGGGCTTCGCCGCGCTGTCGCGATATCGGGTGCTGTGCGCCAACCGTCGGGGGCCCCTGGGTGTCGAGCGCGTCAACGCCGCGATCGGGAGCGGGCTGGCCGCCGCCGCCGGCAGCCCGTCTGCGGCCAGTGCGATCGACGCCGGCCACGGCCGTCCGATCATTGTGGAGCACAACGACTACCAGCTGCGCGTCTTCAACGGCGATGTGGGCCTCCTGTTGCCCGACCGCGAGGGCCAGCTGCGCGCATTCTTTGCGGACGGCGAGGCCTTCGTGCGCCTGTCCCCCAAACGCCTGCCCGCCCACAGCAGCGTCTATGCCATGAGCGTTCACAAGAGCCAGGGCTCCGAGATGGATCACGTAGCCGTCGTATTGCCCCGCCTGGGCAGCCCGCTGCTCACGCGCGAGCTGCTCTATACAGCCGTGACCCGGGCGCGCAAGCGCGTCACCCTGTTCGCCAGTCCCGAGGCGGTTGCCGCCGCGATCGAAACCGGGATTCGTCGCGACTCCGGCCTGCGGGACCGCCTGTGGGGTCGGACTGGCGATGTGGTGACACCTGTTTCCGTGTCCGAGTAGTCTCGGAGGCGTAAGCGGGCGAAGTACGGAACCCTGCGTCAGACCAGATACAAATCGCACGTGCTCCCTAGCCATAGAGCCCCATGATGTGCATATGACTAAGGGGTCATGGACGTGGACGCCACTCAGCTCGACTTCGAGCAGGTCAGCGCGGAGCTACTGCGCGCCCTTAGGGGCCGGCGCTCCCAGGAGGCGTTCGCACGACGCATCGGGTCCCGCAGCCACACGATTTATACGTGGGAATCCGGGAGAAACTTCCCGACGGCGGCGCGCATGTTCGAGGTGGCGGCCCTTTCGGGTGTGGACTTGCCAGCCGCCCTCCGGCGCTTCTACCGGCGGCCGCCTGGCATCTTGCACGATCTGGACGTCACGACCCCTCCCGGCGTCGCGCGCCTGCTCGACAACCTGCGTGGAACCACAACCATCCAGGCGGTCGCCAGCACGGCGGGGCGCAGCCGCTATGCGATCTCGCGCTGGCTGCAGGCCAAGGCGCAGCCGCGCGTGCCCGACTTCCTGCGGGTTGTGGAGGCCGTGTCTCGGCGTGCCGTGGATTTCGTCACCTGCCTGGTGGATCCCGAGGACCTGCCCAGCGTCGCGTCCCAGTTCCGCGCGCTGGAAGCGATGCGCAAGGCGGCCTATGACCTGCCGTGGTCGCACGCATTCCTGCGCGCACTGGAGCTGGCCGACTACGTGCGGCTGCCCCGTCACGAGCCGGGCTGGCTCGCCCGCAGGCTCGGCTTGCCTGAAGAGATGGAAGCGCAGTGCCTTCGCCTGCTGGAAGATGGCGGGCAGATCGCGTTGCAGGACGGCCACTATCAACCCGTCGGGGTAGGCTTGGTGGACACCGGTCGCGACCCGGCCGGGGCCCGCCGGCTACGTCTGTTCTTCAGTCAGGCTGCCACAACGCGGCTACAGACCGCCCCCGGGCCCACGGCCAGCTCGGCCTACAACCTGTTCGGCATTTCGCGCGCAGACCTCGAGCGCCTGCGCGACCTACAGCGCGCGTACTTTCGCCAGATGCGCGCCATCATCGCCGAGTCCTCGCCCGTCGAAGCCATCGTGCTTGCGAACATGCAGCTCGTCGAGCTCGCCGACGCGGGCGATGCCGACGGGGCACCTACTGACTAGCCGGGCTCTGTCGATTCACCGCACACTTGCGATCATTGTACGCCTGGAGCGGAATGTCCTTGGAAGCGCTTCGG